>JBAYVI010000017.1:0-32557 GCA_041674625.1 Melioribacteraceae bacterium | reverse complement strand
GAAAACGACAAAGTAGAATTTACTTTAGCTCAGGGACCAAAAGGTCTTCAGGCTTCAGAAGTAAAAATTCTTAAATAAGAATATAAATTTCTGCAGTTAAACCCCGCCTTTAAGCGGGGTTTTTTATTTTAAAAAATTTTAGATTATTTCAATACCAATTTTTCTACCCCTTTTAATTCAAAATTTATCTCGCTATAACCGAGAATATTTCTAAGAAAGCCGGTGAATCCACCCCCTTCGATCGTAATATGAGTTTTTATTATCCCAATATCAGGAGCTATCCATTCAGTAATTTTATTCTTTGAGCCCTTTCCCGTTACTAATTCTGTAACCACTTTCATAGCTGTAAATTCGCCGGCGGGGACTTTTATTTTTTCTTCTCCTTCCACAAATCCTTTAATAGATACTGTAGCCGAATCATCACCGAAATATTCATATCCGTTCCAAGTCCATCTCTTCCCTTTTTCCAATGGAAGAGGGAATCGCATGACCGGCTCCTTATAAGAAATTGTTGCTTCTTTTGTGAAAAATAAGAGGTATTTGAATTTACTATAGGTATGCAAAATCGATACACTAGTATCGCTTATTACTAATTCTTGATAATACTTAAAATCTTCGCCATCGACTTTAATATATTGCTTTCCATTTTCATTTTTGATTTGTGATGAGACATCATCAAAATCAGAATCGAGGATTAATCTATTAGTTTTTATATAGGGAAAATAAGTTTTCTTTTCAGCTTTGTCATTTCCTTTAGCAGAAATTAAAGTGGAGAAAACGAATGATATAAAAATCAATGCACCAGGTAATAAAAATATTAACAAAATCCGTTTTCTCATATACTCTCCTTTTTAAATAATGGAATATCTATTTTGATTATTAATTAAGTATTAAGAGAAAATTAATTAATCGTTATTATTTACTTTCTTTATGAAGTGACTTCAGATATTCGGTCATAGCCACTATTTCAGATTCAGTTGGTTTAAGTCTTGCGGGACCGTACATCATATCTTCGGTAATAAGTCTTAATTCATTATTATCTATTTTAGCAAAATTATTTCCGAATGCTCTTCCTTCGTTCCCATGACATCTTGTACATTTTTGTTTAAAGATAAGTTCTGCTTTTTTAATTTCTTCATGAGTAACTTTTTTTTCTTGTTGAGCCGATATTAATTCCGAAAACAATATAATTATTACAAAAAAATATTTCATTTCCTTTTTCCCGTTAATCGATAAATATAATTGCTATCAAAAAGCCGTCCATCTTCGGTAATAAGTATTCCACCAGATTTAACATCATTAATTACATCCACAGGTCTTCCCGAAATATTATCATTATTATCAATGAATTTTACATATGGCTTTTCGCCAAATGGTTTTCCATTTTCAAAAAGGACACGAGTAACTTGATAACCGCCCGGTTTACTTCTATTCCAAGAACCGTGATAAGCTACGAATGCATCCCCTTTATGCTCCGATGAAAAATTATCACCTGTATAAAACATCATAGCATTCGATGCCCAATGCGCTCCACCCATCCATTCTGGAACGATTGTTTTTTCGGCTAATTCTATAATATCTTTTCTATCCATATATTCATAACGTGGAAGGCGATTGCCTACGATGTAAGGATGTCCGTAAAAACCACCTTCCACATATTTATTCATTTCTTCTGGTGGATTATTATCTGTTATCGGTTGTTTTTCTCTCGTATCACCGACTTTTCTACCGAACCAATCGCTGCCATGGTCCATACCCCATATTTCATTGGTGCCGGGACGTAAGACTAATTTTTCAGTATTACGGATTCCGGAAATAAATAATTTTTTATCATTGCCATTCATATCGAAAGACCAAATTTTCTGACGTTCGGAATTTGGTTCTTCGCTGATATTTCCCGAATCTCCCATGCCAGTATAAATTCTTCCATTATTAATTAATAATGGTCGCCAAGCATGTCCGCCTCCATCGGGAAGTTTTCCATTCGGAAGAACTGCATTTACTTCATCTGCCATTCCATCATTGTTTGTATCTTTAGTTTTATAAACCGCACCGCTTTCTGTAAACCAGATTTCTCCTTCGTGCCAAAGAACATAATAAACTACATTTTTGGCTTTATGATATTCTGTTAAAGTTTCGTAATAACCATCACCATCTATATCTTTAGCGCAAGTAATGATATCGCTATCAAGACTGCTAAAATAAAGAGTGCCATCAGGTGCTTGTGTTATATGACGAGGAGGATATTTTGGATTTACTGCCACAGATAATTCATATCCATTCCGAACCCAAATTCCCTCAGGTATAATTTTATCGCTTTTCTGTGCATCGGTATCGCACGTTGTAAATAGAGCAATCAGGATAATTGAAAATAACCTTATAGTGTATTTATTATTCATTTTATATTCCTTTCATAATTTTCTATTTTCTCTTCTTAATATAATGGATGAGAAATACTTTTACATATATTGAAGTGCTACATTTTATATATTAATAAACTAGATTAAGAAAAATTGATGAAATTAAAAATTTTCTTTTTATTACTATTTATTTTAAGCTGCAAAGCTGAGAGCGGAACAGAGCCAATGGGACAGGCAGACCCAATAAATCATAAGGATACAGTAAAAGTGCCAGACCCTCTGGAACCAACTGGCACTATGAAAAACATAATACCATTTACTTATTTGGCATTAGGAGATTCTTATACTATCGGTGAAAGTGTTTCCGAAAATGAAAGATACCCGACTCAATTTGCCGATTCAGTAAGACACTTGCAATATAAAATAGAAAACCCCTTGATTATTGCAAGAACCGGGTGGACTACTGATGAACTTAATAAAGGAATTGATGCAGTATCCCCAAAAGGAAAATATGATTTAGTAACACTCCTAATTGGTGTTAATAATCAATATCGGGGAAGAGATACAGCTGAATACCGAACTCAATTTGCTCAATTATTAAAACGTTCAATTAATTTTGCTGCTCTCGGTAATAAAGGTGTTATAGTTATTTCAATACCCGATTGGGGAGTAACACCTTTTGCAGAAGATAGGGAACAAGAATTAATTAGTAAAGAAATTGATTCTTTTAATCGAATTAATAAAGAAGAATCGGAGAAGGAATCCGTCTATTATTTTGATATCACGGGAATTTCAAGGCAGGTAAAATCTAAGCCAGAATTAGTAGCTAAAGACGGTTTACACCCCTCAGGGAAAATGTATGAACTCTGGGTTAAACTTTTTTTTGATATAGCTTTTAATATATTGAAGGGAGGATTAAAATGAAAACAACTTTTGAATCAATTGATATATTTGCAGCAAAGAGATTAGATAGTAAAGATAAATTAAAAAATTTTCGTAATGAATTTATAAATTCCGATCCAACTATCATATATTTAGATGGAAATTCTCTTGGACGATTGCCTAATAGAACTGTTCCATTTTTGGATAACGTAATTAGTAAAGAATGGGGAAATGATTTAATCGGCAGTTGGAATAGAACATGGTACGATAAACCATATAGAATAGGCAATAAATTAGCAAAAATTATAGGCGCAAAGAATGAAGAAGTAATTATCGCAGATTCCACATCTATAAATTTATACAAACTCGTCCGGGCAGCCCTAAAACTGCAAGCCGGGAAAACCAAAATCATTAGTGATGTTTTCAATTTCCCTTCTGACTTATATGTGATTCAAGGAATTATAAATGAGTTAGGCGACAAACATAAATTGGAATTAGCCCAAAGCCAAGATGGAATTACAATTGCTAATTCTGAATTAGAAAAATTAATTGATAATGATACTGCATTAGTTGTATTGTCGCACACTGCATTCAAAAGCGGATTTGTTTATGATATGCAAAAAATAAACGAGATGGCTCATTCCAAAGGGGCATTAGTGTTATGGGATCTTAGTCATTCAGCCGGAGCAGTTGAAATAAATCTTAATGAGACAAATGCTGATTTAGCCGTAGGATGTACCTATAAATACTTAAATGGCGGACCAGGTTCCCCCGCATATTTATATGTGAGAGAAGATTTAATTAATAAATTAGAACCCCCCATTTGGGGTTGGTTCGGAGATCAAGAACCATTTGCATTCAATTCGGAATATAAACCTGCATATGGGATAAATAAATTTTTAGTAGGTACTCCTCCCGTTATTTCACTATCAGCAATTGAACCCGGACTTGATATTACGTTAAAAGCAGGGATTTCAAATATCAGAGAAAAAAATAGACTCCTTACAGAATATGCTATCTTCCTTATTAATAATATTTTAGTTCCTTTGGGATTTTCGATTGGTTCTCCACTTGATTCAGAGATTAGAGGAAGCCATGTTTCATTGGTTCATCCCGAAGCCTATCGTATTAGCAAAACTATGACAATGGGAATAAAAAATGATTTAAAAGTAATACCCGACTTTAGGAAACCGGACAATATTAGACTTTCAGTTTCCGGACTGTATAGCACTTTGGAAGAAATTAATAGAGCTATTACTCTCATAAAAGATATTTCGGTTACTCGTTATTATGAAACTATAACGATGCCAAAAGAAATTGTAACATAAAAAGAAAGAAAAAAATGTCGGAAGCAAATCTATTAAACAGCGAAAATGCCGCATATTTAAAGATTTTTGAGCGTCTTAAATTCTTTGAATCAATCTCTTTAAAAATTACAGAGCGTAAACCCCTCAACGAATTACTTGATGAAATAATAATTGCGAGTCAAGAGCTATTAAATAGTGAAGCTGCCTCTCTATTATTATATCATAAAAGCGACAACAAATTACATTTCCATACAGTTCATGGAGATCATACAAATGAGTTAGTTTCTAACTCTCTCGAAATGGGTAAAGGGCTGGCAGGTACTTGCGCCAAAACTTTGGAGCCTTTTATTATAAATGACTGCTATTCCGATGAACGATTTAATCAGGATTATGATAAAATAACCGGATTTAGAACGCACAACATGATCTGCTGCCCAATGCTAAAGGATGATTCTCTTGTAGGCGTAATTCAGGTTATGAATAAAAAAGATGATCTTCCTTATGACAAAGAAGATATGAATTTATTTAATGCCCTTGCTTCACAATGTGCCGTCTCGATTGAGAATGCACGATTAATAGAAATTGAAATAAAAAACAAGCAGATGCAATATGAATTAGATACTGCACGTCATATACAAGAAAAATATCTTCAAGAAAAACTTCCTTTATTTAATGATATTGATATATCCATAAAATTAATTCCTGCTAAAGAAGTAGGTGGCGATTATTTCAATATATTAAAAATAACTCCTGATAAAACGCTTATTTTTATTGGAGATGTCGCCGGCAAAAGCATTCCCGCTGCTCTAATCGTTCCTGTACTTTATTCATTTATTAATTCTTATGCACTTCTAAAATCGACTGATTTTAATTTAATCGATTTCACAACAGCATTTAATAAATTTTTAATTACTTGCACTACATCTGATAAATATGCCACAGCTTGGCTGGGGCTAATTGATCATAAATTAAAAACGTTGGAAAGTATAAATGCCGGACATAATCCCACGATGATAATAAATAAAAACGGAATGAAAAAATTAGAAAGGGGTGGGTTCATGCTTGGTGTTTTAGATGCACCTTACATTTCGGAAACAGACTTACTTAATCCTGATGATTTAATTGTTTTCTATACTGATGGAGTTACAGAAGCTATGGATATTGACGAGAATGAATTTGGTGAAGAAAATTTTGAGAATTTTTTATTAGAAAAATACAATCAGATACCGGATGAAATTTCGACACAACTTTTTGAAACTCTAAAGAATTACAGAGCTGATGCAGAACAAAGCGACGACATAACTCTCGGAATTTTAAAAATACTTTAGATGAATATTATTTACGAAAAATATATTAAGGAGTGTTTTCGGCTGGCTAATTTGGGAGCGGGTTATGTTAGCCCGAATCCATTAGTTGGAGCGGTAATTGTAAAAGATGATAAAATTATTTCTACCGGTTACCACGAAAAATATGGTTGCCCTCACGCGGAAGCAAATGCAATTAAGAATGCAAAGGAAAGTGTAGAGGGTACAACTCTTTATTGCAATCTTGAACCATGCTCACATACCGATAAACAAACCCCTCCCTGCGCTCCATTAATTGTAAAATCGGGAATCAAAAAAGTTGTAATTAGTAATCTCGATCCTAATCCGAAAGTCAGTAGCAATGGAGTTAAGATTTTACGAGATGCGGGCGTTGAAGTAATTACCGGTATTAGGGAAAACGAAGGGGCGGAACTCAACAAATTTTTCTTTAAGTATATCACACAACAGCTGCCGTATGTTACCATTAAAATTGCTCAATCGATAGATGGAATAATTGCAGTTAATAATTCAAAGACGTCTATAACTGGGGAAGAATCGAGGGAATATGTTCATTCTCTCCGAAGTAAATATGATGCTGTTCTGGTCGGAGCGAATACAATTAAAATAGATAATCCACAGCTTAATGTAAGAAGTGTTAAAGGTAGAAACCCAATTCGCATAATTTTAGATATGAATTTTTCAATTCCGCGTGATTCTTTTGTTATTACATCCTCTGACAAACAACCAACGTGGGTATATACAAATTCTGCTTCATTACCGCCAGTGGTTAAGGTTATTCAAGGTGAAACAGATATCTCCTCCATACTAAAAAATTTGGGAAGAGAGAAAATTACTTCATTATTAATCGAAGGGGGATCGAATATATTCTCTCAATTTATCGATTCAGAAATGTATGACGAATTAATTTTATTAATCGCCCCTAAAATATTAGGCGCTGGACTTCCCTCTTTTATCTCAGAAAAAACACACAAACTTAAACTAATAACATCCGAGCGGTTGGGTGAGGATATTAAGTTAGTTTACCGAAAATTTTAGTCCATTTTTCATATCTTAGATGTTGATATAATATTTTTTTAATTAGGAAAGTATGTTCACAGGATTAATAGAACAGATAGGAGAGATTCAATCATTTCAAAATATTTCAGGCGGAAAAAAAATCAAAATATCCAGTCCCGAAATTTTTGATGACTTAAAAGTAATGGATTCCGTATGCGTTAATGGTGTTTGCCTTACCGTGATAGAAATTTCTGGTAAAGAATTTACTGTGGAAGCAGTTGGCACAACTTTAGAAAAAAGTACTTTCTCGCATATCCTCCCGAAATCAAAAGTCAATCTCGAAAGAGCAATGAAATTATCTGACCGACTTGGTGGGCATATAGTTCAGGGACACGTAAACGGAATCGGATCAATTCATAAAATTGTTAATAACGGCGAAAATTGGTTTATAGAAATAAAACTGCCTACGGACATATCACATTATTTTATTTCCGAAGGTTCTATCGCTATCGATGGAATTAGTCTAACAATTGCAGAGAAGAAGAACGATATAGTAACAATTTCCGTAATTCCATTTACATGGCTGCATACCAATTTGCACTATAAAAAGGTTGGAGAAAATGTTAATATCGAGATCGATATTATATCAAAATACGTAGAAAATTTTTTAATTAGGGGCACGAAAAAACCTCTTCAATTAACAGAAGAGAGATTAAGGGAATTAGGTTATTAGATGGAAATAATTTTTAATACAATTGAAGAAGCTATCGAAGATATAAAAAACGGTAAGATGGTAGTAGTAGTGGATGATCCTGATAGAGAAAACGAAGGGGATATAATAATTGCCGCAGAAAAAGTAACTCCTGAAATCGTTAATTTCATTACACGCGAAGCAAGGGGCATTCTCTGCCTTGCCATTACAGAAGAACGGGCAAAAGAATTAAATCTTGAAAATATGGTGCAAGATAATACATCTCTCCATACAACACCGTTTACTGAATCGATCGATTATAAATTTGGAACTACAACCGGAGTATCTGCTTTCGATAGAGCCACTACGATATTAAAAGCAATCGATGAAAAAGTGCAACCGGATGACTTTGCAAAACCGGGACATATCTTTCCTTTAGTTGCAAAGGAAGGGGGCGTTTTAAAGCGAGCCGGACATACGGAGGCAACAATCGATTTAGCGCGACTTGCCGGTCTAAACCCCGCAGGAGTTCTTTGTGAAATTTTAGACCATGATGGAACAATGGCACGAGTACCTGCATTATATGAGTTCGCTCTCAAGCATAATCTTAAACTCATTACTATTGCCGATTTAATTAATTTTCGCAGTACGAAAGAGAAATTGGTAAAGAAAAGAGTAGTGATTGATCTCCCCACAAAACATGGTGATTTCAAACTACATCTTTATGATAATCTCCTTAATCCATTAGAAAACAATATGGCATTAGTAAAAGGAGAGATCACTCCTGATAAACCGATACTTGTGAGGGTTCATTCGGAATGCTTAACGGGCGATGTATTCGGATCAAGGAGATGCGATTGCGGCGAACAGCTTGATAATTCTCTTATGATGATCGAAAAAGAAGGAACAGGTATTTTACTTTATATGAGGCAGGAAGGAAGAGGCATCGGAATCGTTAATAAACTTCTTGCTTATTCGCTTCAAGAGAAAGGGCACGATACAGTAGAAGCGAACGAGGCACTTGGATTTAAGGCTGATTTGCGAGATTATGGAATTGGTGCACAAATTCTTAAAGACTTAGGGGTAAAAAAGATGCGGCTTATTACAAATAATCCGCGCAAAATTAAAGGGCTTAGCGGGCACGGACTTGAAATAGTAGAGCGTGTATCGATAGAGATTCCAGCATCGGATTCAAACAAAAAATATCTCTCTACGAAGAGAGACAAATTAGGACATTTTATAAATCTAATAGAGGTAAATAATGGCTAAAGTATATGAAGGCGTTTTATCAGCCAAAGGATTAAAATTTGCGATTGTAGTAAGCCGATTTAATGAAATGATTTCGAGCCGCCTGCTAAGTGGTTCGCTCGATTGTCTCGAAAGACACGAATGCGATCCAGATGATATTGAAGTTGCATGGGTCCCCGGTTCATACGAGATTCCATTAGTGGCAAAAAGATTGGCACAATCGGAAAAATATGATGCAATTATATGTGTTGGGGCAGTAATTCGAGGCGGCACTCCCCATTTTGATTATGTAGCAAATGAAGTTTCTAAAGGTGTTGCTCACGTAGCTTTAGAAACCGATATGCCGATTATTTTTGGAGTTTTAACTACTGATTCTATCGAGCAGGCAATTGAAAGAGCTGGCACAAAAGGTGGAAACAAAGGTTGGGATGCGGCACTTTCTGCAATCGAAATGGCAAATTTATTTAAGCAAATTTAATTGGTAATAATTAGATAGATTATTCTTCGAAATAACGAGGGCGAGTTTCAATAGGCATATCGTTTTAGAGAGAAATTTTATATTGGTTTGATTTAGAGAGAATGTTATAATTTATTAACTAATAATGGATTAAGAAAATGTTTGATAGAAGGAATTTTATTAGGACATCAGTAATGGCTGCTGCAGGTATAGCGGCTTCAGATACATTACTCGCAAGACCGCTTACCGATCTTCAAAACAAGCCAAAGAAAGCCAAAAAAGGAAAACCACTTAATCCATTAGCACAAAATGGTGCCGGCTTAAAAACAATTCTTGTCAAGGGTAGAGTAACTTCGGTTGGCTATCCTCTCCATGATGTAGTAATCTCCGATGGATTAAATTGCACTACTACAGAAAAGGACGGCACCTATTCTCTGCTTACTGATACAAGGCGAGAATATTTATTTATGTCTATTCCTGCTGGACAAAAAATTCCGGTCTTTAGTAATTATATACCTGAATTTTCTTTTCCAATAAGTAAGATTGATGAGAAAGAACCCTATGTGGAATTCAGAGTAATCCCTGAAGATGGAGACGATAAAAAGCATAATTTTCTTCTATTAGCAGATCCGCAAGTTTTAGATAATAGTGATATGATGCGGTTTTATAGCGAAACCGTTTATGATATAAAGAACTTTATAAATGAAGAAAAATTAACTAATATATTCTCTGTCGGGTGCGGTGATATTGTTTATGATCATTTAGAATTATATGATCAGTTCAAACAATATTATTCAATCGCTAAAACACCCTTTTTTGCTGTACCTGGCAATCACGATACGGATAAGAAATCGCAATCTGATGAGGGATCTTCAGCGACATTTCAAAACCAAATGGCACCGCGCTATTACTCCTTCAATAAAGGAGAGGTTCACTATGTAGTATTGGATGATGTGTTCTATCATGGTTCGGGTTATATCGGATACTTAGAAAAAGACCAAATGGATTGGCTAAAGAATGATTTAAGCTATATTCCTAAAGGAAAAACGGTTATTCTTTTTACTCATATTCCTCCATTTAATACCGAGTATGTGAGATTAGGTGAATCCAAACCGGGAGTGAGCACGGCACTGATGAACCGAGAAGGATTATATCAATTATTGGAGGGATATAAATCCTACATCATCACCGGACATATGCACGAAATGGAATTCATTAATGACGGAGGAACGGAAATCCATGTCTGCGGTGCTGTATGCGGCGCTTGGTGGACTGCCGATATCTGCGGCGATGGAACTCCCAATGGTTATATGGTTTATTCGGTTGATGGCGATAAACTTACATGGCAATATAAAGCCACTAAAAAGCCATTTGATTATCAGATACGAATTTTTAATGAACTCAATACAGATAAGAAACGAGTTTTAGCAAATGTATGGGGTGCGAATAAAGATTGGAAAATTTATCTCTATGCAGATGGCGAGAAGAAGGGTGAGATGACACAGATTTTAGATAAAGACCCGCTAAGTCAATCACTTTTTGATGGACCGGAACTTCCCAAAAAACATAAATGGGTAGATTCATATATTAATTATCACATGTATGAGTTTAAGCTCGATACGGCAGTGCAAAATATTGTAGTAGAAGCGGTTTCGGATCAAGGGAAGACATTTACTCAGACGTTATAAATGTAAAATTATCCTAATCCCTTCAATCCCGAAGCAACAATTAATTATCGGCTTCTAAAATCGGGCAATGTTATAATAAAAGTCTTTGATATTTTGGGTAAAGAGATGTCTGAACTTGTAAATGAAAGAAAAGAAGCGGGATATTATGGTATAAAATTTAATGGTAGTAAGCTTCCAAGCGGAATGTATATCTATACACTTGAAGCAGGCAATTATCGTGCAGTAAAAAAGATGACTCTACTAAAGTAAATAAATAGTTTATATTAAGAATAACTGCCGCCTCGAAAGGGGCGGCTATTTTTGCAATTAATTTAAATACTGCTCACCCGAATAGATAGTATTAAAAAATTTTTTTATTATAAAACCATACTTAGAATTGTATTCTTATTTTTCTAAGTTGACTTAAACTTTCGACTTTCCCTTTTAATCTTATTATATAAGAGATTACTTTTTCTCTTTTCTCTCTTTTCTGATTTTTTCTATTCGGTCGAAATTAAGTATCGGCGTAGGTCCATCCTTCGTAACCACATACGCTCCGAGTAAATTAGCATCTTCGAGCAATTCCTCATTTGATTTATCCTGCAAGAATCCTTTTATTAATGCGGCAAGGAATGAATCCCCTGCTCCGACTGTATCTCTAACGGTTACCTTAAATCCGGGATCTTCTACCCATTCATTATTACGTAATAACGAAGCACCATGTGAGCCACGTGTTACACAGACTATCTCACAGCCAAACTTCTCTCTAATTCCGATAGCAGCTTCATGAAGATCACTTTCAAATCCATACCATTCTGCTAATTTTAATATCTCAAGATCATTGAGCTTGCATATTTTTGTTTTGTAAAGTGTATCGCTTATTATATCATGATTATCGTAAGGTGGACGCAGATTAACATCGAAAATATTTATTTTATTGAGATCAAGAATTTTTTGAATCGTTTCTTTCGATTTCTTATTCCTTTGAGCTAAGCTGCCGAATACTATAATATCTGCTTTTTCGGCGGTCTTCATAAGCAGATCATCAGCTTCAATATAATCCCAAGCCGCAGGGGCAACTATTTCGTAAAATGCATTCCCCTCTTTATCGAGCGTAACATTCACTAATCCTGTACTAAATAAATTATCCACTTGAAAATGATCAGTCGAAATCCCCTTTTCATTTACACGGTTATTTATAATTCTTCCGAGAACATCATTTCCCACTCGAGTAACAACCGAGACATCGCACTTAAGACGATGAAGATGGCAAGCTACATTAAAAGGTGCACCTCCTAAAAACAGTCCATTCGGGAGCGAATCCCATAATATTTCACCGATACATAATATTTTTTGTGCCATTTTTTATCTTATTTTATTCAATTCACAAATAAACCCATTTTATTTAGTAACTTCAATATTAGAACTAATTTATCGTTTGATTTGTTCTATTTATGTGAATATGTTTCTATGCAAACTTCTATCTTTGTATGAGGGATTCAAACACAAATTAAACTATTTAATAACAGAGGGAACAGATATGAAAAAAAAGCTCATCTATTCTATTCTAATGTTTTTGTTTTTATTTACAGGAGTAGTAATGTCACAAGCACAAAAATTGCCACCAATAATTGATATCGAACTATTTTTTGGCGATCCACAATTATCCGGTGGACAATTATCCCCCAATGGCGAGTTTATTGCATTCCGCAAACCATATAAAGATGTTATGAATATATGGGTTAAATCAATAAGCGAACCATTTGAGAATGCTCGTCCAATGACAGCAGACACCAAACGCCCGGTAACGAGTTATTTCTGGAGCCGCGATAGCAAATATATTCTTTATTCACAGGATCAGGGAGGAGACGAAAATTTTAGAGTTTATGCAGTTGATCCTAAATCAGTACCCGAAAGCGCAACAGGAGTACCTAAAGCAAAAGACCTTACACCTCTCGAAAAAGTAAGAGTCTATATTATGTCCGTCCCAAAAGAAACTCCAAATGAGATTTTAATTGGATTAAATGATCGCGATCCTCAGTATCATGACGTTTATAAACTAAATCTAACAACAGGTGAAAGAACCTTACTTCTAAAAAATGAAGATAAGTTAGCAGGATTTATTCCTGATTGGCAGGGAAATATTAGTCTTGCTATCAGACAAACCTCTGATGGGGGTACAGAACTTCTTAAAATTAATGGTAAAGAATTAGTTCCTTTACTAACCGTTAATAATGAAGAATCTCTCGGTGTAGAAGGATTTACACCGGATAATAAAAAGCTTTATTTGAACGTTAATAAAGGTGCTGATGTTGATTTAGCGCGTCTTGAATTAATTGATTTAGCTACGGGTAAGATTGAAGTGATAGAATCCGATCCTGAAAAACAAGTCGATCTCGGCGGAGCTGTGTTTTCTGATATAACACATGAATTCGTAGGTACAACTTATACAGGCGATAGAACTCGTTACTATTGGAAAGATAAATCTTACGAAAAATTATTTGCTGACCTAAAAAAATTATTGCCTGATGGCGAAATTTCTCTAACATCCATGACAGATGACGAGCAATTACTTACTGTAGCCGTTGCAAGCGATGTTGATCCCGGTTCAGTATATTTATATGACAGAAAAGCAAACAAAGCGGAATTACTTTATAAATCACGACCAGATTTACCAACAGAACACCTTGCTCCAATGGAGCCGGTTAGATATACAGCGAGAGATGGTGTAGAAATTCCTGCTTATTTAGTTGTACCAAAGGGGCTGGATGCAAAAAATCTTCCTACAATAATTCTTCCTCATGGCGGTCCATGGGCACGTGATTATTTTGGATATAATTCATTAGCACAATTTCTTGCTAATAGAGGGTATGCGGTTCTTTCGCCTAATTTTAGGGGCTCTACCGGATACGGTAAAAAATTCCTTAATCTTGGAAACAAGCAATGGGGAACAGGTTCCATGCAGCACGATTTGACCGATGGCGTAAAATATCTTGTAGATAAAGGAATCGCTAATCCTAAAGAAGTTGTAATTATGGGTGGGTCGTATGGCGGTTATGCTACTTTAGCAGGTGTTGCCTTTACACCTGATTTATATGCTGCCGGTGTTTCTATCGTAGGACCATCGAATATAATAACATTATTAAATTCAATTCCTGCTTATTGGGAACCGATGGTAAAACAATTCCACGTAAGAGTGGGCAATCCAAATATTCCAGAAGAAAGAGCGATGCTAGAAAAACAATCACCTCTTAATTCTGCAAAAAACATCAAAGTGCCTTTGCTTGTAATTCAAGGTGCAAATGATCCAAGAGTTAAACAAGCTGAATCAGATCAGATAGTAGCTACATTGCGCGATTTAAATCGTAACGTGGAATATCTCCTTGCAAAAGATGAAGGACACGGATATGCAGGTAAATTGAATCGTCTTGCAATGTTCGCACGCATAGAAAGATTTCTTGCAAAAAATATTGATGGCGGAAGATTTCAAGAAGATATTAAGCCGGAGATTAAATCTCGTCTTGCTGAATTGACAGTTGATATTAAAGATGTGAAGCTACCCGAAGTTGATAAAGGAGCAGAAGAGAAAGCAAAATCAGGAGACCTTCCTGAATTTAATTCTGCAAAAATAAAAACAGGAAAAATGAATTATAAATCTTCTCTTTCGATGATGGGTCAGAATATCGATTTCGATTTTGTTCGTGAAGTTAAAATCGATGCCGGTAATTTAATGGTAACTGATGTAGCCAATACTCCGATGGGAAGTATGACGGATAAATATGTAATTGATGCCGCAACTCTTTTGCCTATAAGCCGTTCGACTGAACAAATGGGTATGGAAGCCGTAAAACTTGATTATACTGCAAAAGGTGTAAAAGGGTTTATGATGGGTATGGCTGGTAAATCTGATGTTGCAAAGGATTTCGATGCACCAACTTTATCAGATGGAACTAATTTTGAACTAGCTCTCGCTTCACTACCTCTGGCAGAAAGTTATAAAACTCATTTGCGTTATTTTGATGCTAATGGACAAAGTGTAAAATTAGTTAATGCCGAAGTAAAAGCAATTGAAGAAGTAACAATAGCAGGAACAAAATATAAAGCATTCAAAGTATCCGTAATGGAACTCGGCGGTACGAGTGAAGATTTATATTGGATTTCTGACACTGATCAGAGACAGACACTGAAATCTGAAATAAGTATGCCTGCATCAATGGGCGGCGGCAAAATAGTAAGTGAGCTGAAATAAAATTTTCGGATTAGCTTCACTTGCTTCGTTCTAAGAACTTTTTGCATAATGAAGGCAGAACTGAATTGATGTAATTTCAATTGAATGCTGAAAATTACGGAGTTCAATAGAGCTATTTCAATAAACCTAACTTTGAATAAACAAGTATATTACAGCCGGGTATAATTGCCCGGCTTTTTTTATGCATTTATTTCGAGACGAAAAATATTTTTTTTACTTCCGGAAAATTTGTGAAATTATTTCTCTATATTTTTATGGATAAAACTAAATTCATTGGAGTTCATAAATGCTAATAAATTTATCGAATCATCCCTCAAATAATTGGATGCCCGAACAGTATGACGAGGCACTCCGTCAATATAGCTGCATTAAAGATATTGGCTTTCCATTTATTGATCCTACTGTTGATGAAAAAGATGTTTCTGAATTAGCAGGAGAATATTATTACGAAATAATTGATCTATTGATTAAGTATAACTCTCAAAATTGCGCTGTTCATTTAATGGGTGAACTTACATTTGTTTATATTTTAGCTAAAGCTTTGAGAGAATCTAATGTGGAAGTAGTAGCTTCAACAACAATGCGCGATGTTTATATTAATGACAGAGGTAAAAAGATTAGCACCTTTAAATTCGTGAGATTTAGAAAATATATTTAGTTACAAAATTTGTTTGATTTGTCTTTTATAAAAAAGACAATTTTTAAAGCATATTAAATAATTCAATGACCGGGAATCAGGTACGAAAATGAATATTCCATATATTACTTACTCGCAATTTAATTTTACTATTGAGTTTTTAGAATATGCAAAACTTCCACCATATAAAGGATCGATGTTTCGTGGTGCATTTGGTTGGGCATTTAGAAAAGCTGTTTGTGTAACTAAAGAAAAGTCTTGTGAGGGATGCGACCTTCATCAGATGTGTGCCTATTTCTTGGTTTTTGAAACTGAAATTCCCAAAAACAATCTATGGTTTTTGAAAGGTGTAAAAAAATTATCCCACCCATTTACACTTCACCCACCACTTGAACAGCGTCGAGAATACAACAAGGGAGATATTTTAAATGTAGGACTTACTCTATATGGAAATTTTATTCCTCTTTTACCTCATTTTATTAAGACATTCGCTGCGATGGGAAATGATGGTATAGGTGTTGATAGAAGAAAATATAAACTGATAAAAGTTACTAATAGTATTGATTCGGATCATTCACTAATATTATTTGACAATACCTCCTCTCCAATCAAAAAAAATTTCATAATTAAATCAATTGATATGACTTCTGATGAAAATAACGTTTCTGGAATTACATTAGAGTTTATAACACCTGCCAGATTTCAGAAAGCCGGCAAAGTTCTTACCCATGCATCGAGTATAAATTTCGAATTGATTTATAACGCATTACTTAGACGCTATTTTACTATTTCAAGGCTGTATTGTAATGGTAATGATGATGATTATCCCTCTCCTATTGATGTATCGGGGATTAATATAAAAAGTAATAACCTATATTTTCATGAAATGGAGCGTTATTCATCTCGTCAAAATAAAAAAGTAGAACTTGGCGGATTTATGGGAAGTATTTCTTTTTCGGGTGATTTGGCACCATTTATATCTTTGTTAAAAGCTGGCGAGAAAATTAGTATTGGCAAAAATACAGTCTTCGGACTTGGTAAATATAAAATGGAAATTAATCAATGAAGGTACTTTTTCAGTTAGTAAGCGGACAAGTAATACCAAACATTACGGCGCATGATTATATAAATCCAGATGAAGTTGTCTATTTCTATACAAAACAATCAGTAAAAGAATTGAATCAGATTACTAATACATTAAATCAGAGTTATAAACAAGTAGAGATTGATGCGTTTGATTATAGTAATATTTATAATAAAATAAGTGAAGCACTAAAACTTTATTTAAACTCTGATACTGAAATATGCTTAAATTTTACAAATGGCACGAAAATAATGTCAACTGCGGCTTATAATCTATTTTCAGAATTTAACCTGAAACGCATTTATATAAATTCAGAAAACTATGAGATTTTGGAATTTCAAAATCATTTTCCTGTTAAATCAAATACAATAAACTCACTAATTGATATTGATGATATTTTTTCTTTGCATGGACATAAAATTAAAAGTAAAACAGATCCTGATTTAATTTTGATTAATGATAATTATAAAACATTATATGAATTTTTAAAAGATAATTTTAAATCTTTGTCAAGCAGTATATTAAATTTTGCGGCAAAATATGATAAAAATAAACTAATTAATTTTTTCAGATCAAATCTGATTATTCTTTTTAATAATAATAAAGTTAGTTTGACGCTTAAGAATAAAAATAATTCTATTACAATAAACAACGAAGATATTAATATTATTCAATTTTTGAGAGGCGATTGGTTTGAATATTACTGTTATCAACGAATAAAAGAACTAAATATATTTGATAAGCTATATATTAACGTTCAGATTGCATGGAAAAACTACAAATTCAAGACAGAGGTAAAAAATCAAATTGATATTTTTGGAATTAAGGGCACAATACCTTATGCAATTGAATGTAAATCGGGGAGTATTAAACAGGAAGCAATTGGACAGTTAGCTGCAATCAAAAATGAATACTTTGATCGATATACGAAACTTATTTTAATATCTTATTTTAATACCAATCCACAAATGATTGAAAAAACAATTGGTAACAATGACATTAAACATATTACAATAAACAATATAAATGAATTGAAAACAGAAATATTAAAACCGATATTAAAGTTACGCTAATTATGCTTACTTGCGATATATGCGGGAATGAGATTGAAAAGGCCATGGCATCATGTCCATTCTGTGGCGGGAATTTATCCCGCCGCAAGAATGCAGATAAAATAAGTTATCTTGAAACAATAAATCTGAAAGCAGGGATGCCGACAGTCGAAGAAGCTCGACAAAAGCTAAAACTAAAACTCGATACTTCAAAACATAGAAAATTAATAGCAGTCAAATTAATTCATGGTTATGGTTCGACAGGTAAGGGGGGAGCTATTAAAATTGGGATTCATTCATCTCTCTCAAACATGAAAAGGGATAAATACATTAAGGGGTTTATACCAGGCGAAAAGTTCGGTTCAATCTATACGGAATCAGAACTTTTTACAAGAAAGAATCCATTCCTAAAAAATGATTCTGATTACAATAATAAAAACGAAGGAATTACTATCGTAATTTTTTGAGCATAATAAAATACAGTCTCAAAAATTAAAACCTGTGCAAATAACTTACACAGGTTTTTTTATTACAACAATATCGACTACAGATTTACTTTCTATATGTTTATTTTTACTTCACTAATATCATTTTTTTAGTAGCTATTTTATTTCCCGCTTTGAAAGTATAGAAATAAATTCCGCTCGGAAGATTTTCAGCATTCCAAGTAACTTGATAATAACCTGCACTCTTCTCTCCTTCCACTAATGTAGCAATTTCTTTTCCCAAAATATTATATACACTTATTGTAACATAAGATGCCTTAGGTAATTCATAATCAATAGTGGTAGTAGGATTAAATGGATTAGGATAGTTTTGAGCAATCGCATATTCCTGTGGGAGTTCATCCTTTTTAATATCCATAAATGGATTAAATACCGTAAACATTGCATCACTCGTATCAGCAATACTATTACTAAATCTACTTTGAACAACTATTCGATATTTGCTCCCACCTGAAACCCACCCATTTCTTCCTATCTCCCATTGATAAGCTCTATCGCTTGAAGTGGAATCAACAACTAACATGTGAACATGATCTTCTCTATACAAAAGTATTTTCACAGCTTCATTAATATTATCGTTCCATTTGATATAAATTTTTTCTCCATAAGTAAAAGTCTCTCCACCATTCGGTTCCAATATTTTTATATATGGAGCCACGGTTGAGAAGCTTGCGTTTGTCCACTCACTTTCACCTGAGTCATTAATTGCCTTTACTCTCCAATAATATTTTTGTAAATCCTTAAGGGAAGGTATATAGTATTTGCTTTCATTTATGTTCTCTTCATTAACCAAGAGTTCTGAAAAATCTTCTTTCATGGAAACCTGTAAATTATAAGCAGCAACTTCACCATCACTATTCCATTTTAAAGTTACAGGTAAAGTCTGATTAACATTCCCATTATTTAAGGGATAAATAATTTCAGGCTGAGCAACTAAACCGATGCTAACGGGAAAAGCTAAAATAAATTCTCCGAATTTATTCATAGTTGCTTTTAGCTCCCCAGTAAAAGAATTATATGTAGTAACTAAAGGTAGAAATAACCCCTGCCCTAAGTTTTCTCTATGATATACTATCACTTTTGAAGGGTCAGCAATTCGATTAAACTTTTTCAAATCAATTATTAATTCTGTAGTTATTGAATTAATTGCTGAATTAGTAATATAAAATCGATATTGATAAACTAAAGGAGAATTTCCTAAAAACTGTGGATTAAAAGGTGCTAAATTAAATTTCTGTATATTTATTTTATTATACCCTTCTGCCGAAATATTTTTAATGTTCAAAGTAACGAATGTGCTATCGCCTGCTTCATTAAATACGTAAGTATTATTTAAAGCAATTTCATATTGACTAACATTTGCCTGTGGCTTTAAGAATTGTTTCGGATATTTTAGTGCGCGATAACTTATTAATCCTGATGGAAGCCAACTCATTTCAGAAACTACATTTTTATCCGGAGTAATTTCAGAATAGGCGGGACTTCCTCCACCCGAAGCGCTTCCCCATCCGATAAACATATTTCCATTTGGAAGATGTCTAAAACTTCCCTGGAACTGCGAGTAAATATCAGGAGTATGACGATATTCAAAAACCAATTCGGCTGTTTTATTTGCTTCATCTATTTTATATTCTACGACTCGTGAAAATTTTGCTGATTTCCTATCCGCTCCATTATCAAATGCAGTTATATTCCCATTCGGGAGCTGGCGAACATCATGAGTCCTAGAAAAATAGAGTGGTTTATTTGTTTCGTCTTCACCGATAAAAGTAAATTGATTATTTTTACCTCCGAGCCGCCAGATAATTTCACCAGTCTGCCTATTAATTTTAGTTATTTCGTTTAAGTTTCTTGAAGATATAAGAAGATTTCCATCGATGGTAAGTTCAATTGAATTAATATGAATTGGGTCGAAAGCGGCGAGAGTAGTATTAAAATAAGTATCGAGATAATTAAAATGATCCCAGCTTCTCCATTGAAAAACAACATTTTTATCATTATCAAGCTCTTGCATTACCGAGCCCGCAATCATTGCGTTTGGTTTTCCACCTTCTACATCATTGCTTAAATCAACCGGTTGCAAATCGTAACAGTTCATTATTACATGTCCATTAGGGAGCATTAGAAACTCATGAGAATCAGCCATATATCCATTTTTCATCTGATATGTATCGATATGAGTAAAATTAGAATCTAAAATTAAATAATTCGATTCACTACCACCCGCCCAACCATGAAGCGTAAGCTCTTCGGTAATTACACTATTTCCATTCGGGAGTAGATGAAAATTTTCTGATCCTTCTTCGGATTTATCATAAAATATTGGATTGCCATTATTATCAAGAATCATATAATAGTATCCAATATTCGCAGCAGCTGTCGATATAGTAAGGAAGGTAGCACCATCGAAAGCTTTACTATCATTAACGTTCATCGTTATTTGTGGGAAATCAGCAGGAACATCCACTATGCTTTTTGTACTCTTGTTATTTTTTGATTTATAGCTCAATTCGGGTCTATCAGAAAATTCATTTTCATCATCGTAATCTCTTCCTGCAAGTTTTTGCATTAATACTGGTTGTTCTAAGGAAGTAACTTGAAAACTATACTTAAATGGTTTTAATTCTTTTCCAAGTGTATTTTTAATTCCTCCAAGATACATAACCGAAATAATTTCAGAGGGAGCAAATTTATCTTTTGGATCGAATATAACGGTCTTTCTATCGGTCGATAAAATAAAAGTACCTTCATATTTTCGGTTATCTGAATATACTTTAATCCTTGCACTGCTCAGCGAAGCGGGATTAATATTATTCCCGTCTCTAAAAATTATTGTTTCTTCTCTCGAATTAAATTTTGATTCGGGAATGGGAGATATGTATTTGTATCCTATTACCGATTGGGACAATACGTTCGCTCCTGCAATCAGTATAAAAAATAAAATAGTAAAAATTCTTTTCATCATTAATTCCTGTATTTATTTTATCAATATCATTTTCAGTTTTGATAAACCTTTATTCTCAAAATTACCCGAAAGCTTTTCAATTGTTACAATGTAAATTCCGGATGATAAATTTACTCCATTGAAATTATATTCATATACACCTCCAGACGAGTGTTCGAATAATTCCCATGAAATTCTTTCACCTAATAAATTATATACTGAAAGACGAACAATACCCTCGGCTGGAAGTGAATATTTTATAATAGTATTAGGGTTAAATGGATTCGGATAGTTTCCGATTAAACCAAAGTGAACAGGTAATATATCATTTGGATTTTCGACATCTGCAAAATTATCTTCATTAAATATTACGTTATCAATAAGAATTGAAGGGTTATATCCTCCGCATTGAAATATTAAGCGGGCTTTAAAATCAGTATCATTAGTCATAGTAAATATATGTGTAAATGTTTTTTTTGTTTTACCAAGAGCCACTGCACCGATATGGCTGTAATCTTCATAATCTCCGCCATCTCTTGTTATGCGAGGATAAAAAACTCTCGTATCTCCTGCAGCAGCATCATATTGAAAATGATACTTCTTCCCTTTTACAACTGAAATATTTTTTTGTAGCAATTCAACATTCCAATCATTGACGCCGCCGTTTGTAATACTGAGAAAAGCTTCGTTATTGGAAGTCATTAGTAAATTAGCACTTGCCTGCTCAAAAGTTTGGAATATCCAATTATCCTTACCAGAGGAGAAATCGCCATTTAGCAGCATATTTTCTCCTGCCGGAATTAATCTTACAAATAGTTTTTCTTTATTAGAAAATTCGCTTCCATTTCCGGATGAATAAACTGCTTTTACAGCAAAAAAGTAATCTGTATTATTATCTAAATCCATAGTTTCAAAATAGGATTCTTTTGTATTGCCAATTTTGGTTAAATTATTTATTGCTTTACCTGCATATATATCATAAGAGATAACATCGGAATCACCGAATTTATTAAAAATTAGTCGCACTCTATCTGTATATGATTCGGCAACAAGATATGGGAGTGAGGCTTTCCCTATCAAGTTAAATTTGAATGCACGGTAGCAATGATATTTTTCCACAAAATCTAATTGATATACTTTTTCGCCCGAAGGAGAAACTTCTGAAACTTTTGGAAGTGATCCATCTGCCCAGCAGATTAATGTATTCCCGTTTGGCAGACGCTGAGCATTTCCCATCCAACTTGTATAATATTTTTTGGTGTCTTTATATTCCCATACTAATGTCGCCGTCTTTTTGGCTTCATCAATCAAGTATTCCACTGCTCTCGAAATATTTGGTGAATGAAAATTGCCATTATCGAATATTGTATAATGGTTATTACCAATTGATCTAATATCATGCTGCCAAGTAAATCCACCGAAAGAATCATTAATGAAAGTAAATTGATTATTTTTATTCCCGGGTCCGCCAAACCGCCAGATCGTTTCGCCGGTAGCTCTATTAATTTTTGTTACTTCGCTTAAATGTCGTGCGGATGCTACTAAGTTACCATCCTTATCAATATCTATTGCATTCATGTGAATATAATCGATGTAACTTGCAGTTAAGTCAATCCCAATCGCATCAGTAATTTTATAATTATCCCAACATCTCCATTCAAAAACAATATTATTGTTTTTATCTACTTCAACTACATGATTGCCAACAACTGTTGCATTGGTTTTTCCATTAAGAACAAGCTTACTCATATCCACTGTCCGCCATTCAAGACCAATCATTAAGGCATTACCATTTGGGTGAAGCATCAGTTCATGTTCATCTGTTCCATAGGGACCACATGTATATTCGCGAATCACGTTAAATCCCGAATCCATACCAAAAAATTTATCGTATCCATCTGCAAGCCTATAAGTCATTACACCAGTTGATTGTATCTTAAAATCACGTGCACGAGAAGGCATCTTTCTATAAAATACCGGAGTGCCGTCATGGTCAAGTATCATTATATAAGGTGTTCCACCCCAGTTATTCATATAGATAAACCCAGGTGCAGGGTTTTTATTTATTTCTATTTTTACTTCGGGGTAATCTGAAGGTACTGCAATTCCATTTATTGATTGAATTTTATTTGCATTGCCGAAGTTAGATTTTTTCAACTTTAATTCAACACTATTATCTGAGATTCCGTTAATTGAATCACGTCTATTAAATTCATAATGTAAAAATCTCTCTTTTGGAATTTCATTTTCTGCGATTGTAAAACTAAGTTCTACCGAAGGGAGTGGCGTGCCATTATCCGTTTGAACGCCACCTAAGAAATTAACTGATACTTTTTCTCCTTCAACAAAATCAGCAACCGGATCTGCAATTAATGTATATTCATCAGAAGATATAATTACATCAACTTTGTGCGGTCCGCTTTTACTTCCTAAAATTATAAAATTTTCAGCGGCAGTAATCTTATCAATGTTATTTATCTTCTCCCCAAAACGTAAAATAATATTACTCCCTTTACGGTGATAATCGGTATTCGGCTTTGGGAATATATATTGGTAAGACTGCGCTTCGACTGAAGAAACAATAAAAAGGAATATAATTATTTTACGAAGAATCATTACTGACCAATTATTTATTAGTAATACAAATATACCTATTTAATCAGAATAGGATGGAATTCGAAGAAACTAAAAGGAATTATTTAAATATGCCGGAGATTGTTGTACTGCAATTAGGACATTTATTGATTAATAAATCATTCTTTCTTACGCTATGCCAATCGCGTTCAATTAATGGGATTGCGCATTCGGGACAATAAGTCGTACTCCCTGCTAAATCGTGCACATTTCCAAGATAACAAAACTTTATTCCTTCCGAGAGGGCAATTTCTCTTGAAGAAATTAAGGTCGTATGCGGAGTACTATTTTTGTCTTTCATTTTGAAATCAGGATGAAATGCAGTAAAATGAAGGGGTACTTCATCACCAAGATTTTCTACAATCCAACTACACATTTTTTTTATCTCTTCGGGATTATCATTCTCTCCCGGAATCAATAATGTAGTTAATTCGAGCCATACAGCAGTTTCTTTTTTTAACCAAACGAGTGTATCTAAAACATCGGATAAGTGAGAAAAGGTAAGATTATGATAGAATTCTTCAGTGAATGCCTTGAGATCGATATTAGCAGCATCAATGTATTTATAAACATCTTTACGCGCTTCTTTATCGATATATCCCGCCGATACCATTACAGAACGAATTCCCTCTTCGCGCGCTAATCGAGAGATATCAATTACATATTCGCCGAATATTACAGGGTCGTTATAAGTATATGCTATCGAAGGCAAACTATTTTTTTTCGCAATTGAGACTACATCTTCGGGTGAGGCATAGAGAGAATTAACAGAATCATAACGTGCTTTACTGATTGACCAATTCTGACAAAATTTACAACCAAGATTACACCCTGCTGTTCCGAAGCTTAATATCTCTGTTCCAGGTAAGAAATGATTCAGCGGCTTTTTTTCTATTGGGTCGATTCCGAATCCCGTGGGTCTTCCATAACCAGTGGAATAAAGTTTGTCTTCAATATTTTCTCTAATAAAGCAAAAGCCCGCCTGTCCTTCGCCGATTGTGCAGTAACGAGGACAGAGTGTGCATACAATCCTCCCTAATTCATCTTTATGCCACCAATTCGCTTCTTTATACTTTGTTTTTTCGTTCATATTATTTCAAAACGTAGCCAGCTTCTTCTCTTCCTTTCTCCGATTAATCTTCCGGAGGCGAATAAAACTAAATCACCTTTTTTTACAATATGACTATCTGATAGAATTTGTTTCGCACTTTCCACTGCTTTTTCTTCGTCAGATATGTCTAACATGAAACTTGATTTAATTCCCCAAATGAGATTTAATTGACTTAAGGTATCAAAGCTATCCGAGAACACATATATAGGTGAAGAGGGGCGGTATTTACACACCACTCTCGCCTTCCCGCCAAAATGCGTAAAGACTACTATTAAATCAGCATTTATTTGGTCTGCCATTTTTGATATTGCTTTACCCGATGCATCGAAAACATTATCTAATGGTTCTTCGGGAATTTCATATTTTATTTTTTTTCTATCCGCAGGGTCAGCTTCGGTAGAGATAAGTATATTATTCATTATCCTAACTGCATCCACTGGATATTTCCCAATCGAAGTTTCTCCACTTAACATAACGACATCAGTCCCATCCCAAACTGCATTAGCAATATCGGACGCTTCGGCTCGTGTAGGAATCGGATTATTAATCATACTCTCCAACATCTGTGTCGCAGTTATCACGAGCTTGCCGGCAGCATTACATCTTCGAATAATATCTTTTTGAATAATTGGTACTTCCTGCGGTTTTAGTTCAACACCTAAATCACCGCGTGCAACCATAATTCCATCAGATACTTTTAATATTTCATCAAAATTATCTACAGCTTCTCGCTTTTCTATCTTAGCAATTATTTGTGCTTTACTTCCAAATTTATTTAAGTAATTTCTAAGTTCAACAATATCGTCTGCTTTCCTTACAAAAGAAAGTGCTACAAAATCCACACGATGCTTTAATGAAAATTCAAGATTTCTTATATCCAATTCGGTTAGAGACGGAGTACTAAGTTTCATTGAAGGAAGATTCATTCCTTTACGAGGCTTTAATATTCCCCCTTCGATTATTTTACAAATAACAAAACCATCTTTTACTTCAATGACTTCGAGATTTATCAATCCATCATCAACAAGTATAGTGTCCCCTATCGAAGCATCCTTGCTTAACTCTTTATATGAAGAAGATACTCTTTTGTTATCTCCGAGAATATCCTCGGATGTAATTTCAATCGTATCACCCGAATTGATATAATAAAATTCTTCTTTCAATTTCCCGATTCTAATCTTCGGTCCTTGAAGATCGATAAGAGTGGCAATAGGAAGAGATTTACTTACGCAGACCTCATGGATAATTTCGAAAATTTTTTCAAAATTCTCTTGAGTGCCATGCGACATATTAAGGCGGACTGCATCCAAACCGACATCAACCATTGCTTCAATTTTTTCTTTTGTGTCCGTAGCCGGTCCTAAAGTCGCTAATATTTTAGTTTTGGCAATTGTAGCCATTTATTTTCTACCCTTTATATTTTTCGATTGCGGATTCGATGATGGTTTCTGGACTCGCACTTTCTCCGGAGCTTTTACAACTTTTTTAGAAACAGGGACAGAAGACTTCTTTCCTTTAGAAACCGGAATGGCTTTGGAAGACGCCTCCCGATTAGATTTAATTGAGGTCTTAGAAACCGGAATAGCTTTAGAATCCCGGTTACTTACGGATTTTGAATTTGGTCTCGGCACGGGTTTTTTCACCGACTTCTTTTCGGATTTCGGTATAGGATTAGGCACAGGCTTTGGTCCAGGTTTCTTTTTAGGTGTGGGTTTCGGTATTCTCTTTTTCTTAGGAGCGGGTTTTACCTTATCTTTATCACCCGGATGATGAGCATGCGGTTTCTTCTCATGCTCGCCTTTTGCTGTTTTTCTCATCTCTTTGAGTTCTTTTTCAACTTCACCAAAAACAGTTCCTACCGGATAATCACCATGTGCATTTGCAGTTCCGGCTTCAACACTAAATAATATCTCAATTGCTTCTTCTACCTTTGCAACGGGAAATATATGAAATTTATTTTCCTTTACAGCATCAATAACCTCTTGCTTGAGCATCAGGTCTTTTACATTCTGAATTGGAATAATAACTCCATGCGAACCATCTAATCCTCTTTTAGAACAAACATCAAAATACCCTTCCACTTTTTCATTTACTCCACCAATCGGTTGTATTTCTCCTTTCTGGTTAACTGAGCCCGTTATTGCAATTGATTGCTTAATCGGTAAACGAGAAAGTGCCGAAGAAATTACACATATTTCAGTAATTGAAGCACTATCGCCATCGATCATTCCATAACCTTGCTCGAATACAATATTAGCATTAAAGGCAAGATTTAGTTTCCGTCCAAATTTTTCCTTAAAGTATCCGGAAATAATTAGCACACCCTTATTATGTGAACTGCCGCTTAAGCCCGATTCTCTTTCTACGTTGATAAATGTTCCGTTACCAAGAGAAACAGATGCTGTTATACGCGTTGGTTTACCAAAGGAATATGCATCACCGCCATAAACAGCTAATCCATTAATCATACCAATTTTTTTGCCTGTCGTTTCGATGAGTAATGTTTTATTGTCTAACATCTCTTGAACTTTGGATTCATATAAACCATGTCTCTCTCTTTTAGCAAGAAATGCTTGATCTACATGATAGTTTGAAACAGTTTTATCTCCATTATCTTTCGCCCAGAAATTCGATTCCCTTACTAAATCTGCTATATAAGCAAATCGTGTTGTAAGTTTATTTTGTCTGCCGGAATATTTCGCACCATATTCAGTTATTCGTGCAACAGCAGTTTTATCAAACTCCAACAATTTTTCCTGCTCTATTAATTTTTTTATTAATCGTGCATATTCAAAAATAGATTGTTCATTACGTTCTATCTCGTAATCAAAATCAGCTTTCACTTTGAAAATTTTATTAAAATCATCTCCATAATTAGATAATACTGAATAGATATAATTATTACCAACGAGAATAATTTTACATTCAATATCAATCGGTTCGGGCTTTAATACACTTGGAGAAAATTGATACATCGAAGCAAGATCCTGAATCTCTAATTTTCCGTATAAAAGAACCCGCTTCAAAGCTTTCCAAACACCATTTTCAGAAAATGAATCGAGTGCATTTAGAATGAGGAACCCACCGTTTGCTCGCAATAAAGCACCTGCTTTTACTTTGGTAAAATCAGCGTACCAACCGCCTCTTCCATCAGAAAATTTTTCTATCGTGCCGAAAATATTATTGTAAGTTGGAGAGGTCTCTAAAACTACCGGACATGATTTTACTCCAGTATTATCAAGTATAATATTAATTTCATACTCTTTGAGATAATCCACAACTAATCCATCCTGAGTCTCCTCGGTTGCGGGTTTTTGCCCTTTGAATATCTCAAGATTAGAGAGTATATCATCTTCCACTTCTTCTAAATAATTGATAATCTTTTCACTCTGATATTGTTTTTTAATTTCGTCCATAGTAATATGAATAACATTACCAACGAATGATTTTTCCAGCTCAAGAATTTTTTCTTGAAACGATTGACTTAGTTTAAGAGACTGTTTGAATACCTTAGCAAGCTCTTCCTGATAAGAAGAATATTTTTTAATAAATTGATCTGCCTGCTCTTTTGTAATTTTTTCCCCTTTTACAAATTCTCCGAGTTGCTGCATAAATACAGGTTCATTTTCAATAACAGCAAGAATTTCGGGACGAGTAAGCTCGCCCACCTTTACCTGACCAAGAGTAAAATTGTCTTTTTTAAGTTTCTCTTCAAACTCATTCATTATAGCCGATTGAGAAGAACCGAATTCTTCAAGTAATTTTTTCTTTTGACTTACAAATGGATCATTACTAAGAAATGAGGGTATTTTTTCCTGTAAAAATTTGATTGCTTTATATAATGCTTCTTTAAATTCCACCGCCTTACCGGCAGGAAATTCTAATAATGTCGGTCTATCCCTGTCTTTAAAATTATTTACATAAGCATAATCTTTTAATTGTGAGCAGTCGGGACTAATCGACTCCAACACTGATTTTATTGATGTAAACTTACCTGTGCCGGATAAACCAGTAACAAAGATATTGTAACCGGGGCTTTTTAATTCGACACCGAGCTTTAATGCTTTTAGCGCCCTTTCTTGTCCAACAATTCCTTCAATTGGTTTTAGATGTGATGTAGTTTCAAATTTAAAAATCTCAGGGTCGCAGACCCAACTTAATTCTTCCGGTTTTAGTTCCGTTAGCTTAGAAGCTTTTTTTAGAGGCATAGTTTTCCCGTATATGTTCTTTCAGTATTAAAATATACTGCTTTTATAGAATTTTTGTTTTAAATTTATATTTGGTATTGAATTTCCCTCCATTTTGGATTGGGAACGGTCTATTTATTTTAAAAAGTATAAAGAATGAAAAATATTTTTCCCCTTTTAGAAAATCCTGCATTTACAATTGAATTAAAAGAACAACTATTTTTATTAAAAAATAAAAAAGGCAAAATTGCAGTGAGCCAATTTTATGGTTCATCTAAAGCACTTTTTGTCTCAGAAATTTTCTCTGAAAATAACCATATACTAATTCTTCTTCCATCCATACAATCTGTGCACGAATTATCCGTTGAATTATCCCTTCTTGGATTTACTGATTATGTAATTCAAATTGATGATTTTTCAAAAGAATCTATTCAAGAGAGATTAACCGTAATCAGCAATAAAGAGAAGTTCATTGCACTTTCTACTTATGAAATATTAAAAATAAAGCTCCCCTCAAAGAATGAATTAAGCAATAAGACGACCACGATAACTACCGGGGGTGAACTTAGTTATGATGAATTAGTCGAATATCTTAATTTACTTAACTACAACAAAGAAAAGTTTGCAGAAGATCCGGGTGATTATGCAATTCGCGGTTCAATAATCGATTTCTGGTCATTCAGCGAAAAGATGCCCTGCCGTGTCGAGTTTGATGGCGATTTTTTAGAGTCGGTTCGGTATTTCGATCCCGATAGTCAACGTTCCTTAAATAAAGTAGAAAGTGTTACACTTGCTGCCATTATTGATACCACTGAAAGTAGTGGATCGGGAAATATTTTTAATTATCTCGATAGTCCGCTTGTATTTGCATCTCAATTCGAATTAACTCATTTCTTTTCTCCTTCAATTTCCGAAACCGAAGAAGAGAGTGAAGAGATAATAGAAATTGATGCTTCTATTAGAAGCGAACTTTTTGCAGATAAAAAACATTCCCAGTCAATAGAAGAAATACAGGAAACCCAAGAACCACTATTTAGTTTGGATGATCTCTTTGCACATAACAGCCGTTGGATTATCGAAGAAGAATTAGAGCAAAGTGGAAATAGAATTAACCTTCAGATAAGCGAGATACAACCGATTAATTCTAATTTTGATCTGTTTTTTAATATCCTTACCGATCAGAAGAAAAAAAATAATCAAATTGTTCTTGCGGTAGAAAACGAACTTCAAGTAAGGAGATTAATCGATCTGCTTTCTGAATACAAAGAAGAGCTCTCGGAGATGATATTATCGGGGAATATTAAGATCACTGTATTCCCAATTAAAAGTGGATTTTATTCCAAGCCGGATCGTTTATTCCTCGTTACCGATTATCAGATTTTCAATAAGCCTTACCGGACTAAACTGCCCGGAAAATCGAAGGTAAAGAAATCGCGCATTAAGGACTTAGCATCAATAAAGAAAGGCGATTTCGTGGTTCATCAAAATTTCGGAATCGGTATGTATGCCGGTTTAGAAAATATTAAAATTGGTGATATCGAGCAGGAATCTATTAAAATTCTTTATGCGGAAGGTGGCGTTGTTTACGTTAACCTAAATTATTTTTCATTAGTAAAAAAATTCTCTCAGAAGGATAATGTTCCGCCGAAACTTTCATCGCTCGGAAGCGGCGAATGGAAAAAGACTAAGAAAAAAGTAAAAGCACAGATAAAGGAAGCTGCACGTGAATTAATTACCCTTTACGCAAAACGAAAATCAGCAGAAGGTTATGCTTTTAGCAGCGATTCCATTTGGCAGAAAGAATTAGAAGCATCTTTCTTTTATGAAGATACTCCCGATCAATCGAAAGTAACCGAAGAAGTAAAAAGCGATATGGAAGGAAGAAATCCAATGGATCGGCTTGTATGCGGAGATGTGGGATTTGGTAAAACTGAAATTGCAGTACGTGCCGCATTCAAATCAATTAACGATGGGAAACAAGTTGCTTTACTTGTGCCGACTACCATTCTTGCCGAACAGCATTATAATACATTCAAAGATCGTCTCGCTCAATTCCCAGTTAGAGTTGCGGCAATGAGCCGCTTTCAAACAAAAACTCAACAGAACGAAACCGTAGAAAAACTTGAGAAAGGTGAAGTCGATATTTTAATCGGCACACATCGCATTCTTTCAAAAGATATAAAATTTAAAGACCTTGGATTGCTCATTATAGATGAAGAGCACCGTTTCGGAGTGATGCATAAAGAAAAATTAAAATCACTCAAAGCCAATGTTGATTCGCTTACACTCTCGGCTACGCCAATTCCTCGCACACTAAATTTATCGCTACTCGGTGCGCGTGATCTTTCTATTATTGCAACACCACCACCGAACAGGCAGCCAATTTATACAAAAGTTGATGTATTCGATATTAAGAAAGTCCGTGAATGGATAACAACTGAAATTAAAAGAAATGGTCAGGTATATTTCGTCCATGATCGCGTCCAATCGATTGAAAAAATAACTGGTTTTTTACAAAAGTATATGCCTCAAGTTTCGTTCGGTGTCGCACATGGACAGATGAAGCCCGCTCAATTAGAAGAAGTTATTTACGATTTCTTAAATAAAAAATATCATGTTCTTGTAGCTACAAAAATTATCGAATCGGGACTTGATATACCGAACGTAAATACAATTATTATAAATCGTGCAGATCGTTTCGGTCTCGCTGAGCTTCATCAATTAAGGGGACGTGTAGGCAGAAGTGATAGACAAGCTTATGCTTATCTTCTTGTTCCATCATTGGATTCAATTTCTAAAAAAGCCGTAAAAAGATTGCAGGCTATAGAAGAATATACTGATCTCGGTGAAGGATTTAATATTGCAATGCGTGATCTTGAAATTCGCGGTGCCGGTAATCTGCTTGGAACTGAACAAAGTGGAAATATTGATTCAGTCGGGTTCGACACTTATATGAAGCTGCTTGATGAAGCAGTTGAGGAACTTAGACAGGATGAATTTAAAGAGGTATTCAAAGACCTACCGAAGCAGATCGAAAGAAGCGAGCCAACAATCGATTGCTATTTTGAAATCGGAATACCAAAAGGTTTCATGCCCGATCAAGCAGACCGTCTCTCTTTCTATACTGCCCTCTTTTCAATTATGCGACTCGAGGAAGTGGATGAAATTAAGGAAGAGATGGAAGATCGATTCGGCAAAACTCCACCGGTTGTCGATCGTG
>JBAYVI010000016.1:0-33909 GCA_041674625.1 Melioribacteraceae bacterium | reverse complement strand
GAGCTGGCTATGGGACTCGAACCCGCGACCTGCTGATTACAAATCAGCTGCTCTACCAACTGAGCTAAGCCAGCATTAAAAATTTAGACTGCTAATTTAATCTTTTTACCAATTCATAGCAAGTGCAATTTATTATTTTTAAAATAAAAAGGGCGAGTCGAGAGTGTAAAAAATGAGGGCGCAATTCATTTAAACACGTGGTCCCAACCCGCCGTAAAATCTAAGGCAAATATAGTAATATTTTATTTAAAGTCAAATCCATTTTTAACTGACCTTTTTGGTCAATTATTATCTTCACTTTCGGTAATTGCAGGTTTCTTTGTAACCAGAACTTTATCTACTCTTTTACCATCCATATCCACAATCTCAAATTCATAATTCATTAAATCTATTTTATCGCCCGACTTAGGAATCTGCTTTAAGTAATACATTAACATTCCACCCAATGTCGTATAGTCATCGCTTTCAGGCAATGATTCCAATTCCAATTTCTCTTTTAATTCTTCAATAATAATCGCACCATCGATTAGCAAAGATCCATCATCACGAGATATTATTTCCGGTTCTTCGAATTGCGACTTATCTGGCAGATAACCAAATATGTTCTCGATTAGATCATGCAATGTTATCAGTCCTTGCATCGTTCCATATTCATCCACTACAATTGCGTAATGACTTTTAGTCTGTTTGAACCTTTCCAATAACCGAAGCGTTGAAAGATTATCGGGTATGTATAGTGGCTCTACTAAAATTTTTCTAATGTCAAATTTATCTCCGCTGAATAAAAGTTTTACGAAATCTTTTACCGTTACAACTCCATGAACTTTATCGGTTGAACCTTCGCAAACTACAAAACGGGAGAAACTACTGTTAGTAATTATTTTTTTAACAGTCTCTAAATTATCATCAATATCTATCCATACAAGGTCCTGCCTATTCGTCATTATCGCATAAGCTTTCCTATCTCCGAACTTAAAAATATTTTTCAGCAGGTCTGATTCTTCTTTTTCAAAAGTACCAAACTTAGTTCCCTGTTCAATTAGAAGTTTTAATTCTTCTTCCGTTACCGGGGGTTCAGAATTTTCTTTGATACGAAAAAGTTTTAATAAAATTTTTGTCGATTCACTTAAGATTGTTACCAATGGCAAAGCAACCTTAAAAAGCCCGCTCATAATAGGCGCAAGTATTGAAGTAATTTTTTCAGGATTATTAAAGGCAATCGCCTTAGGGACTAATTCACCGATTATCAATGAAAGGTAGGTGATTATTGAAATAGTAAAAATTAATGAGATTTCGCCTGCAATATTTTTAATTAATGCGAATTGAGCGAAGAATGGCTCTATATCTTTAGCAATAGTAATACCGCCGAAAGCTCCTGCAATAACTCCAATTAATGTAATACCAACCTGAACAGTTGAAAGAAATTTTTCGGGCTCGTCCATTAATTTTAGAGAAGTAGCAGCACCCTTATTACCCATCTTTGCCATCTGCTGTAATTTAATTTTAGTAGAAGATACTAATGCTATCTCGCTCATCGCAAAGATTCCATTAATGGCTATCAGTATAAGTATGATTACAATATTTATAAGTGTCGAATCCATTACCACATTTAATTATTCATTTAACATATACAAAAGTAAGAAAAAATTCTTCTACAAGCTTCGCAAAACTTCGCAAAAATTAACGTATCGCTTTATTTATTTATTGATTAATTAAAAGCAATAAGTTTATTTAGCGAGTGTCAATTAAATAATTAAGGAGTAATAAAAATTATGGAAATGGAAATCTTCTCAACCGGTACACACACATCCAAGAATGGGGTAACGAAAGTTTACACTGAAGCTGACTTGGATAGTATAGCGCAAAGTTATAATCCCGAATTCCACGAAGCACCGATAACAATCGGACATCCTTCCGATAATTCACCTGCCTATGGGTGGGTGCAATCTCTAAAACGCACCGGAGATAAACTGATAGCGACAGTAAGCGAGCTATTACCGGAATTTAAGGAGCTGTTAGAGCAAAAGCTTTTTAAGAAACGTTCAGTCTCTTTATATCCTGATGGTTCACTCCGTCATATTGGTTTTCTCGGTGCGCTCCCTCCCGCTGTCAAGGGTCTAAAGGATCTCTCGTTTCAGGATGATGAAGCAGATGAGGTAGTAACCTCAATCTCAGGAGAAATAATAGCTAGAACGGAGGCGGAAACGAAAGTGGAAGCCGAATATTCTAATAAGGAAATCACAAGTGAAACCAAACTTGGAAGTGATGGAAAATGCTTTGCTGGAAATACAAATAATATTAAAAATATTGCGACCGGCGGCGGTACTGATATCGCATTCCATACTACTGATTGTATTACCAATATAACTTCTCTATTAGAGAGCAAAATTTCTGAAGGGAAATTTACTCCGGCAATGAAAAAATCGTTCGTTGCATTTATTGAGAGTCCCGATAACACCGAACAAATAATCGAGTTTATTAATTCAATACCTGTGATAGTTCATCTTGATGAAGTAATTCAAAAATCATCACAAAACTACTCAGAGCAATTTTCTGGATGTGATGATTATGAAATCGATAGCCATTCCGAATCGATTTACAAAAAATTAAAATCAATTCAGCATCAATCGGGCATATCGTTTGAAGCCGCAGTAAATCAATTAATTAAAACCAATAGGAGAGCTTTATGAGCACATTAGCAAAACGCAGAATAATCGATCCGGTCTTAACCGAATTAGCAAGAGGTTATTCAAATAGTTCATTAGTAGGAACGAGCCTTTTTCCGTTAGTGGAAGTAGAAAAAGAAGGGGGCAAAATTCCACAATTCACAAAAGAAGCATTTAAGATTTATAATACCGAGCGAGCGATAAGAGCAAGGAGCAATCGCATATCGCCCGAAATTTATACTTCAATCGATTTTGTAATGGCAGAGCACGATTTAGAGTATCCGATGGATTACCGGGAAGTGAATGAAAATATTACTCCACTTAAGCTTCATGCCGCAAATGTTGTATCGGAAGGAATTTCAATCCGATTAGAAAAACTGATAGCTGATATTGCACAAAGTCTATCTACATACCCAACGGGCAACAAAGTAACATTAAGCACCGGAAGCAAGTTCGATGAAGATGCTTCAAATCCATTTTTAGTAATCGATACTGCAATTGATGCAGTACGAAGTAAGATTGGCAAGCGTCCAAATCTATGTTTAATGGGTGCATCATCATTTAAAGCACTTAAGAATCATCCGAAAGTTCACGATAGAATAAAGTACTCTGAGCGATCTGTCGTAACATCGGAAATGCTTGCACAATTATTCGGATTCGATCGTGTACTTGTAGGCGATTCGGTTTATTCATCTGATGCAGGAGTCTTCACAGATATATGGGGCGATAATACGATTGTCGCTTATGTGCCTCAGCTAAAGGAACAGGTTGACCGAACTTATTATGAGCCTGCATTCGCATACACACTTCGTAAGAAAGGTTATCCTGTAATTGATTCCTATGAGGAATCGGGCAAGGTATTAATACTTCGAAATACTGATATTTTTATTCCGAAAGTAGTTGGCAGCGAAGCGGCATATTTAATTAACGATACAAATACATAGGCATTTTATGGCAAAGTATATTTTAAGAAAAACAGCAATCTTTATCGGGGACAAGTATTTCCCCGAAGAGAGTATAATTGAGCTTAAACAGAGAGAAGCGGAAAAAATTAATCAGTCGATCTCCGTAGGGGTTTTAGAAAAACTAAGCGAAATTGAAACAGGAAAAGATATTCCCGTTAATGAAGATATATTGAATGAATCCTCGAACCAAACGGATATACAAGTAGATAAAAAACTGCAATCCGTGAGAGAGGGCGTGGATTTATCTGATTCTATTGAGCAAGTATCTAATAGAAATATTTCTACGAAAAACGGAAGAAAAGTTTCCCAAAAAGCTTCTTCAAATAATCATATAAAAAAAAGGGAAGACTAGATGATAACTGAACAACCGGTATTAATAACAACACTAAAGACTTATTCGCAGCTATACAAAAACCGGATAGTATCGTTTAATGGGGTTCATTCGGCTATTAATCCGCTTGGTGTTTGTGCCGCAGATTCCAAAGCAAGTTCTAATGCGCCAATAATCACTCATGGAATAGCATTGGTGGAAACAGGCGAAGCAGTTTTTGCAGGAGAGGATATTGGACCTGATTCATCGGGACGGGCAGTCCCCTCTCCTTTATTTCAATATTATCTCGGCAGGGCGCTTGATGGTGCTCTCGAAGCAGGAGTTTTAATAAGAATAATCCTAAACGTACCAAAATCACAATAAAAAAAGGGAGGAATTATGTTCACCGAATTACCCGGAATAATCGTCAATCAGAAAGTAACAACCAATATCAACAAAGGTTTATTCATAAACTTTGTAGGCGATGGATTTCCGAATAACGTTAAAGGTCTCGGAGTAGTAAATGCCGATTCATCGGCATCCGAGACAGCCCCCGTAGTAGTTGCGGGAATTGCATTAGTAACCACTGGGGGAGCCTTCGCAATTGGCGATCCGGTTATCAGCGATATGATGGGTCGTGCAGTTGCACAAAGCGCAGTTGATAATAAACATATTATGGGTTTCGCATTGGATCAATCCACAGCTGCGGCTCAAACCGTAAGAATCCTTTTGAGGTAGCGATGGCTAAGAAGATGAAGATCGAACTCAAAAAAGTTAAGGTGCCGGCTAAACCGGTACCTAATACAAAAGTCAATTTTATCGATAAAACTAAATTCAAAATTTATCAGGAAAAAGAGGAGCAAAAGAAAGAGATGTGGGATACAATTAAATCGTACTTAATCGGAATGATATTAAGATGGGTTGCAAAAATCGGCGGTGGCATCCTTCTAACAATCGGGATTTCTCAAAACTCGTGGGAAGAAATAATCACAGCTATAATTTCAATCATTGCCGGAGTAGTTACTTCAGTTGTTCAGCATAAAAAAGCATTACTAACTGACCCGGCAGATATAGCGAAGCTTTATTAGGAGTGGGATATGATATTAAAAAATGGCGTAAAAGCATTGGGCGTCTCATGCGAATTAATAATTGCGTTTATAATTGTTAATGAAGTCTTTCGTTATTTCGATTATCAATTCGTTGTAACATCAATTACCGATTCCAAGCATTCTTCTAAATCGCTTCACTATTCAGGCAATGCATTCGATCTGAGAACGAGGCATATAAAAGACAGTAAAATGATTGAAACGATTTTGAAGGTTATAAAGGAACGCTTAGGTAAAGATTATGATGTAGTCTTGGAAAGTGATCATATTCATATTGAGTATCAGCCAGATTTCTGATCGATTTTTTAAATTATCTATCTGGTATTGTGATGGCGGGATTGAAGAACTGCTTCGTATAACGTTCTTCTCTTCCGCCTTTTTAATTAGAGTATTTTAATCCCTGTTTTAATTATCTCTTTTACAAAGGGATGAATTTCCAAATCCACAGGAGATTTCAATAAATATTTATTCAATTTCTTTACTATATAACATTCTGTTCCCTATATAATATTCTGGGTGGGGACGAAAGCAGGAAACTTAAAATAATGCCGATACCTAGCAATTATCGTTTCAAAATACTCGTTATCTTCTGGCAGAATATTATACTTCCATCTCCGCTCTTTTAATGAATACCCTTTCGATCGCCAAATCCCATTCCGATCTTTGTAATAAAACGTAATCCAGGTAGCACCCGATGTACTCGAAACTAAAAAAATATTCCCATCATCTATTATCCGATAAAAATAAAGACCAAACTTTACGATGCTCTCTTTCATTATAAGATAAGAAAGATCATCAATGAGTTTTCTATTCTGAGGACGAGAGAAATGCCAAAGAAGATGTTTACAGGAACGCCTTAAATCATATTTGGGATAAATACCTGCCCGTCTCGCTCCATCCCTACAAGTGCAATAAAGAAGATCCGGCACCATTAAATAGCCATCCTTCTTTATATATCCTCCTTTAGTTTTTGGCACTGCCGGCATTAATGGTGGATAATAAAATGGATTTTCCTCTTTTACAAATTTATCCTCCCTCGGAATTTGTATCAGCTCCAACGAATCAAATTCATCAAATATTTTGTATTTGAATTTCTTCGGGTATCCGTTAATATCATATTCCGGCGAAGGTCTCATTTTTAATATAAGTCCCTTGTTCGATATTTTTTAATTGCTACTACCGGATACATCAATACTTTGCTCCTCTCTTTGAATATCGGAGGGAAACTTGGATTATAACTCATAAGCGCAATCCTATCAGGCTCATCTTGATTAACGGTCAATAATTTTACAGCGCCGAAATTGGATTCAGCGTCCCACCTACAAACAACTAAATCCCCATCATCAGGAACGGAATAAAGGTCAATCAATACTAAATCCCTTGGCTTTAAAACGGGTTTCATCGATTCTCCATTGAACCTATCAACTCTAAAAAACACATATCGATCGCGATTAAAATCGAATCCTTCCCATTCACCAATATTTTCAAATTCTGAAATTTCTCCATCCCGTGCGGCAGGCACTGTACCTATCACACGGAAACCTGTTTCGGGATTTTCTCTATATGACTCTATTTCATCAAGGGGGACATAATGGTCACCTCCGCTAAGAAGCCAGCTTATATCGCATCCTAAAGCCTTTAGACGACCTAATAATGCACCTCCCGGATAGCTTTTGCCATCAAGATAAGTTTGCAATGCCTGCGGTTTCATTCCTAGTTGGCGCGCTAATTCTGCATTACTCTTAAAATTCCTTTCGGCAAAATCTCTTAATTTTTTTGCAACTTCATTTTTAGATAACATATTTTCTCATAATGTAATAATATTATTTTTGCGAAGTAGATTGACAAATATAAATATATTACATTATCTTTACACTTAGTAAACATTTGTTCACTATAAATTAACTAATCAATCAAATAGAATCAAGTGTGAATGAAATGGAAATAATTAAAAAATATGTCTATACCTCTAAAACGCTTAGAATTCCGCCTGAACTACACGAAAAAATTAAAGAAATATCGGAATTTGAAGGACGGTCTATTTATAAAATTGTTTTAAGATTCTTAATGAGAGAAGTAAGGGAATACAATGGAAAGAGAAACGGCGAAAACGAGCAATTTTGAGAGAAGATTCCCTCCCCGTCTTTTTGAAGAGTTTGAACCGGATTCCTGTAATCTGAATCCTGAATTTGCCGGCTTTCCTTTTAATACCGAGGGGATTAAATTGGAGAATTTCCCTTTGAACGAACAAAACCGAATTAATTACATTACGGCATTACGGTTTTCTCTTAATCCATCACAGATATTTATAATTGATAAGATACCTCTCAGGCAAGCGGTTCATCTTGCAGTATCACTTATAAAAATATTGCCCCCGATAGAGATTTCGCCGCTTCAAAAATATGAGGTAGAAATAGAAATTCTTTCTCGAATTAAAGCAAATCCCGATAGCGTTTTTCTTAATAATTATTACAATTCGAGAATATGGTATTTCAGAAAAAGAAGATGCCTATATATAAATGAAGAAATAATGAAAGATATTTTCATATTTGATTATTTAAGGAATTTCGATAACTTAGTGATTGAGTTTTCTGAAAGCCCTCAAATGAAAATTCTATTCCGGGCACACAATACCCGAATCAAGAATATAATCTTATTAAAGGATAATATTGCGCAACCTCGCACTCCTTTAAATTAGGTTAAAAGCAAAAAATATAATTAAACTTTTAGAAATGGAATTCGATAAAGTAAATCATGGATGAATTTGTTTTAGAACGATCGCAGGTAATTAAAAATACGATAGTAACTTATTTCCTATTTTTGGCTGTTAATTTTGGTTCCCATAAGTTAGCCTTATTCCACCCTGATATAGCTGTCTTCTGGATTAGCAGTTCTATTGCATTGGCAATTTCTTATAATATCGGGAAAAAATATTGGAGTGCTATTTTACTCGCTGTATTTTTTGCTAATATCTCAAATTCTTTTTTAACGGGTACTGATTTCCTAACTACTTTTTACCTTTCAATTTTCCAAATTATACTTCTCTACTTAACTCTTTTTATTACGACTATACTAAAAGTAACACCTGAATCAATAACCAACTTTAGAAAATTCTTTTACTACCTAATTATATCATCTATTATTTTGCCCATTCTCGGCTCAGAGATTTTTTCACTTTTTTATAAATCGAGTAGATTTACAAGTTTTGAAATTGCCTCATATTGGTTTTTTAGTTTAGCTTTTGCTAATCTCACTATTACACCTTCACTTACTCTTTATTTATTTGATTTAAAAAACAAAACTAACTTTACAATTAAGATTTATATCGAGACAATATTGTTTTTTGTCTTTGCAATTTTTGTAACAGCATTAAATTATTCGGGAGATTTGAAAGACCCAGGGGAACTTCTTCTACTTTTTGCCGGACAAATTCCTCTTGGTATCTATTCAGCTATTCGCTTAAAATTTAAGAATACTTTAGCATTTTTGTTTCTCACTTCCATAATAGCCATCTATTATTCAAATGGCGGATATGGACCATTTGCTAATTTAGCGATGGCTAATAATACGATTCAATTATTTATCTATCTATTCTTTTATTCAATTCCATTTGCTTTGCTAAGTTTGATGATAGAAGAGATGGAAAAGATCGATAAACAGAAATCGGAATTTTTAGCTTCCGTAAGTCATGAAATCCGAAGCCCTATTCATACAATTACAAGTTTTCTAGGACTTCTAAAAGAATCGGCAGACGAAAATAAAGACCCTGAAATGATAGACTCAATTCGTGCTATTGATGCTTCCACAAAAAGATTACTCAGAACTGTTAATCTCCTGCTTGATATGACGAAAATTCAAATGAAGACAATTCAGGTATATAAAGAAGAGATCGATCTCGAATTGATTCTTATGCAAAATGTAAAATACGAACATAAACCTCAAGCAGAAAACAGGGGTTTGGAGCTTACTGTAAATATAGAATCGAAAAATAATTCGATTAAATCAGATGAGTATATCGTAACTCAATTATTAAATAATCTTCTTAGTAATTCGATAAAATATACAAAAGTCGGTAAAATCGATATCACACTTTCTAAAAATTCAAAAAATAGAGCGCGTATAGTAATTTGTGATACAGGTATTGGAATGAGTAAGGAATTTATTAATGAATTATTCAAACCATTTAAAAGAGAAGATCAAGTCTATATTAAAAAGTATGAAGGAACAGGACTTGGAATGGCATTAGTAAAAAGTTACTGCGAACTAATTGGTGCTAAACTAAACATTAATTCCGAGCTGGAAAAAGGAACTACTTTTACAATCGATTTTTAATACTACATCAGAGCGGAGTGGAATACCACAATATAGGTTTTTCGGAAATCGCTACAATTAATCTTTCATCAGTTTAGAATTTAAACCCCGCATTGATATAAACTAAGGTTTGCCTTTTATCATCTTTAAAAATATTCTTATCACCATTAGCTACTATTAATTCGATAGGACCAACTATCGATAAGAACTGAACTCCAAGGCCTAAACCTATAATTGGTTTATTTGTGGTTTTCCTATAAACCGGATTAGAAGTAAGCCGATAATCGAATGCGGCATTAAAAATAAGTTTAAAGAAAATATCTTTTTTGAATTTATATCTATATTCTGTTCTTCCGGTTATAAATTTTACACCTGCGAGTTTATAATATTCCAATCCTATAAAATCATCAGTATTAGTGAAGTAAAAAAACTTATAGTTTGGAATATCTTGCCATGAATCACGATATGAGCCTGCAAATCGTAATGTATGCCTTTCGTCTATAGTTTGGAATAAGTCTCCTTTAACAGTTACTCGTGAATAATTAATATCAGAGCCATAAACCTTATTGCTAATTTCTGAATCGACTGAGAAACGCACTCCGGTTGTAGGCAAAATCGGATCGTCTATCGAATCGAATTTAAGAGAAAGGTCGAATCTCCTTAATTTATCCATAAAATTCGGAAATAAATCAGAAAACGCAGAAAATGAAATTTGTGGAGATGTATTCATATATTCAAAATTATACGCACCTTCCAAAGCCCAGTTATTATCTAAGCTAATTCCAAGCCCGGCACCGAAAAGAGTAGAGCGGTCTTTATACCTTGCAATAATTCCTGCATTATCATCATAAATATCCGTGGGTATATCCTTATAAACTAATTGAAGAAATGGATATATCGGAAAATTAAGTGAACGAGATGGATAAAATCCTTTCCAAGAAAGCTTGAATAAACCTGCGAATTGAAGCTCTAATTCAGTTCTTACTCCCGAAACAAAAAATGAAGTGGTTTTTAATTTTAATGCCCCCACTAATTTGAAATAATCGTCATATTTTAATCCCAGATATAACCGTTCCATCGATTTTTCATTTATATCGATTATCAGATCAACATATATGTCATCAACGGGAATAATTTCGTAATTGATCTTATCAAAATATCCGAGACTATAAGCATTAGTAATTTTCTTTTCAATAATTTTTGTATCGAAAAGTTGCCCCTCTTTTATATCAAGCAGATTATTAATGAAAGAGAAATCGAGTGATTTATTTCCTCTAATAATCACATTGCGAACCGTGTAATCCCTGGTTTTTTCTTTACGTAAATTTTTAAGTGAATCATTACTATAAAACTTATTTCCGATCTGTTTTTTAATTTCGAGAAGCTGCGGAATATAAGAACGAGCAGAAACTTCTCCTCTTCTTATTAATTCTGCGATGCTTGTATTATCAAAATCCATTAAAGAGTATCCGCTTACGTCTTGTTCGATTTCCAAGTTTGCGATATCTTTATTAGCGGATAATCTTTTGTATCGAGGAATATCAGTGGTCCTATCTAATATATCGATAAATGTTTTATAGTCATCGTACGATTTTCTCGGAAGAGAAAGACTAAGCCCGATTACGATATCCGCTCCCATATTTTTAACAATATCGGTAGGAAAATTATTAAGTACTCCACCATCTATAAGTAAATATTGGTCTAATGGTTCCGGCGAAAAAACAGTTGGGATAGACATTGAAGCTCGTAAAGCTTTTGAGAGTGAACCATTTTCTAATATAACTTCATTGCCCGTTATTAAATCCACAGCAACACACTTAAATGGAATCGGGAGAAGATCGAAATTCTTTTTAAATTCATATTTGTATGTTATAGAAGAAAAAAGAAGAGAAATTTTTTGTCCATAAATTAAACCGGTTGGTATTTTTGGAGTGAATCCGACAAGGTCTAAATTAAGCTGGTATCTGCCTGTAAGTTCTTTTTCAAAATATGGTAATTTAGCACGAGCAGGTGAATCATTAAACAGATCAATCCAATTGATAGTTGTAGCAAGGCTTTCCATTTGAGTGGGAGAATAGCCGATAGAATAAAATCCACCTACGATAGCGCCCATGCTCGTGCCGGTAACGTAATCAAGTGGAATTCCTAGAGAATCGATAATCTTGAGGGCACCAATATGTGCGAATCCGAGTGCACCACCACCGCTTAAAGCAATGCCAATCTTTGGACGGGGGGAATCATCAGAGTTGGTGGATATTTTAGCGAAACGACTCCCTGAAGGAACGGTGGCAACACCTTCCTGAGCGAAAAGGAAAGTGGATGTAATACATACAAAAAGGAATCGTGCTAAAAATTTCATTCTACCCTGCTGAAAAGAAAATTAATCATAAATATAGCAACAAAATAACGAACATATACTCACAAAAAAAGCTGCTAAGAGTTTAATCATAAACAGCTCTTTTTGTAAATTAATTTTCTATAATTACCTTTCGTTAATTACATTATAATATCACTTCATATAATTATTACGTACCATATCCTTGCTATTCCATGGAGCAGGCGCTCCGCCGAGATGTTTATGGAACCACTCTAAATGCGCATTATAATAAAGAGGCATCGAACGAAGTCCGCTGGGCCAGTGACCATCATTCTTAAATACAATCAATCGGCTATCAATACCTTTGCGCTGTAGTGCAGTAAAATATCTAAGACTATGGACATAGCTTACTCGATAATCTTTTTCGCCCGTGATAATTAATGTTGGCGTAGAAAAATTTGCCGTATATTCGCTTGGAGACATCGTTAGATAATCATCCTTTCCCAAATCCCAATCTGCAAACCAAAGTTCTTCGGTATCTTCTTTGAATGCTTGCAAATCATATAGACCCATCATCGAAGCTAAACATTTATAGCGTTTAGTTTTTGCCTGCAAGATATTCATAAAATATCCACCATAAGACCAGCCCATAGCACCAATTTTATCTGTATCTACATAAGGCAAGGTCTCGATGTAATCTGTTACTTTCATAACGTCATCATAAACTTTCCCATCCCAATCTTTTGATATTGCGGCGGTAAATTCCTGCCCGTAACCGGTAGAACCATGAGGATTAGGATAAACAACTATATAACCGGCACCAGGATAAACCTGCCAATCGGCTCTGAATGAATCCATCCATTGCATCTGCGGACCACCATGAACATTAATCACAACCGGATATTTTTTTACAGGATCGAAATCGTGTGGCTTAACTATGAATACATGAACCGGAGTTCCATCAGCACCTTTTACCCATGCTTGCTCGGATGGACGGACGTCAACAGTCTCTGTAAACTCTTTGTTATATGATGTGATATCTTTCATTTTTTTCGATGCGAAATCATATCGAGCCATATCAACCGGCTTATGTGTAAATGAATATGTAAAAACTGCAAAATCATTTTTAGGAGATACTTCGAAACTTTGAATAGCTAAATTTTCTATTAGCTTTTCAATTTTCGAATCACTCATATTAATTTTATATAATGGTTGATAACCTTTTTCTTGAACCGTAAAATAGATCGATTTGGAATCTGCAGACCAACTAAAATCGTTAATCCAATTATCAATCGATTCGGTTAGGATTTTGTTCGTGCCGGCATTGCGGTCGTAGACTGCTAAGCGAATGCAATCCGATTCATAAGCCGGAGTTAATTGAGTAAAGTAAGCAATATATTTTCCATCAGGAGAATATTTCGGATTATTATCTGCGCCTTCATTTTTAGAAGTGATGTTTTTTAAGCCGGTACCATCTGTATTGGAAATCCAAACATCAAGATTAGTAGAAGAAGCAGGATGCTTAACACGTTTGGAATCGAAAGCGATCTCTTTGCCATCAGGTGAAATTACGTAATTACTGCTTCCACCGGGTGCAAATGCAGGTGAATCAAATTCACCGGGAGTTAAATCTTTTACTTCATTGGTTTTTATATCATAAACGAGTACATGTGAATATTGACCTACTGCGTATTCAGTCCAATGCCTTACAAATAAACTATCAGCAAGATAAGCTTGAATAGCACCTTTTTCAGATTCGCTGCTAATTTTTTCATTACAATCAGCATCAGTACCGCATTCAGGGTAAACTGCCGCACCGAAAATTAATTTAGTCCCATCATTAGATAATTTTGGAGATGAAACACCTAGTGTGTATTTCGTGATTTGTGTTGGCTCGCCTCCGTCTAAAGGCATATAATAAACCTGATCTCCACCATTGCGATTAGAATTAAAATAAAAACCTTTGCTGTCATTACCCCAAAACGGTCCATAATTAGCAGCGGTGTTAGTCATCTGCTTTACGCCGCTTCCATCAGCATTCATGAGATAAATATTCGTTTTACTTTTTGTGGTTTTAAGATCAGCAGTGGAAATCGTGAAAGCGATTTTGCTTCCATCAGGTGAAAGTGCCGGACCGCCAACACTTTTTATTTTATAAATATCTTCGATTGAAAATGCTTTCTTCTGCGGAAGGATAACAGAGAAAGCTATAATTGTAAATATAACAAATAATTTTTTTTTCACTTGAACTCCTCATTTTGGATAGTTTTAAAAATAAGAAAATATTTTAATTATAATCAGGCAGCCGCGATAAAACCTATTCTTTGTTCTCCAAAAAATGTCTTTATAGTGTAACGGGTTTTGTCATAATTTTTCCTGGAGAGTTTTGTTGGTCATATAGTTAGGTACTAAGCCATTGTTTAAAGGAGGGGTAGTCGGAAGGGAGAGAAATTACGTGCTTCTCCTTTAATAAACATTTACCTAATCTTTCAGGGATTGGTATTTCTATTTTTATTTTCTCATTAACGGCTTCTTCGCCCAGATCAGTACAAACATTTTCGTCAGTCGCTTTAATCTTGTCTAAGAATACATTCTCCACTGTCTCCTTGAATTTTGCGGGATGGGCTGTTTCTAATATTATGCCTATATAATCGTTCTTTGATTTATAGAAGGGAGATTGATCCATAATTTTTTTTATGTGGCTATTAACTCCAAGATATCCTACTGCACCGTGCGGATCAATTATATAATTATACTTTTTATATACTTCTGTAATTGCTTTTTTCGTTTCCTCATCACTAAATGATTCCGAGTATACATCATTTCGCAATGCTTCCATATCATTTTTATATAGCTCTGCTATTCGAACCAAATTACTTGGATTGCCTACATCCATTGCGTTTGATATAGTTTGAACTGAACTTCTCGGAATAAATTCCCCGCTTGAAACATATTCTGCAAATACAGAATTGCTATTAAGCGAAGAGATAAATTTTGTAATCGGAAGTCCCATCTTTTTAGCAATCAACCCGGCAGTTAGATTACCAAGATTACCGGACGGAACAGAGACAAAAATATTTTCCTTCTTCTCAATTATTTGGCGGTACATTTCGAAATAATAAAATATCTGCGGAATTAAACGTGCGATATTAATTGAATTTGCAGAGGAAAGATTTTTTTCCTTAAGGTCAATATCGGTCATTGCCTTTTTCACTAATCGCTGGCAGTCATCGAACGTTCCTTCAATTTCTATAGCAGTAATATTTTTATCTAACGTTGTTAATTGCTTTTCTTGGATTTCACTCACCTTACCTTTTGGATAAAGGATATAAACATTAATTCCGAGTGTTTCATAAAAGCCATAAGCCACGGCACTGCCCGTATCGCCCGATGTAGCAACGAGTATATTTAATTCCTTTTCACTATCTGCCACGAAATGCCCCATAACACGAGCCATAAATCGTGCGCCGAAATCTTTGAATGCTAAAGTAGGTCCATGGAATAATTCTAATACCGATAAATCAGAAGGAAGCAAAGTAAAATTTTCTGCTTTCTGTGTAGAAGTTTCTATTTTTTGCGAAGCAATTTTATTATTTGAAAGTTCTTTTTCACGTGAAGTAGAATTTCCGAATGGAATAGAATTAGAGGGGAAGGATCGAATTAGTGAAGTAAGTTTCACTAATGGAGCCGGAAAATTAATTGCTTCATCAATAATATTGCGCAATTTACCCGGCTCAATATCATTACCGATAAATTTCTCAGCAATATGAAATGCAATCTCTCGGAAAGAAAAATTTTCTATATTCTCAACAAAATCCTTTCTTAGAGTTGGGATTTCAACAGGCATATAAAGCCCACCATCTTCAGCTATGCCATTCATTACAGCGGTTTCAAATGATATTAATTTTTTAGGATTATTTGTGGAGTAAAATTTCATATTACCTTCTAATAAATAGAATTGGATCGAAGTGATTAGTAATTGAATAATTTTTCATTAATTTATTCTTCATTATGGATTGCATTAATTCCGAAAATTATTGCGGAATTTTCCTGTGATTTATTTTTTTTATTTTTAATTAATAGAGAGTTTTTTATTTCGTTTTGAGCAGATTTCTCATTGATAACTTCTACCGGTCCGTTTTGATTAATTTTTGAAATATAGCTTTTAGATTTTATTCGATAAGATTTTACTGCAATTTCCATCAGTTTTGTAATTAATTCTGCTCTTTGTAGTGAATCGGAAAAAGCAAACATAGTAGGACCTGAGCCGGAGATATTACAATTAAGTGCCCCATTTTTAAGTGCCGCTTCGCGAACTGCATCATAACAAGGAATAAGCTTAGCACGTTGTGGTTCAGCAAAAACATCCTTTATAGAGCTTGATATTAATTTAAAATTTTTTGTAATTAAACCTGCGATTAAAAATGAAGCATTAGCCGCTTGTTCCACACCAAGACCAAGTGGAATATTTTTAGGAAGTATCTTTCGTGCCTCGCTTGTTTTGATTTCTATATCAGGATAAACTAAGGAACAAAATAATTTTTTCGGATAATCAATTTGAAGAATTTCAATCGGTGAATTGCCACGTGCAATTACAAACCCTCCATATAAACATGGAGCAACATTATCAGCATGAAAAGAGCCGCTTGATAAAATTTCTCCTGCAAGTGCATGTATTAGTAATTCTTTTTTAGAAAGTGATAAATCAAGAAGTTTATTTATAGCATAAACAGATGCTACGGCACTTGCTCCACTCGAACCTAACCCACTTCCGATTCCGATTTTTTTATTAATCTTTAATTCTAATCCTGCTTTGATTTTATATTTATCCAAAATTGATTGAATAGCAACAGAAGCAATATTAAGCTTAGGATCATAAGGGAGCTTACCTCCATCACCGGTAATTTTTTTTATTTTAATACCGGGATTTTTTGATATCGAAAGTTCAATTACATCGCTTACAACATCAAGCGCAAAACCCATAATATCAAATCCTGGACCAACATTCGATACAGTCGCCGGAGCAGATACTATTATTTTTTTCATTTTGTAAAATATCCTTTTGCCTGCATTAACTCGGCGATTAATATTGTTCCCCCCGCTGCGCCACGGATTGTATTGTGTGAAAGTATAGTAAACTTATAATCGAACAGAGCACATTCGCGCAAACGACCAATCGCCACTCCCATACCATTTTCCAAATTGCGGTGAATCTTTGCCTGCGGATAATTATCTTCTTCATAATAATGAATCGGTTTAATTGGAGCAGATGGAAGATTTAGTTTCTGCGGCAATGACTTAAATTCCCTCCACACTTTTTTGATTTCTTCGAGAGTTGGTTTCGATTTTAATTTTACTTGAACGGATTCTGTATGACCATCAATCACCGGCACACGATTACACTGTGCCGAAATTTTGAAATTAGTTAATTCAATTTCCCCTGTATTAGTTTTATCGGAATCAGTTTTACTTAAATGTAGTTTTCCTAAAATTTTTGTCGGTTCTGTTTCTAATTTTTCTTCTTCTCCACCGATATAAGGAATTACATTATCAAGAATATCTAATGAAGCAACACCGGGATAGCCTGCCCCCGAAATCGCCTGCATCGTAACAACATTGACAGCTTCTAATCCAAAATTATCATACAATGGCTTTAGTGCCATTGCCAATCCTATGGTAGAGCAATTTGGATTTGTTATAATTCCACCTTTATATTTTTGCACATGAAGAAGTTCGAGATGATCATAATTAATTTCAGGAATTATCAATGGAACATCAATATCGAACCGATGGTTACGGGCGTTTGAAATAACGAAGTAGCCTGATTCTGCAAATTGTGTCTCTATTTCACCCGCTACTGATGCATCCAAACCGGAGAAAATAATTTTTGAATTAAAATTTGGAATGCATTCTTTTACTACCAAATTGCCATACTCCGTAGGGAGAGGAGTTTGCATAATCCAATTAACAGCTTCGGAATATTTTTTGCCGGCAGAGCGTCCTGAAGCACCTAATTCAGCAACTTCAAAATAAGGATGATTAGATAATAGCTCGATAAACCGCTGCCCCACACTACCTGTAGCCCCAAGTATTCCTACAGTAATTTTATTCATATAAACCTTTTTATAATTCTTGAATGAATCGCATTCAGTGCTTTGCTTAAATCCTTCTTACTAATAACAAGAGAAATATTAAGCTCCGAGGAACCTTGCGCAATAGCATTAATATTTATTGATTGATCGCCGAGAGCCATAAATATTTTACCTGCAATACCGGGCGAATGCCTCATCTTTTCCCCTACCACTGCAATAATCGAAAGCTCATCTTCCACCGATATTTCTCCAATTATTTTATCTAAAAGTTCTAATCGAAATTCATTTTTAAGTATTGCTTTCGCTTTTTCTCCGTGTTCCGGCATTACAGCGAGACAGATACTATGCTCAGATGATGCTTGTGTTATAAGTATAATATTAATTTTATGTAATGCTAATGCAGTAAATAAACGTGAGGCAATACCGGAAACACCAATCATACCGCTTCCCTGCACACGAATAAGGGAAACAGTATCTATTGAGGAAATCCCTTTGATGAAAAATTCTTCTGGATCCGATAAAAATAATTCTGAAGAATTGGATTCAGATAAATTCAAACTGTGCGTACTTATACACTGAGAATTCGCTCCCACTAATTTTGAGACTTGTAATTGAGAGTCAATTCCCCCTCCGCTCTCTAATTTATCTCTATTCTCATTCTTAGATTTTTTGTGCCCTTTAGATTTTGATTTAGATTCAGATTTAGTCCCTGAAATATTTTCACATTTATCTTTCGCTACTATTATTGTACCTGCACCATCTGGATTAAATGTATTTTTAATAATTATTTTTATTTTCTTTTCGAGTACCGGCAACATTGTAGGAGGGTATATTACCTTTGCACCGAAATGCGAAAGCTCCATTGCTTCCTCGTAAGTAACTGATTTAAGAGAGAAAGCATCAGCAACTTTTCTTGGATCAGCAGTTAATATTCCATCAACGTCAGTCCATATTTCAATGGCATCAGCATCGATTGCCGCACCGATTAAAGCCGCAGTATAATCAGAGCCGCCTCTTCCAAGTGTTGTAATTTCAGTTTCTTCGGTCGAAGAAATAAATCCCGTTATTATTTGAATCTTTTTATGCTTCTTAAAGTATTTGCTGATGTTTTTGTTTGTCAGTTTAAAATTTACTCGTGCCTTTCCGAAATCATTATCTGTTTTTATAATTTTTGAAGCATTAAGATATTCACAATCGATTCCACGATTAATCATCGATTTACTTATAATCGTGCATGAAAGTTGCTCCCCGAAACTTACGATATAATCGAGTGATTTTGGCGTAAGTTCTTTTACGAGGTAAACTCCGTGAAGGATTTCAGAAAGCTCTATGAATAATAAAGAGATTTTTTTCGTCAGCCCAACATTTTCATAATCGATATTCAGCTCATCAATAACTTTGTGATGAAGTTTTTTTAATGAGTCTAATTTTACTTTATAATTTGAGTCTCTTTTAAGTGCAAGATTTCCAATTTCGATTAAAGTATCGGTTACGGTTTGGAATGCCGAAAATACTACTGCTATATTTTCTTTATTCGCAATTTTATTTTGGAGAATTGAGATAACGGAATTAATTCTGCTGGAGTTACCCACACTTGAGCCGCCGAATTTCATTACAATCATAAAGAGACCTTATAGCTAAGAATTGAAAACCCAATATGAAATAAAAAAGAGAAATAGGCAAAAAAAAAGCCCCGCATTTGATTGCAGGGCATTTTCATATAGTGGAGAGGCACCACCACTACACAAAGCATAACATTATATCCACCACCGCGGGGTGGTGGATTATTCTGCTATTTTATAAGCATCATTTTCTTAATGCTTGTAAAATTTCCACTTTCTAATTTATAGAAATATACGCCAGTTGACAAATTAGAACCATCAAAACTAACAGTATAATTGCCTTTATCCTGCTGTCTATTTACTAAGTCCATTACTTGTCTACCAAGAATATCATATACTTTAAGAGTAACAAATCCTGTATTAGCAACTGCATATTTTATAGTAGTTGTTGGATTAAACGGATTTGGATAGTTCTGTGATAGAGAATATGCTTCTGGAATAACTGTTTCATCTACGCCAGTAATTGCATCCCATTTATCACCAACCCATGTATAATACCAGCGGCTTACATCCTGGTATGATAAATCTTGGTTATTTGGAGAATAGCACATAATTCCTTCTCTTTCTCCTGTATCATTATCATTAATTGAGAAATCGATTGGAATTCTCATACCTTCTCTAACCATAATCTGATCGGTAGGAGCAGTTGCGCTATTTCGCTTGTTCATTAAATCAACTAATGGAATCTTGGCTTCAATTACATAACCTGCAGGGAATCTTTCTTCCCAATAATAGCTTGCACCCGGAGTTAATAGAGAGTCAATATCTCCACTTCCACCTTCATTTAATAATCTTGATTTACAGAATCTTAAATGGTAATCTGGTTCTGCTCCGCGAGTTAAACCAACATGCGAAGCTCCATGCCAATCATATAAACCAATAAATAAATCTACAGCATCATTCAAATATGATTCAGCTTTAGTATCAGGAACAACTGCATCATCATCTACATCGAAAGCTACATATAGATAATTACCGTCAATAGCAACATAAGCTTTTGCTGAAAGATCAGCATCATCTGTCACTGTGGTATTTGGAGCTAAAAAGGCAGTGCCTCTTGTAATACTTAAATCGAATGATGCAACTGAACTCCATTCATCGAGGTTACCATCAGCAGTAAAATTATTCGGAATGGCTAATGAAACAGCCGGAACACCTTTCGCTAAGTTTGTTGTAGCATCGTTGCTAACTGCTAATTCTGATGTGTTTCCTGCTTTATCTGTACATGTAATTGCATAATAATAAGTTACATTTTGATCTGTTACCGGAGCTCTTAAAAGATGATTTACTAATCCGGTACCTTCTTCTACTTTAAGCTTTACAACTTCTACACCCTCGGCATCAAGTGATGTAATGGGACTTTTTGAATAATAAACATTATATTTTTCACTTGCTTCGCCAGGTACATCATTCCAAGTAACAAGATTTAAATAATTACTTGCAATTGCTGTAATCCCTTCAACTTTTACAGGAGCGGTTGCATCTGTTTCTCTATATCCTGCAGGAATAATAAAATCAATTAATAAAGAACCTTCAGATATAACATCTGCACCAACCGGTCCTTTTGCATCTACTGAAAATTCGATTTTATATCCGCCGATTGTTGCTAAATCCATCTTCGTATCTGGATTTCCTTGGTCAGGTGGATTAATAAATTCGGTTTTTACTAAGTCCCAAGAAGATACTTCATTAAATTCTAATGGAATTTTAACCATCGTCCAATCAGATACAGAGTCTATATTAACATTAAATATCTGCATCCAACTTTGTCTAACAGAACTAGCATCATCATAAAGAACAAATCGGAATTGCAATCTTCCTTTAAGTTGATTAGGAACAAGATTTTTTATTGCACAATAAAGAGTAGTATTGCCATCTAATTTAATAGGTGCAGGGAAAATGTGTTCCATATTGACATATCCACCCCAAGATTGATTAGCATTAACTTTGTAATCAATTTTAAGGGAAGATTCACCTTCAAATACGTCAGTTTTTTCATCAGAAATATTCAAATAAGCTGCTGAAGTTCCCCAGCTCATATTATCAACTTTATAATAATCAGCTATTGCAGCTACATTATCAAAAGTTTCAATTGTAGGATATTGCGAACCTTGTAGTGTAAGATCATCCCAATAGATTGTACCAGAAGCTTCATTACCTGTAACAACCGGAGCCGTGCATTCAATTGAATAACCAACTACTTTATCAAGATCCATTTCACCGTTATTACGCATTCCGCTCCATCCTGGAAGTGAAAAACCTTCTGCGTTTGGGCCGGCACCATCAAAACCATCAATGGTTTTTAATGGAATAATTAATTCTTTCCAACCCGGTGTATCATCGTAAGGGACTGCTGTTTCAAAATACCAATCTTCATGATCGCCATCTGCGCCTGAATAGTAAGTAGCTTCGCCACCGCCTTCATGAATTTTAAATCTCATATGGACAGAACCGTTTTTCGTTGATGCAACTGTATTATTATACCAGATACTTAAATGGTCTGCCATACTAAAATCATAATACTCGCCATTTTGTGTATCGATTGATAACATGTGCTGCATCTGAACGAATCCACCATAGGATTCAGTAGTATTAACAAACCACTCCACCTTCATTGAAGCATTACCACTATGTTTTACATCTGTTGCATCAGTTAAAGTAATAGTGCCCGCCCCAGTGCCCAATCCGTTTAAATTCCCTGCTACCGGGTGATTAAACATTTCTGTGGCAGTTGCATCTTCAAAGCTATTTACTTTGAACTGACCATACGAAATTGTACTAATGAAGAATAACAATAGTAAAACTGATTTTTTCATCTGATTCTCCTCTTTTTGGAAAATATATTTAAGTATAGCCCTTACAATTATGTATCAAAAAAGATACCAGTGTAGTCATTTATTTTTGACCTAAAAACGAACTTTTATTCTTCTTTGTATACTTGGATTATTAAATTGATAACTAAATCATTATTAATTTAATAATTATAATATAGGCATAACCTTTTCTGTTGAATATTGTCAGACTGTTAATAGGGTGTAAGATGTTTTTTTGATAATTTTCTTATTTGTGAATTTCTTAAATATTTTGAAATGATTTTAATTAATGGAGATGCTGAATATTGAATAAGTCGAAAAGAATTATTAGATTCGTAAATCATAAACATTCCAAACTACTTGCAGCCCGGCACTAGAGCCGGGTTTTTATTTAACCACACTCCTTCTTTTTATTAGCACAATTTATAACTTCTGAGAGAGTACTATTGAATACATCAATATTTTATAGCATTAATTACTTTTTTTAAGTAATTTAAAATATCATAAAGGATTGAGACAAATATGGGACTCTTAGACTTAATCATTTTGTTAGTAATAGCTTCTATTTGCGGTGGTATTGGGCAAAGTATCTCCGGGTACTCTTGGGGTGGATGCTTCGTTTCTATTATTCTGGGTTTTGTTGGTGCATGGCTCGGACCAATAATAGCCCGTAAAATGGATTTTCCAATGTTCTGGGTAATACAAATCGGCGATAAATCCTTTCCAATTATCTGGTCTATTATTGGATCAGCTATAATCTCGTTAGTTGTCGGACTCGTTTTTAGAGGAAGAAGAGATTAGTGAATCGTCTCTCAAAAGAAAAAAGCCCTTACCTTCTACAACATGCAAATAATCCTGTTGACTGGTTTCCTTGGTGTGAAGAAGCATTTAATTTAGCACTCAAAGAAGAAAAGCCGGTTTTTCTTTCTATCGGTTATTCAACCTGTCATTGGTGTCATGTTATGGAACGCGAATCGTTTGAGGACGAAGATGTTGCTTCCCTTATCAATACCGTTTTTATTCCAATTAAAGTTGATCGCGAAGAACGCCCTGATATTGATAATATCTACATGTCAATCTGCCAAGCTATGACAGGCGGTGGAGGCTGGCCTCTTACAGTGTTTCTTACTCCTGAAAAGAAACCCTTCTTTACAGGGACTTACTTTCCAAAACAATCTATCCATGGGAGAATTGGTTTAATTGATCTCATAAAAAATGTTCAATCTGCATGGCAGAATAAAAGAACTGAAATAGATAAAAGTGCTGATGAAATAACTAGATACCTCGATAAATCTGATGATATTGAGCAGAATGTAATTCTTGATAATAGAATATTAATAAAGGCATATGAATTTTTTGAGGAAAGATTTGATAAAGTAAATGGAGGTTTTGGGTCGCATCCAAAATTTCCATCTCCACATAATTTAGTCTTTCTTCTTCGGTATTATCATCTTACAGGCAATAAAAATGCACTGTATATAGTTGAAAAAACTTTATCCGAAATGAGGAAGGGGGGAATTTATGATCAAATCGGGTTTGGATTTCATCGTTATTCTACCGATAACAAATGGCTTCTCCCCCATTTTGAAAAAATGCTTTATGACCAGGCACTTCTACTAAATGCTTATACTGAATTATATCAGATTACGAAAAATGAGTTTTATAAATTAATCGCTGAAGAAATAGTAAAATATGTAAGCCGTGATATGACTTCTCCTGAAGGTGCTTTCTTTTCTGCAGAAGATGCTGACAGCGAAGGTGTAGAAGGTAAATATTATATTTGGAAAGAAGACGAATTAAAAGATTTATTAACTGACGAACAATTCCGTTTCGTTGAAAAACATTTTAATACTTCTTTTGCCGGAAATTTCAGAGATGAATCATCACATCAAAATACCGGCGCAAATATTTTATTTTTGAAGAATGAATTAACTCCAGATGAGGAACAACTATTTGCACCGATTAGAAAAATAATATATGAACATCGGGAAAAGAGAATTCATCCATTCAAGGATGATAAAATACTAACAGATTGGAATGGATTAATGATTGCTTCCCTTTCTCGAGCAGGCAGAGCATTTCATAATCAATATTTTATTTCGCTGTCTGAGCGGTGTTCTGAATTTATATTAAACAATCTATTGATTTCAGAAGCGAAACTTCTTCATCGTTTTCGTGACGGAGATTCTTCTTTAGAGGCACATGTTGACGATTATTCATTTTTTGTCTCCGGATTGATTGAACTTTATCAGACAACATTTAAGACTGACTACCTTGAACATGCAATAAAATTAACTAATTATGCAATAAGTGAATTTTGGGATTCGGAACTCGGCGGGTTCTTCTTTACAGGAAAAGATTCAGAAACCATTCTTGCACGTACTAAAGAATATTACGATGGAGCAATACCTTCGGGCAATTCTGTATTTATCTCTAATTTATTATTTCTTTCACGAATTACAGGAAATATAGATTATGAAAATAAAGCAAATCAACTTCTTTTTTCATTCTCCGGTTCTTTAGATCAAGTACCATATATTTATTGCAGTGCCTTAGCCGGTTACACTTTTATTTCATCTAAATCCTTTGAAATAGTAGTTGTAGAAGGTGAAAACGATATAAATGATTTTATTTCAGAATTGAATTACCATTATATACCTAATAAAGTTGTAATTGTTATGAATGATCGGAATAAAGATCAGTTAATTAAACTCGCCCCCTATTTAGAAACTTACACCCACAATAACCATCAAAGTATGATATATATCTGCCGCAATTTTGTATGTGAACTACCGATCGAAATAAGTGGAAATAACTACTCTCACATATTCAAGCTATTGGAATAAGCTCGAATTAAGATTTACTACCAAATCTTATATTTATTTTTTGAAGCTTTCCTTTCTTTTATCTCTTGGAATCTTATCCCTTTTATAAATTAGCCGCTTCAAATAACGTTTTATACGCTAATTTAGTTATTGCTTCAAAAAGTTTTGGATTTAGAGTTTCTACTTTATCACTTAATTTATGAAGATGTGCATAGCTATTGGTAGTAACAAAATATAGTGTCTTAATACCAATTTGGTAAAATGGTTCAGAATCTGCTCCTCCTCCCTTCCATGTAGTGCCAATCATTAATTGATCATTTTCATTATCAATAGACCTGGCTAAGTCCCACATTTCCTTGTTATCCAATCCACCTCCAATTTGAATAGAATCTCCATAACCAACACAATCCATATTAAACATTGCTTTTACATTTTCTTTTGGTACATTTAGATTATTGGCGAAGAAAGTAGACCCATTTAATCCTTGTTCTTCACTTGCAAAAAATACTATGATAATTGAGCGTTTGGGTTTGTTTTCTAGTTTACTTAATGCACGTGCAATTTCTAAAACTGCAGCTGAACCGGAGGCATTATCATTAGCTCCAGGAAAATAGATTTCTCCACCTCCTTGTTGCCCAACATGGTCTAAATGTGCACCGAGCACAATATATTCATTCCTTAGCATCGGATCTGAACCTTCAATAATACCTGAAATATTCCAAGTTTCAGCCTCTCTTGTATATTCTGCCGTTACATCTATTTCAACTTTATTTAACAATGGTATAGAATGTGGATTTTTTAGAGAATCAATAATTGATTGCATTGCCTTTAATGTAGTGTTACTACCTTGAAATAATTTTTCTGCAACCGGCAGATTAATATGAATCTGTGGCATATCTAACAATTGTTCCCCTTTTCCATTAATTAAACTTCCAATTGGTACTTGAGGATTTATATCATTTGGTAAAGAAACCATTAGAACACCGACAGCTCCGTGCTCTTTTGCCACCTGTGTCTTTTCTCTTGGATTGCCATTATCAAAAGGAACTTCCCCAATTTTCCAAGATGGATTATACTTAAATACTAAGACGACTTTACCATTTACGTCAATTCCTGAATAGTCATCATACCCTTTTTCGGGCTGTGAAATACCATAACCGGCGAATACAACTTCTGCACTGAATTTATCTGAACCTGTAAACCCTCTAAAAACAAAATCTTCACCTAATTTATACTTTATCTTATTACCATTTGATGTAATTATATTAAAAACGGATGGACTTTTTATTTCATTGTATTCAACAAATAGTTTCTGTTTATAACCTTCTTTCATGTATGATTTAAGATGGAGACTTTCCAATTCCTTAACCATAAAATTAGCAGCCTTTTCATAACCAACATGACCCGGCATTCTCCCCTGTAAGTCTGCACTAGATAAATATGTTACAGTCTTTAAAAGTTCATTTGAATTAATTGGTACTGTCTGTGAAAGTGAAATATTTGTTGCAAGAAGTGAAACTATGAAAGGAAAAGATAAGAACCATTTAATCGTATTCAAACTTTTTGGAGTTTTGTTGTTAATATTCATTAGCCCATTACTCATTTAAATTATTTACCAATAATAAAATAATATAATTCGAGAGATATTTAAAACAAAGAAGCCCCTTTGCAGGGGCTTCCGTAATAATATCTAATTAGCTTAGAATTATTTTACTAACAACATTTTCTTAACTGATACAAAGTTATCAGCTTCGATTCTGTAGATATACATACCGTTTGCTAATCTTGAAGCATCAAAATTAACTGTATGGAAACCTGCAGGCATTACTTTATTAATCAATGTAGAAACTTCTTCGCCGAGAACGTTATAGATTCTCATTGTAACATTAGATTCTTTTGGTAATGCAAACTTAATGTTTGTAGTTGGGTTAAATGGGTTAGGATAGTTTTGGAATAATGCAAATTCTGTAGGAATTGCTTCTTCTTCAACTGAGGTTAAACCAACATTAACATCAAATGTTGTGCTCATAAAGTCACCAGCGCCATCTTTAACTGTAACAGTAACGAAAGCATCACCAAGTCCTACTGGTGTAACTTTTACTTTACCTGAAGATACAGTTACTTTTGCTACTGTTTCGTTTGATGATTGAGCAATATATAAAGCTGTTCCCTGATAATTAGAGAATACGCCTTCTAAACTAACTTCAACTGGGTCTGTATTTTGAACTAACCATACTTTTGGTAACTGTTTGTCAACTTTGATATTAGATTTCATACCAAGTGTGAAAATAGCACCGCCAGCTCTTAAACCTGCATTAGATGCACGATTGATAGCTGTTAATACACCACCATTGATTTCGTTATCATAATTGTCGTTTGTACCTTGTAATAACCATTGGTTGGTTATATCGTTTGGTTGACCATGTCTTCTGATAAGTCTAACTAAGTTAGGATCACCATAAGAAGTATAACCAGTAGCTGTTAATTCTAAATCAAAGAATATTGATGGACCAACTGATGAAGGAACTGTCTTAATATTCCAATAGAATGGAGCATAACGACCAACAGAAACACCATCTTCAACACCATTAGCAATAGGAAGAGCGGTGAATCCGGTTGGGGACATATCTTCATGTTTTACAATAATTGTAGCTGAAGGTGTACCCGGTGTACCAAATTGATTGTTAAATGAAACTGCTGCTGGACGATATTTTGTAGCTGAACCAACTGGGAATTCTTGTCTTGGGAATGTAGAAGTAGCAAGAACACCTGAATTTACGAATTGTTTGCCAACAAAACCATCAACATGAGAAATGTTTGTACCTGTAACGCCAGCTCTGCTGAATCCTTGAAGAGTTGCTGGTGCTGCACCTTGTAAACCGGCTGGGATATAAACAATATGATCACCAGTTTTGAATACACCATTTTTGAATGTGATGAATCCTGATGTTAAATTACCACCAACTAAAGTAATTGTGTTACCATTTGTAGCTTTGTTGAACTGTAAGTCACCTAATGCTGCACCAGCTTCAGGAACAGTTACTGTTTGATTAGCTGAACCTGCAAATGTTAGAGGACTGAAGAATGTTGTAACCGGGTCAGTTGCTCTTGAGAAATCAGCTGATTCATTTGCTATGTTTACATCACCTAATGCTTCAAATGTTAAACCAAATGCTACATTGATATCATTCTTTATATCAAGTAAACCTTCAACTGTAACTGATGACCATAAAGTAACAGGGAAGTTGAATACGTTTGCTGAACGTGAGAATGAAAGTGATTTTACTGTCATTGGTAATTCTGCATCTGTATTATATGCAAATGTAGGAGCATAAGATACGTCATGACCAACACCAAATACAACTGAACCTGTAGCAGATAATGTTCCATCAATAACATTTATTGCTACATTATCAACAAAAGTTAATGTTTTTGTAGCAGCAACATCTAAACTACCATTAGTTAATAATAATTCTTTATTAACTTGGCGTGAATCTGCTAAAGTAGCTAAAGCAGAATTATCAACTTCTAAAGTACTAACTAAAGTAGCTGTTGCAGGCCATACTGTTGCAGGAACTGCTAAAGCTAAAGCATTCATTAAGTGTAAATTGATAGTAGCAGCATAAACAGGAGCTGCATCAAATTTACCATTAACCCAATAAACATCTGCCATATCAGCAACATTCAATCTTGCAACTGCTGTTACTAAATGAGCAATTGTTTGAGCTGCAGCAACGTCGATATATAGTTTTTTAGTTACTGTTGCAGCAGAAGCTGATGCGAATGTAGGTGAAACTGCGTCTGCGCTTTTTCCGAATCTTAAGTTAGGAATTGAGAAACCAGTACCTTGTGTAAATGCAGCGGTTCTGATTACTAAATAACCTGATGTTGCATCATAAGTAGGTGCAGGAGCTGGAGCAGCAAGTACTGTCCTTGTGAAAGTACCAGCAGCTATTGTAATACCAACACCTGGATCTAAATCTTGAACTGCGTTGATTTCAATTTCCTTACTTGAGAAATTCAAAACACCGCCATTGTGGTTAAAGTTTCTATAAACAACTAAACCTGTACCTGTACCTGCTAAAGTAACGTCATTAGATACTGTAACGTTTCCTAAAGTTGGAGCACCTGTATATGACCAGATCATTGGAGCATTTGCTGTTACCGGATTCAATACTAATGTACCAAGTACAAAAGCGAATGCAGGTGTTACAGCTGCGAATGATGATGTTCCTGTCATTGTAAAGTTTTTACCTGTTAAGGTTAATGTTCTTCCGGTTACGTTATCACCTAAGAAAAATTCACCTTTTGTGAATGTAAAATCACCAGAGAATACAACATTGAAATTACCTGCAGCAGGGTTGATTGTGAAATCATCACCAGCGTTTGCTAAGTTAATTTCAACTGGAGCTGAAATTGTAGGAGCTGATGTTGGTGTAGAAAGAACAGTAGGACCAACTCTGAAAGCTAATAAACCAGGACCTTGAACTTTAGCTTTACCATCAATTACAGGAGCTAAACCTCTATAGGTTAAAGTTTTACCTTCAGCTATATTTACAATACCGTTTCCTAAAGCAAAGTCGCCGGCTTGTGTTGTATTTGAAGCTAAGTTTAATACGTTTGCAGCATTAACTTCTGTGATGTTTAATAAATGAGTTCCATTTAAAGCACCAGCACCAAAAGTTGTTGTTAAAGCAGCTGCAGCGTTTGCATAAGTAATACTACCAGATGCTTGAGAAACTGTTTCATCAAAATCAGCAGCAGCGGCAAGACCATCTCTTGAATTATCAGCACCTAAGAAGTTAGTTACTAATCCTTTTGCACCATTGATTACGTTTTTAAGAGAAGCAACATTAATGTCTGGTAACCATCCTGCACCTGTGATTGTAACACCGTCAGTAGCAGCTAAAGATAAATATGATGGAACTGAAAGTGTGTTTGTAATATCACCATCAAGAATAATATTAGAACCTTTCATTATTAAAATATTATCTAATACTAATGCTTGACCAGGATATACATTTAAAGTACCATTGACAGTTACAGTAGTTGCAAGTGGAGTTGTTACGGCACCTTTTGTAGCTACTAATGGAAGTGTACCATCATTTGTAGTGGCTACTGTTAAATTGTATAATTTGTTTGAAGCAGAAGATGGTAATTCTAATGATGTTGTTTTATCCAACCCAATATAAAGAACGTTAACCATCGATGTGAATGTAGGAGCAATAGCAAATGTCCCTGCATTTCTAACGATTGTAGGATAATCAACCGAATTATCAAATACAACGTTTGTTAGTGCAGCATTAGTTACTGTACCAGCAGTTAAATTAAATGTCTTTGTAAATTTGCAATTAGTTGTTAATGTTACACCTGCAGGAGCATCAACTTCGAAATTCTCAAATGTACCAGCGCCACTTAATAATGATGGGGCATTTGAATTTTGAGATATAAATCCTTGTCCTATTGTTTTATAGCCACCTGTATTTACAAAGTCACCTTTACTGGCATTCGCACCTAACTGACCACCAATAAATAACGTAACATTATCAATTAATGTATTACTATTAGCATTAATTGTAACATCACCTAATATTCTAAAATTACCACCATTAATTGTTACAGCAGGGGATAAATTAGTTGTATTATCTAGTAGTAATTTACCTGGCCAAACTGTCTGTGTAGCATTTCCACTTAACATTTGTGCTGTAATAATAGTCGTAGGTCTAATCCATAATGTTGAATTTGAGTTAGCAATAAATTTAGTACTTGTAGCTAAATCACTAAACTGATACGATAAGCCAGTTAATTGGAGATTACGAACTGCTCCACCAACATTTAGAGTACCAGCTTTAAAGATTGAATTATCTACTAATACATTCATATTCGTAGTACCGGCACCAGTTAAATTAATTTCTCCACCAGTTAATTCAATACCACCTTTTAATTGCATATTAGCGCCACTATTCATAGGAGCAGTTGCATCAAAATATACTTTACCGCCAGATACGATTAATTTACCATTAATTGTGAATGTTTCTCCAGCAGCGCCATTATAACCGGCAAATTTGATGTTTGAAGAACCTGTGTTTTCAACATTTCCGAATGAATAACTTAGACCAGCAGTTGGAGTTGTACCGAATTGGATATGGTCTGCGCTTGAAGTTCTTGAGTTAACTACTTTACCTGAAAGAGTTACTGTTTCATTAGCAAAAACTACATAACCACCAGTTGCACCGGTTGTTGTAACGTTTCCACCAGCAAAACCAGCATTTGTTGTAGCAGCTGTTTTGAAGTTACCATTAACACCATTTGAACCAACTGCACTACTTGAAATATCACCAGTAGCGAAAGTACCAACTGTTCTATTTAATGCTAAAACTGAACCGTTATCTGTTAAAGTTACATTTGTAACAGAAGCAAAGTTAGTAGAGATCACAATATTACCTGTAACAATATTTCCACCAACTGCAGCAAATGTTACTGTACCGGAATTTGTAACTGATGCAGCAGCAGCAGCTAAGCCACCATCAGCAGCAGCAATACCTGCATTTGTTGTACTTACATTTATTCCGCCTGTTACTGTTACATTTCTTCCAGCACCAGCTGAATTGAAATCAACGTTACCAGCTTCATTCCAAACTGTGGTTGCAGGACCATTATTTCTGGTTGCTGTACCTGAGAATGAAGTAGCGACAGTAACAGAACCTGTAATTGTAACTACTCTATTACCAAACTGAATTGTACCAACTTTTGCAGCTAAGTTTACTATTGCGTTTGTTAGAGCAAGAGCAGGATTATTGAGTACATTACCGTTCACTGTAACTGATAATACACTTCCGCCTGTTTTAACTACATCAATATGACCAGCTCCAGATTGAGTGATATCGCCATTAACTGTTAAATCAAAACCAATTGGAACATCAAGATTAACAAAACCACCAGCCATATTTGTTACTGAACCAACAGTAGTAGCAGCTGTTGTAGCTGTCGCAACTGTAATAGAGCCACTTGCGTTATTTGTTAAGTTACCACCAGTTGTAATAACCGGGAATGTAACTGCACCAGAACCATTATTTGTTACATTTTTAACTGTAACTGCTGCAGGAGCTGATACTGAAGCTGCTCCACCTGCTGTAACGTTTAAAATGTCTGTATTTGTGTTTAATGTTAATGTAGCAGCTGCTGAAGCTGTAGCTGTTACGTTAGGTAAATCAAAATTACCAGTAACCGTAGCACCACCTGTGAAAGCTAATGTACCATTAATTACATCAGCGGCTACTGTATGAGGGTTAGCACCAACTAAAGTTAATGTAAATGTGTTTAAATCTAAACCGGCACCAGTATTAAGATTACCGTTCACAATTTTAGACTCATTTAATTTTAATGGTGTATTAACAACATTTGTTTTTAAATTTCCAAAATTAGTTGTGTTGCCTGCAGCAGGTAATTCAAAACCTGATGTGATAGCAACGCCACCATTGTATTCGAAATTTACTACACCAGAATAATTCAACTGTGCATCAACTTCGCCTGCTGTTCTAACAACCGTAGCGCCAACAGTAAGATTATTACCGCCAACAACTTTACCAGCCGTTAAAACTAAACCTGAATTGAATTTGAATGGACCACCGAATGTAGTTGTATTATTCGGAGAAGCCAAATTGTTGTTAACTACTAAGCTAACAGCCTGAGGTGTTCCACCTGTTGAATTGAATGTTAATTTTTTAGCTCCCACAACAACTGCTTCGTTGTAAAGGTTGCCATTTGCATAAGATACAACAATAACGTCTCCGTTAGATGCTGCAGCTATTGCGTTATTAATAGTTTGTTTTGGTCCAACACCACCGCCCTGAGCAGTAGCTGACAAACCGTTGTAACCGTCTAAGCCGTTGATTACGTCAACATAATACGTAACCTGACCAAACGTCATCGAGCTGAACACGAGTGTAAAGAACACTACTAATGTGCTGAGCTTGAATATGTTTTTGTAATTCATATGGATATTACTCCTTGTTGATTTGTAAAAAGTTATCATATTGTTTAAAATGCATAAAAATCCAACATCACCCTCCGTCCTTAAGGTGGCAGGATTTTGCGCATAGTATTCCTCCTAAAATTTGTTGAACAATACTGTTACTTTTCCTCCGTCCGATTTTACTTATTTGGCTTGCACCTCACAGAAAGCCCTGAAGATGATACCAAGAAACGTTTAAAATCCTCCAAAATTAAACTTTCCGGATATCGGGACATCTCTGCTAACCAAAATTATAAATAACTTTATTCGTTGTCAATAAAAATCTTTATTTTAAATCCGATTTTATTCTTTTCTTTAAATCAGCGGACTTAACTTATTTAATAACAACAGACTAACATTTTGATTTATTTTAAAATAATAAAATTTATTTAAATAAAGGTGATATTACTCACCTGTTACTATTTCATCTGCCAAATTTATAAAAATTCCGTGTTCTACAATCCCCGCTCTCTCATTTAATATGGAAGCAATTTTCTCTGGATTTTCCAAAATTCCGAACTTGCAATCCAATATAATGTTCTTTTCATCGGTAATAAAATCCTTTCCATCACTATTTAATCTCCTAGTAACAACAGCTCCGAGAGATTCCAAAAACCTTTTTTCTACTTCTTCTGCGAATTGCAATACTTCGACAGGTACAAAAAATTTCTCGCCCAATTTTTTTGATCGTTTATTCGGATCAATAACTATAATAAGTTTCTTACTTGCTTGTGCAATAATTTTTTCTCTAAGGAGAGCACCTCCGCCACCCTTAATTAAATTCATCTCTTCATCCACTTCATCAGCACCATCAATTGTAATATCAATTATAGGATATTTATTAAGTGTGCTAATCGGTATTCCTAAT
>JBAYVI010000015.1:0-34683 GCA_041674625.1 Melioribacteraceae bacterium | reverse complement strand
TTTTTTGCAGCACCATATTTCATTTCACCAATTGCTGCAGCATTTGCATCATTTGTAATTACTATCGGTACATCAAAATATTTTTTTGCAAGGTCAATAATATTTACATAACCCCAATTTAAATTTGACGAATATTCAACCGTACCTTTATAATAATTAGCCGAAGGCGCACCTATTCCAACACCTAATAATTCAAACTGTTTTGAATAATTTTTAAAAACCTTTTTGAATTTAGTATAAAGTCGTTCAAAAAGTGCTTCCGGAGATTCATTTGCCTTAGTTAGAATTTTGCTTTCTAAATGGCAATTCCCTGAACTATCAACTAATCCAAAAGAAGTATGAGTTCCCCCTATTTCAATTCCAAGTGTTACTTGCTTAGGATTCATTTTTTACACATTCTCAGTTAATTTTTTCAATTCAATTGATTTAGTATAGAACTCTTCCAATGTTAGTTCCTTAAGATAAACTATACCATGCGAAGCTCTAACTCTTGGACTTGAATGTTTAATAAAGAAATCTTTACCAAGGCATAAACGAACAGTATTATATTGATCTACTTGAATGCTTTGGGCTAAACGATAAAAGGGACCATCATATTCATAACTTGGGAAACTCGCATCCTTTTGCGAACCATAGCTATTCATAAATGTACTTTCGAGAATAGCGAATGAGTTAAGACTTACAGGTACGTAAATATTCGCTTCTGCCGGATGGAATCTATACCATACATTTCGATATCCCCAAATTTTAATTTTCGATATATCAGCTTCTTTACCATATAAGCGGAGTGCTTCTGTTATTGCTTGCAGAACTTTGTAGTGCGTATCAGGACCACTCCCCTCAGGGTCTAAAGCGACAGTTATTATTGTCGGTTTCACTTTCCTTAATAAATTTAATATCGGAATTACATCACGACTAACTTCAGGATTTTCAGTAAATAGCTCTCCTTGATAAAAACCAAGTCTTTGATGCGATATACTTTCATTATTAAACCCAAAATATGCCCAAATAATTTCCTCTTCCCATTCTCGTAACATTCCTTTTAGTTTCTGAACGTGTGGTATATCTTTTTTGCCTGGATATTGAGTAGTGAAATAATTAATTAATTCATCGACTCTATCAACAAGATACTTAAGATTATCTTCTTCATAAATACTAATTAAGTTTCTAAGCATTCTTCTTGCGGTTGCCTCTCTTTTAAGAGTTCTGCTTCTTGCTGCAAGACCATCAAGGAATAGATTAACGTCTCTATTTCTTCCATCACTAAATTCAGGGTCAAAATAACGATCCGAAAATCGAGACTTAAATTCTTCGTTTTTTAAATGCTCTTTTAAGTTTTCCATTAAGAAAAGCATATATGAATTTGTCACAGCTGTAAATCCGCTCGTTAATGTAGCGAAATGATGATTATTACTTTGTTCTCTTACTAAATGGACTATATAAGGAAGATATCCGAGCATAATATCATCGTGATGCGGAGCAGTATGGAGAATCGTTTCATTTTTAATTAATTCTGTTCCTTTTGTAAATCGTTCTAAAACACTTTTATAAATAATCTCGTTTAGCTCTTCAGGCTTCATTTTAGTTTTTTCTAAAATTAATTTTCCAAATTTATTTGAAAGATAATCTTCTTTTGTAAATTTCAGAATTTCTTTTTGTTTTTCTACAGATAGGTTAATTATAGAGCGTTCTATTGAGAAATGAGAAATTTTTTCTTCTTTAAGTATATCTTCGTAGCGTCTTTCCAAAAGGCGCAATGCTGCGCCATTAGTTAGATAAAATCGTGCATTTGGAAGTTTTTGTAATGCAGTTGCCGGATATTCATTAGAAGGACTGCTTTCGATAGAATCCCTTACAATATTAGCTTTTGATTCTCCTGCCGCTATAATGATTGCTGTGGCATTTTCATCATAAGCAATAGTATTTAGACCAATCGTAATAACAAAACGATTACGGGCTATTTCTATGCCTCCTAAATCACTTGAAGCAGCTGCTTGTGTTTCATAATTCGTTTGAATTAATCGTGTAGTTGAATAATGATCGCTTCCTTTTATATTAAAGCCGATATGACCATCCGGTCCAATTCCACCAAGGAAAAATCCAATACCACCCATGTCTCTGATTTTCTTTTCATAATTAGTACAAAACTCATCCACATTTTCTATTGTTTTTTTCTGCAATCGTTCTAATCTATTGCTTGCCCATCTTGTACGAAGTGAGAGGTCAACTATTAGATTTGGGAATATTTGTGAAAGCGTTAAACCTTCGGCAGTCTCTATTTCATTTACGTTTATAAGCAAAGCTTTTTTAGGATCAAGATTAAAACTGTGCATATAATATTTCTGTATATAATAGTAAAAACTATTATGCTGAAATGAATCTATCGGATAAAATTCATCAATCTGGACGAATCTTAAGTTATTCATTTCAGGAAATACAGAAGTATTAATACCATATGATTTGAGATATTCAGAAACTTCTTTTTTATCCCAATTTTTTAGATAGTTTGTAACCCATTTAATAAAATGTTCCGGCGTTTTACCTGTCGGCAGCGAGATTACTCCATTAGGATTATTCTGAACCCATTCTATAAATCGTAATGCCGTGAATCTCCCAAGTTCAGGAAAACTATTTACCTGAATTATTGGAATTTTTTCAGTAGGAGTATAAATTAGTTTTCTGCCCGAATTTTCTAAATATTTTTGTTCAACGAGTGATAAATTGTCAGACGATTTTTTGATTATTTTTTTCATATGATTTTTCTAAAAAGAACCCAATTTAAAGTTCCCATCCTTTTTTATTCATTCTAAAATATATTATTGCTGCAAAAAACAAACCAAGAAATATTAATCCCATTCCAAATAGTGGGTTTCCAAGAATTAATTTTCCCATTCCCATTAGAAAAGAATAGATCATTGCAACACCCGATAACCAATTGATAAGATTATAAATGCCATCTTTTTCGGGAACAATATCCGTTGCTTCTTTTGCAATTGGTCCCCACATCGTAGCATTTGGTCTAACCCTTCTATAAAAAGCTAATAATTTATCTTTTGGTTCTGGGTCTGTCATATATGTAACAAGCAACCATATTGCAGAAGTGATTGCAACAGTTATTAATAATAAATGCGCAAAATCTTTTGGGTCACTTTCATTATAGTTTAATACGAATTGTAAAACTAACGAAGTTACAAAAGCTGTAATCATCGCTGAGATTTCGCTCCACGCATTTATTCTCCACCAAAACCATCTTAAAATATAAACTAATCCTGTTCCAGCACCGATTGCCATCAAGATTTTCCATGCCCCGGCTATGGAATCCATATAAAAAGTTACTATAACAGAACATATCATTAAAAGCATCGTTACAGCTTGTGATACTTTCACATAATGATTTTCATTCTTATCTTTATTCATATAACGTTTATAAACATCATTAACAATATAACTAGCGCCCCAATTCAATTGCGTGCCTATGGTAGACATATAAGCGGCAGCGAACGCTGCTATCATCAACCCCCTTAAATATGAAGGTAAATCAGAAATTAATATTCTTATATAACCTGATTCAGGGTCTTTTGCAAACATTGGGTCACCATGAAAACGAGCAACTGCAACTAAAGCCACAATTATCCAAGGCCATGGACGTAAAGCATAATGAGCAATGTTAAACCATAATGTTGCAAGTATAGAATTTTTTTCATCTTTGGACGCAAAAATTCTTTGTGCAATATAGCCACCGCCACCTGGTTCAGCTCCCGGATACCATGATGCCCACCAGTTAACAGCAATAAATACAAAAAATGTTATCATTGGCATCCATACTGAATTTATGTCAGGGATAAATGACATTATTGAACTTGATGAATCTCTTGATTTATCAATCTCATTCAATTGACCAATAAGTGAATTCATTCCTCCGCTTGCATTAACAGCAAATATTGCTAATGCAATTACCATTCCCATCTTTAAAACAAATTGGAAAAGGTCAGTCCACAAAACTCCCCACAATCCGGACAAAGTTGAAATCGATGCAGTAATAAACATTATTATCAAGGCAATTACCAGCGCTTCTACTTTTGTAACTCCTACAACGCTCATCAATATTTTTGCGATTGCAAGATTTACCCATCCCATAATTATAAGATTAATAGGTACTCCCAAATATATTGCTCGGAAGATGCGAAGAAATTTAGCTGGTTTACCGCTATATCTAATTTCAGCAAATTCCACATCAGTTAATACGGCGGAGCGATTCCATAATTTCGCAAAGAAAAATACTGTAAGCATTCCGCTGAATGCCATGCTCCACCAAATCCAATTACCAGCAATTCCATTTGCAGCGACTAAACCAGTTACAACTAATGGAGTATCAGCCGCAAATGTTGTAGCAACCATTGATGTTCCAGCTAACCACCAAGGTACTTTTTTACCTGCAATAAAATAATCACTTACGCTTTTTGTAGCCCTTTTACGCAACCATAAAGCGATAGCAAGATTGAAAAGGAAATAGAGCGCAATAACTACAAAATCTATAAACGTTAGCTGCATAAAGAATCCTTGATTGTAGAACTATCCCGAATACTAAATTAATCAATGAAAATACTAATAGGAGTTAAATGCAGTAAACGCGAATATTATGCTGTGAAATCACTATAATTTAGAAGAAAAGATTCTTTTTTAGTTTTGTTAGATATCGTTGGCTAATAACAAAAGGTTGCTTAATGTTTTTGAGATAAACAAGATAAGAACGCGCATAGAATTTTTCTATTCTATCAACATGTTCGTAATTAATAATAGTAGAGCGATGAATCCTGATAAACATTGTATTTGGTAGAACACTTTCCCATTCACGAAGCGATTTTCTAATTACAAATTTTTTCGAGTTACATACATACACATTTGTATATTCATTAAATGCAGTGATGCATTCAATATCATTAATCTTTATAAACTGAGGTTTATTCCCTTCTGTTATAAAAAGGTGTTCTTCAAGATTTTTAGTATCCTGTTTCTCAGTCTGATTTTTATTATCAATTGTTTTTTTATTCTTTTCGTTTTTACTAATTCTTACTTCAATTGCCTTATAAAGGTCTTTTGCAAGGAATGGTTTTACAATATAATCATCGGCACCGAGATTCATCCCATACCTTAGGTCTGACATTTCAGTTTTTGCAGTAAGAAATATAAACGGTATTGTAACTAATTTTTCATCTTCACTTATATTTTTTAGTACAGCATATCCATCCATCACGGGCATTTTTATATCACAAATTATCAGATCGGGCAGTTCTTCTTTAGCTATTTTTAAACCCTCTTTACCTGAACCTGTTTCCAATACTTGATATTTCTTAAGTTCAAGTAGATCTTTTATTCCCATTCGTACAGGTAATTCGTCTTCTATTATTAAAATCTTTTTCATAATATTTTTATATAGAAGTAAACATTGGTATTGTTACTTCAAATTTAGTCCCTTTATTCAGTTTACTCTCGAAATTAATCTTACCTCCATGGGAATCCACACATCGTTTTACGATAGAAAGTCCAAGCCCTGTTCCTTCATATTTTTCTGCATTTTTTCCACGATAGAAAATTTCAAAAAGCTTTTCTTGATCTTTTTTCATTACTCCAATTCCGTTATCAGCAACCGAGAAAATTAAATCAGATTTAGATTTATCTAGTCTCAATATGATGTCCCCTCCTCTTGGAGAATATTTAATCGAATTGGAAAGTAAGTTTGAGATTATGTGTTGAAGAAGTTTATTGTCGATAATGGCAAAAATATTTTTGAAATTTGATTTGAATATTAGTTTATGCTTATCTGATGTAAAATTGTTCGCATCCTCTATCATTTTATTACAAAAAGCGGTTAAGTTAGTTTTAGTCGGATTGAACTTCCATTTACCTGTTTCTATTTTGTTTAATGTAAGTATATCATCCAAAATACTCGTCATATAAATAACCGAGTTTTGTATCTGTATAATATAATCTTCATATTTATCTTCACTAATCGAACGCCCAACCATTAAAAGCAATTCTGATGAAGTTAAAATTGTTGTCAATGGAGTTCTAAATTCATGAGAAGCAATCGACATAAATCGAAATTTAAATTCATTTAACTCTGTTAGAATTTTTGGATCAATAGCAAAATCATCAATTCGTGGTATTATATGTTTACTCATAATTAAAATAAATTGGTTCGATATTCCAACCAGAAATTTTTATACTAGATATTTTTTGTGGTTGATTAATAATTGGTATAGTTAATTCTACTTCTCGTCTTTCACTTGGCAGCAAACTGAAATAATTATCCTCTAAAAAGATTGGCGCGATTAGCTCACCCTTCTCTGATAATGCTTTTATATTAATCTGAAATGCTAATTTATCAGTTTTATTTACTAGTTTAATTTTGTATTTCAATTCTTTCAGATTATTTTCTGAGCTTATCTCTGTACCTAATTTAATATTTTCTAGATTATTCAGTACTTTTAGATTACTATACTTTAGTGTTGGTGTTCGAGTCCAGTCAGTTTTTTCTATATCAAGAATATCATCTGACGCAGGTAATGTATAAAAATTTCTTGAGAGGGTTTTTTCATTTGCTTTAACTTTCAAATCAAGAAAATATACTGCACCTTCATTTTTAGGAAGTGATAAATTCTCTAAAACTAAAGCTATATCATCCACTTTTATATTGATTTCTGACGACTTGGAAAAAATCTTTTTCATTTCAAAATCAAATATAGCTATTTCGTATTCCGCATCATCAATACTCTTAAACGAGAGGTTAGAAATAAAAATATTCTTCGTATTGTAATCATACATAATGTGAACCGGTTCCAATGCTTTTTTCGTAGCAAAGTAAGAAGCATTTGGGACTAAATAATAATCATATAACTGCCACCACAGTTTTGGCCAAGCCCCATTTAGCATCCATTGAATAATGCCTGTTGCATTGTACCTATTTGCAACGTGAGATTCGAACATCGAGCGAGTACCTTCATAATTAATAAACTGTGCTTTATTATCTGAATAATCTTCAAAATTTTTTGATATACCTAATCGATTCTCAATTGCTTCGTTGTAATTTTTTAGATTTCCGAATGAAAAACCACCACAATGATAATTCCAAATACTATCTATTTTATTTAATGAACTTTCGGGGATCATTTTCCTAATACTTTCTGAAACAGGTATTTGCGCACCGATGCCAACTTCTGTATTAAAGCCGTAGGCTCCCCCATTTTCTTTATCTTGCCACCAATATTTTGGGGGAACGTAATCATAAGGTCCGAACATCTTTACGCCAGTGATTCCCGTGATTGTGCTTGTTAATCCTTTTGCAGCTGCCAAAAATGGACGAGTAGGATCATCATTTTTTAGAATTTCAATATATTTTTTTTCTAATTCCGGGCGGGGTAATTTATCACTCCCATAAACCCATAAAAAGACGCTCGGATGATTTCGTAACCATTTAATTTGATCCTGCCAAGATTGTGAAATTAAGTCTATATCTTCATTTGATTTAATTGAACCAAAATCATCATCAGGCTTTCCTATATAAACTTCCCATTCCCACTCACAGCTCCACCCTGTCATTATTAATATTCCGTATTCATCGCATATATCATAAATATCTTTATTCTTACCCCAGAATCCTTCTAATCGAATAGTATTCAGACCCATATCACGTACATATTGTAATTGAGTTCTAATATTTTCAGTGGAGTTATCCAAAAATAAATTATCTACCCAGCCACCACCGAGAATTAAAATATTTTTCCCATTTAACTTGTAACCTCTATATCCTTCTGGTGTTAAATAATCCTTTACCTCCCTTATCCCAAATTTCACCTTACTATAATCGGACTCTTTATTATCAATAGTAAAAGTTAATTCTAAATTATAAAGTTCCTGCTTTCCAAGAGAATAAGTCCACCAAATACGTGGGTTTTTTATGATAAGATTATTAAATTCTTCAGGAGTAAATGAAACCGTTCTTTTCTCATTAGGCTTAAGAAGAATATCTTTACCAAAGGTTATCCCTTCAATCTTGCCGATTATTTTTCCAGTCACTTCTTGATTACTATTGTTTTTAATTTCAGCAGAGATTGTTAATTCAGCTTTTAATAATGAGGGTATTTCAATTTTAGATTTGACAAACGGATTGATGAGAGAAACAGAGCCTGATATTTTTACTAAAACTCCACGCCATAAACCCATATTATTATCGGGAGCTTTTGGGTTCCAATCAACAAATCCTATCGTTGGGTCTCCCTTTTGTGGTGGGAATAATTCTATCGCTAACACATTTTTATTCCCCGAAGATAGATATTTTGTTACGTCGATTTCAAACTGCCGAAATGAGCCAAAGATTTTCGATGTATCTGATATTATTTTTCCATTTAACCAAATATTTGCCCTGTAATTAATTCCTTCAAAAAATAGTTTTACAAATTGATTGGAATATTTTTTCTCTATATTAAATTGGCATCTATACCACCAAGAAGAATTGAATTGCTCTCTATCAATTTTTTTTAAGTTATCGCTTATAAATACATCTTGAAATAAATTATTTTGCCTTAATCCGGTAAATATTGTTGCAGGAACTAAAATAGGAAGCCAATCAACCGGGATATAATTTTGTGATGAAATTACACTTCCATCAATGGACAATTTTGAAGAGCTTTCAATTTTCCAACCTTCACTCAGATAGAAATTATTTCCCTTTTCTTGACTTTTAATATTCGTAAATAAAAATAAAAGAATTATTGGTAAATAATTACTAATCGATAAATTCTTCATACTTCCCTACTTTAGATGTACAATTTTCTGTGTGATAATATTATTTGGGGTTTGTAAAGTTACAAAAAATACCCCACTGGAGAGATTGTTTGCATCCACTTTTAATTTATGCATTCCTGCATCTTTAACACCGCTAAATACTTCGCTGCATTTTCTACCGAGTGAATCATATATAGTAATATCAATAGGCATTTGCTTTGTCAAAGTATAACTTATATTAAAAGTAGGATTAAAGGGATTTGGATATAACTGCATTTCAATATCAGTTGGTAAAACCATTCCTATATTGTCGTTTATCCCTGTTGGAGAAGTCTGCTCAATTGTTATACCATGAAGTATTGCATATCCTTTTATTGATTTGAAATAAATATTTAGGAGGTTATCATTAATATATATATCATCAATAGTTTTTACTAAACCTTTATTATAACCAATTTCATTTTTTATTTGAAAATTTGGAAGTACTTTCTTCCCATTAATAAATACATCGAATATCCTTTCTGTAAATCCACTCGAATCGGATTCAACAAAGAATAATTTGACTCGATAAGTTCCATTGGCAACTCGATGTTGATAAAAACCGATATTTTCTAAACCATCATTAAATAAAGAAGAATTATCCCCTGAATAAACTATTCCAGATTCTTGTTTAATTGCTCCTCCGCCTGAACCAAATTCTTTCTTTGCATCAAATGTCTGTTGCGGAAGAATAACATTCCCTGAATTAGGATTACCAATGTCAATAACCATGGGAGAAGAATGCACACTAAATACAGAGAATGGTTTTAATGGCATTACATTCGGCAATGGAGCTAAGTCTTTTATCCCTTTAATTGCAGTTGAATAAGACTGCCCCGCTTTTGAACCAGTTACATCAAAAGTAATTCGAGTATTATCTTCACTTAGCACTGGATTAGATATTTTTAGACTTGGTGTGATATAATTAGATAATTCTTTAGCGGAGGTTTCTTCAATCGATTCTGAGAATTTAATAGATAATTTATCATTATAAATCCAACCACTAATTGGATAAGGAGCATCGATATCGGTATCGAGAATAGCCGGTTCATGTGATGCTGTCTCACCTTGGTTTGTCATGCACAGCATTAAATATCCATCTTTTACTAATACATTTTGTGCCTTGAAATCGGCAAGATTAGAACCAAAAGTACTATTAGATTTTGACCAACGTGAAGCATCAAATGTATCAAAATTATCTACCCATTTAAGAGTAAATTCATTCTTTGTTTCAGGTGTATATTCATAATATTTTATCCAATCATAATAAGCATATAGAGGCAATGAAGAAGAGCTAAAAGCACCTGCCCATTCAACTGAATTGGGTATCCAGAAATTCATCATTATTGCTTGTGGCAAATTTAATGATTGAATTCGTGCGCTATTATCACGATATATTTCAAATCCATCTACCCACCACGATACATAAGTAGGGGTCCATTCTATTGCATAAGTATGAAAAGCGGCATGTGGATTAAAATTTAAGACTTGTCTATGGTTTACACCTTTTTGATCCGGAGTAAAAGTGGTGAACTCAGCTTCAGTATTTCGAAAGCCCATAACTTCGATATCTATTTCGTTATATGTACTCGATTTTGTATTGTATGTAAATAATGTAGAAGTAACACCACTCGCTTCGGCGGTTTTCATTCTAATTTCAATCCTTCCGTATAAAATAGATTCATATGTTCGTATTTCTCCGCTCCAATAATTTTTAGCTTCTACTATCGACATACCTCCTAAAACAAGCATTAAGAGTACAAAAATAATTTCTTTAATTCTATTCACAATATCCTCTGATTTTATTCTTACTCGATTATTAATTTAATTTCTTTAAGATCCTTTTCAGCAGATGAAGAACCAACTAATAGAATATGTTCTCCATTATACACTATGAATCCTTTTTCATTTGAATATTCTTGCAAAGTTTCTTTATTAATTAAAAAATCAACTGTTTTTGTTTCTCCCGCATTCAAATTGATTTTTAAAAACCCTTTTAATGATTTAATTGCCCCATTCTCGAAAGTGCCCTTAGTATATAGCTGAACAACTTCACTACCTTTCATTTTTCCACTGTTTTTTATATCGATAGAAACATTTGCTTCCCCACTACCAGAAATTCTATTTTTATTTAATCGAAGGTTACTATATTCAAAAGAAGTATAACTAAGACCATATCCAAATGGATATAAAACATCTCCTGTAAAATATCGATAAGTTCTTCCAAAGGAATTAAGACTACTTCTCATAGAATAATCTTTGAAATTAGGAAGCTGATCTACTGATTTATAAAAAGTTACTGGAAGCTTGCCGGAAGGATTAATCTCTCCAAATAATACTTCGGCAATAGCAGTCCCTGCTGCCTGTCCTCCATACCATGATTCTATTATTGCAGGTATTTTATCATTTTCCCAATTAATTGAAACTGCACTTCCATTAAGAAGGACTAAAACTGTGGGTTTTCCAATCGCAACAATTTTTCTAATCAAATTTTGTTGAATTTTAGGTAAGTCTAAGGTTAATCTATCCCCTTTATAAAATCCTTCAACAGGCACATCCATTTCCTCTCCTTCGAGACGTGGAGATAGACCCATTACAAGAATTATAATATCGCTTAGTTTTGCAGCATTGATGGCATCTACTTCTTCATTTTTATTAAGAATTTCATTCTCCTTTAATGGAATATGTTCTGCAATACTACATCCTTTCTCATAAATAACTGAAATAACATTTCCTACTTTGTTAATAATTCCTTTTAGCGGAGTTACTGAATTAGATGGAACCCCATTATAATTAGCTAATAAAACTTCTGGATCATCTGCATTTGGACCAATCACAGCAATTGTTTTTGGCATTTTGTTTAATGGCAATAAATTATTTTCGTTCTTCAACAGTACAATTGAATTTCTTGTCGCTTCAAGTGCTAAAGCTTTATGTCTGTCGCAATCCAATAATTTTGGATCAATTTTAGAGTATTTTACTAATTCTGGCGGATCATACATTCCAAGCTTAAATTGAGCATAAAATAATCTTCTCAAGGATTTATTTAAATCATTTTCAGAAATCATTCTGCTTTGAACAGCGTCAGATAGATTAGAATATGAATCTCCGCACTCTAAATCGGTTCCTGCAAGAACTGAAAATGCAGATGCTTCTGTTGCATCTTTAGCTTCATTATGATATTTATAAATATCTGAAATTGCCCAGCAATCCGACACTACGTATCCCTTGAAGCCCCATTCATTTCTAAGTATTTCGTTTAATAAAGAATCGTTACTACAACATGCTCTTCCTCTGAAACTGTTATAAGCACACATTAATGATTGCACGTTTGCTTTTTGAACTGATACTTTGAATGCAGGGAGATATGTCTCTCTTAGATCATATTCAGATACTTCAGCATTAAATGTGTGCCTATCCGGCTCTGGTCCGCTATGTACCGCAAAGTGCTTAGCTGTGGCAATAGTTTTAAAATATTTAGGATCGTCTCCCTGTAGACCCTTAATAAATTGAACCGCTAATTCACCTGTTAAGTATGGATCTTCACCATATGTTTCCATTCCCCTACCCCAACGTGGGTCGCGAAATATATTAATATTAGGAGTCCAAAATGTAAGTCCTTGATAAATATCTCTAGTACCGTCTTTAATACCATCGTAATATTTTATTCGAGCTTCATCAGAAATTGCAGTTGCGATTTGGAACATTAAATCTTTATCCCACATAGCTGCGATTCCGATTGCCTGCGGAAATACAGTAGCAAGTCCATTTCTTGCCACTCCATGAAGGCATTCATTCCACCAATTATACTTAGGAATTCCGAGTCGCTCAATTGCCGGAGCATTATAATTCATTTGTGAGATTTTTTCTTGAAGTGTCGTACTACTGATTAGAGTTTCTATTCGCTCATCTAACGATAAAGAAACATTTAAATGCTTTAGGTTCTTTTGACTATATGCGAATGAAGATAAAAATAAAAAAATAAAAAATAGCTTATAAATAAAACGGCTGTAAATATTATTATGAAAATACATTTTACTACCTATTTTTTTCTCAAATATAAACAGAAATAAAATCAATTCTATAAGCAGTTTTGGCAATAGTCCTATTTTTAAAAATATTTTCTGTGGTCTATGAAAAATATGGGATATGGCGGGAGGCATTAGCCATATCCCATATAAAGAGGAGTACTTACTTTAACATCATCATTTTTATTGTTTTTGTATACCCACTTGTAACCATTCTGCAAAAATATATTCCTGTTGGAAGATTAGTAGCATCAAATCTTACATCAAATCTCCCTGCATTTCTAAATTCATTTACTAATGTTGTTACTTCTCGCCCGATCACATCAAATACTTTTATTGAAACATTCCCTTGATTTTTCAAATTAAATGAAATAAGCGTGGAAGGATTAAAAGGATTCGGATAGTTTTGATTAAGTCTATATTCTGTAATTATTTCTTCATTATTATATTCATCTTTAATGCCCGTAGTCCAAGCATCACCTACCCAAGTATTTGTCCAAACCGAAACATCCCTATATGATTGGTCATTACTCTTTAATGAATATGTAACAACTAATTCTCTTGTCTTACCAGGGAGAGTTCCATCATTATCGTTACCAATAAAATCAAGAGGAATTCTCATTCCCAATTTTGGTTTGAAAGTATACCCGATACCCAATTTCTCAGCAATTGCTGCGAAAGAGATTTTAGCTTCAATTGTATATCCACCTGTAAATTTCTCAACAAATTTGAAATCAGGTGAAGTAGCATCAAGAATAATTCCACCACCTGCCATATCTAACATAGCACACCACTGATTAAATCTAAAATGGTAATCTGTTTCTTGACCTTTCTGATATGAAATATGAGAAGGACCTCTTTGATCATAGAGACCTAAGAAAAGATCAATTCCATCATAGAGATAAGACATATCCAAATTATTTGTTTCATCAGAATAGAGTACATTATCATTTACATCAATTCCTATATATAAATAATTATCATCCATAGCAAGATGAGCTTTAAAAGAAAAATCCGCATCGTTATCTAAAGTATAGCCATATCCATCAGGGATATGTGCAGTAGCTTTAGCAAGTGAAACTTCAAAAGGTTCAATACCGGCAAATTCTTGAAGATCTCCATCAGCTGCAAAATTAGCAGGTGCACCATTATTAATAACTGGAACTCCTTTAGCTAAGTTTGTTACTCCGGCTAATGAACTTGTAAATGGTCCTTCATTACCTGCTGCATCAAGACATTGCACTGCATAGTAATAAGTTACATTTTGATCGCGTGCAGGAGCAAATAAAACATGATTCATTGATTGTGCACTTTCACTTATATTGAATCCAATTTGATCTACTTTTCTTGAATGTAAATCAGTAATCGGCTCTAAACTTGCAAAAACGTTATAAACCTCACCTTCTTCAAAAGGAACGTCATCCCATAAAATTAAATTATTATAGTTCCCCGCAGCTCCAGTTACCTGCGCTGGTGCTTCAGGAGCTAAAACATCAAATACCGGTGATCCGGTCCATATTTCATCTAAATAAACTACCTGATTCTGCCAACGAGTATCATTTGTCCTGAATATCTTTAGTTGCGAAACTTTAGTTTTATCGAATGTTCCATCAACATGTGCCGAAGTAAGATCGTCCCATACCCCTGCTGTTAAATTGAATTGACTGAGTGGAATAACAATTGTTTTCCAATTTCCATCATAATTCATATTATCAGCATAAAGATAAAAATCGGTTTCAAATGGATAATCCGCAGTCGCTGCTCCATCCTCATCTACATCTTGAAAAATAAGTCTAATATCCCCAATTCCGGCAGGAGCTTTGATCCTTAGTTTCAAAGTGTCTTGGTCCCATTGTTCTATTAAATTAGCTTTCTTTACCAATTCAAAGATAGGTCCATCCCATTGTCCGGGTGTAGTCCATTTCAAGCTGTATTTGTGAGTTGTCGGATTAGAAGATTCCTCATCAGATACTACACAAGAACCATTTCGACCTTGATTAAAAATTATTGAAGCTGGAATTGCTTTGCCATTAAAGAAGGTTAATGCTTTTGTTTGTCTTCCATGTAATTCTAAAGCATCAAAATAGATTGTTCCTTCGGCAACTTTTGCTTGCTGACCATCGACAAGAAATTCCCAAACAAAACCTTTGATTTTTTCTAAATCCAATAATTGGTTGCCCAATTGCATACCGCCCCATGTTCTTTGAGCAAATCCTTTCCCTTCAACATTATCATTATTGACTAAAGGCATTGTAACATAATTCCAACCCTGTGTGGGAGTTTTTAGTATATAATGGAAACTAAAATACTTCTCACAATCGGTTTGAACATAAGTTTTGTTCCCATATGGAGCATTACTTACATCAAGTAAACAGAATCTAAAAACCATCTCAACGTCATCAGCTACTGGTTTTTCTACATAATACCTAAAAGTTAAGCTATCATATCCTGATAAATCATAGGTATCATTAGAATCAGGACACCATTGCTCCATGCCCACGAACCAACCCCAAGAATCATAACCGGATGTTTTATAATCTACTTTCATAGACCCGGTACCGCTGAATTTTGGTGTTGTAACATATGTAAGATTAAAAATGTCCCCTGCATGATTATTCAATATAGTCCAGTAATTCGTATCAGAGGGAGTTGAATCGAATGCATCAATTGCTTTTTGTGCATTAATATTTACAGCAAGAGTAAACCAAAACAAAAGGTAAATCAACTTTCTCATAGTCTTTTCCTTGTTTTTGAGATTAACTTGAAAAAAATAATATTTATATAATGATCAAGCAAATTAAATGCTTTAAGTGCACATTTAAGGCGGTGAACGAGCGGATATTTTATTCTTTCTATTTAAGAAGTGTCATTTTTTTTGATACTCTAAAATTGCCTACTTGTAATGTATATATATAAACTCCTGAAGGTATGACCTCACCATTATTATTTCTGCCATTAAAGTTGATAGTATAATTACCAATATTATATTCTTTATTTATAATCTCAGCTATAAATCTTCCGAGTAAATCATATATTAGAATTTTCACCAAACTCGCACGTTTAAGTGTAAAATTAATTTTAGTCTCACCATTAAATGGATTAGGATAGTTTTGTTTAATTGAAAAACTGTTGTTAATTTCTTCCACTTCCCCTTTAACATTGGACATATCAAGACCTTCAACCGCAATACTAATATCATTACAATTAGAGTAAATTCTGATTGTATCAACGTATGGACTTAATGATAAATCTGATCTAAAGCAAAACCTGATAGAGATTGAATCATTCGGATTTATAACTTCAGGTAAATCAGAAGAGATAATAAATGATCTAGAATTATTTCTTATCGAAGATATAGTTATAGGAAAACTATTTTTATTAGATAAAGTGATTTTTGATGAAATGGTGTCCGACTGATTGGTAGTAACAAAGAAAGTTTTTTCTATCGAATATGATATCGGTGAAAAATTAGTGATTTTCGGACTACCCCAAGGGTAGCGGTATGCTCGATAAGTGGAATAATCTTTTTCAAATGAAAGTTCAAAAACTTCTCTCCCTTGTGAAGTAACTTCTGTAATCGCAGGAACTGCTGCTCCCCATCCGATAAATGTGTTTCCATTCGGCAAACGTTGACTATAACCAAGCCCAATACTAAAAACATCTGGAGAATTTCTATATTCCCAAACTAATTTGGCAGTTTTATTAATTTCATCTAACTCATATTCTAAAGCGCGAGAATAAGATACACTTTGCGGCTCTCGTCTAAAACCATTATCAAATAATAATAGGTTACCATTTGGTAATCTTCTGGCGGCATGCTGCCAAGAAAACCACAATGGATCTTTTATAAAAGTAAATTGATTTTTTCTTCCTCCAAGTCGCCAGATTACAGCACCAGTTTTTCTTTCTATCTTAATTATTTCTTGAGTATTCCTAAGTGATACTAAAAGATTACCATCATAATCTACATCAATTGAATTACCATGTGTTATATCAATAGTGCCCTGTTTAAGATCTGTATACGAATCCTTAATATCAATATGATCCCAAGTTTTCCATTCAAAAATCAGATTTTTGTTTTTATCAATCTCCTGAATATAATAACCGATAACCGTAGCTGAATCTCGTCCTCCTTCTACAATTCTACTCATATCAACTATTTGACTATCAAATCCAAGGATCAAATAATTCCCATTAGGTAAAATTCTTAATTCATGAAAATCTGTATAAAGTTCCCCTAAACATTTTACGCTATCGATTAATTCATAATTGCTATTCATTATATAGAAACAATCACCGCCTCTATCAAAATAGCTTAAGGTCCCATTTGGATGAGGTTTAAAATCATATATGCTGCTCTTTACTTTCTTGAAATATTTGGGATTGCCTTCATTATCTATTATCATAAGGTATGGTGCTTTCGAAGCGGTAGGTGCTAAGAATATACTTGAAGTATCACAACCATAAGACTTTGTAATTTTAAATTTCGGAAGGTCTACTGGATAATTGATTTGCGAGAATAATGGGATGACAATTATAAAATAAAGAAAAACTACCAATTTACTTTTTGGATCTTTTAAAATTGCCATTTGAGTTTTCTTAAATATCATTATTTTCTGGAAGTATTTACTCAAAGATAAATAGAAGTAACCAATCTGGCAAAAAAATGCCTTACTTACAAAATAAGTAAGGCATCTAAAGAAACTATTTATAGACTATATCTGAACATACTTTGTTGGCAAAGCTCCGCATACAGGACAATTTTCAGTCGGCTCGCCAAATTCTATATGACCGCAAATAGGGCACAGATAGATATTAGCTACATCTAAATCTTTCCCTTGTTCTGCCGCTTCTAAAGCTTTTGTGTAAAGTTCTGCATGAACTTTTTCAGCATCTAGAGCATATTTAAACATTCTTTGAGCTTTATGATTATCTTCAACTGCCTGTTCGTGCATTGGTGGGTACATTTCTGAGAATTCATAAGTTTCACCTTCGATTGCAGATTTAAGATTATCGACTGTAGAACCAATAATTTCAAGTGAACCAAGATGTCCTTCAGCGTGGATTCTTTCAGCTTCAGCGGCTGTTTCAAATAACTTAGCAATATTCGGAAATCCTTCTTTTGCTGCTTTTTTAGCAAATGCTCTATATTTTTGATTTGCTTGACTTTCACCTGCAAATGCTTCTTTTAAATTGTCCTTTGTTGTTGCCATTTCATATCTCCATAGAGGTTGAGTGAATAAATGTTAATAATATCTTATTATCCAAATATAATAAATGGTCTCGTAATTACGAAAAATATAGCACAAAGCTTTCTTATAGAACACTGCAAATAAGATTATTTTCTCGAAAGATTATTGGATTATATTAGAATGGATTAATGGTATTGTAATAATATTTGTTTTGCGGTTTTAAAATAAGAAACCCGAAATCGGAATGAGATCGGGTTTTACTTTGGTGGGAGTTAATGGATTCGAACCAATGACCCCCTGCTTGTAAGGCAGGTGCTCTGAACCAGCTGAGCTAAACTCCCAAATATTTAGACCGTTAATATAAACAAATTTTTAAAAAATCAAAATATTTTTTTTTAGAGCGGGTGACGGGACTCGAACCCGCGACAACCGGCTTGGGAAGCCGATACTCTACCAACTGAGTTACACCCGCATTATTACCTACAAATGTATATATAGATTTAGAACAATACAATATTTTTTTTATTATTGTGTAATGAATTTAGAACAGAAAAAAATCACTCGGTTAATTTTTAATTCCTTAATTATCATTTTTACTATCGCGTTCTGGGATATAAAATTATTCTTTCCTATTAAAGTAATTTCAATTCTATTTCATGAACTTTCTCACGGCTATGCTGCAATTCTTTCTGGTGGTATAGTCGATTCCATTTCTATTCAAAAAAGTCTTAATGGAGTTACATCAATTTCCGGAGGTAATGATCTTTTTATTGCTTTCTCAGGTTATTCCGGCTCTCTCCTTTTTGGTATGATTATTTTTTATTCATCAATTAAAATGAAAACGAAAAATTTTATTTTAATTGGAATCGGTGTTTTACTCTTTATATCTACTGTTAATTTAATTGAGGGTTTCATAGGTGTTTTTACTGGTATTAGCTATTCAATAATGTTTATAATTCTCGGTATTCTTGAATATGGGTTTATTAAATATTTTGTAAGATTTTTAGGATTAGTAATTCTAACTTATTCTATGGCGGATATTATTATCGATCTTCTTATATCAAACAATCAGGTGAATGATGCAATAATTTTAAGCGTGATTACAGATGTGTCCCCAATTGTATGGGGTTTAGTATTCTTCATTTTATCCACTGCTTCTATTCTTTTAATGTTAAAATTAGATTTTAAATCGGATTTTCTTTAGGTGGCTCTTTTACAAAGAATAATATTATCATACCAATTAAAAAGAATACTATAATTGTAAGGATAGCTATCCTTTGGCTCGAAGTTATATAACTCGCTAATCCAAATACCAATGGTCCAAGTATTGCCGAGCTTTTCCCAAATAAGGAAAAGAATCCAAAGAATTCAGTCTTTTTGTCTAATGGGACTAATGCTGACATAAAGCTTCTGCTTGTAGATTGTGTGGCACCCATTACACTTCCTGCTAATAGCCCCACAGTGTAAAATGAATATTTCATCAATTCAGCCGGAGCAATTCCTGAAAGACCAGAAAATAACTTATTAAGAAATGCATCCTCTGCACTTGTAAAATAAGCCAATAGGATTGTAAATATCCAAATAATTAATGAGATAATAATTGATTTTTTTTGCCCGATAGAATCAGATAATATTCCAAACAAAACCGCTCCGAATATTGCAGTAGTCTGAACTATAAGAAAGAATATGATCAATTCCTGAATTGAAAAATGCAAAGTAGTGCTGGCATAATTACCGGAAAAATAGATAACTGTATTAACTCCTTCAATAAAAAAGAAAAATGCGACTAAAAAGAGTGCGAGATTTTTATAGTACCTTAAGTTCTTGAAAGTATTAACTACTCTCGAAATTCCGATCATTATATAAGAACGTTCAGGCACAACATCTTTCCTGTTGTCTCTTAAGAAAATAAATAACGGAACGCTAAAAACGAGAAAAAATAGTGCGGCTAAAGGGAAAGTCTCTTTAATTAAATTGCGACTAATAAAGGGGAAGGCTAATGCAAGAACAGTAAGTGATCCAAGATAACCCATGGCAAAACCATAACCGCTTACTCTTCCATAATTTTTTGGTTTTGCTATTTCAGGTAAAAATGAATCATAAAAAACCAAACCCGCTTCGAAGCCAATATTTGCAAGTATAAATAAAAGCAAAGCGAGATAAATATCACCGGCTCCAACATAATAGAGTAATGAAGTGGCAATTATACAAAGGAGTGTAAAAAAAAGTAATAATCGCTTTTTCCCCGCCGAATAATCCGCTATTGCCCCTAATACAGGCGAAATAATGGCAGTGATGAGCATAGATATACTCGTGCCGAGACTCCAATAGAAATCACCTATCGGCTGTCCTTCAGCTACAACATTTTTGAAATAGATTGCAAAAAGAAATGTTACAATTACTATTGAATAAGACGTATTAGCAAAATCGAATAGAGTCCAAACAAAAATCTTTGATTTTGATTCTTCTTGAAAATTATTTTTTCGGAAGAGATTCATCAATTAATCCTCTACCGGATTTATTCAGTCTTCCATCCGCCTTCAATTCATTTAAAAAAGCATCCAATATCCCATTAATAAACTTACTACTGTTTGAGGTGGAGAAATCTTTTGCTATTTCAATTACTTCATTCATTGAAACTTTAGGGGGGATATCTTTGAAATACAATATTTCAGTAATACCAATTCTCAAAAGCAATCTATCAATTAATGCAATGCGTTCCATATCCCAATTAGCTAATCTTTCTTTAATTATATTATCAACTTCAGTTAAATGAGATAAAACAGAATTAACTAATTTTTCTGTAAATTCTTTATCTTCATTAGAAGGGATATCGGAGGTAATTCCATTTACCAGATTAGTAAGACCTTCGCCATTTAATTCAAACGCATATAAAATTTGTAATGCTTTTTCTCTTAAAACTCTTCTGTTGTATTTTTTTTCGTTATTCGCCATAATTGTTAATTAAAGGAGTGCCATTTGCAGCACTCCTTTCCTGTAAATGTAATTTAAACTCTTCCGATTGTACTTGAATAAATTTTTCTAATTCCACCTACTTGCACCAATCGATCTTCTGCAATTTTGTTTGATGCAACATGAGTAGGAATCGAACGCTCTTTTGCTGTTTTAAATACTTTCTGAACTATTTCATAAATACCTTCAGCCTGTTTCATTGCTCTATCTTGTCTATAACCTTCTAATTCGTTTGCCACGTTTATTAAACCACCGGCATTAATAACATAATCAGGGGCGTATAAAATACCTTTATCAACCAACATTTGACCATGTTTATCTTCATCTTCTAATTGATTATTTGCACCACCGGCTATAATCTCATATTTGAATTTTTGAATAGTATCATCATTAATAATCGCACCAAGAGCACAAGGTGAAAAAATATCTGCATTAATTTCATAAATCTCTTCCGGTTTCACTACATGCGCTTTTATTGTTTCCAAAACTCTTTTAACTTTATCCTGAACAATATCTGTAATAAATATTTCTGCACCTTCACTATAAAGATGTTCACATAAGTAACGAGCCACTTGTCCCGCACCTTGAACTGCAATTTTTCTTCCTCTTAATGAATCGCTTCCCCATTTTTCATGTGCACAAGCTTTCATTCCAACATAAACTCCATAAGCTGTAACCGGAGATGGATCCCCAGATCCACCAAGTGCTTTAGAAATACCGGTAACGTATTTAGTTTCCATTCTTACATATTCCATATCTCTTACGTCAGTTCCCACGTCCTCAGCAGTAATATATCTTCCACCTAAGCCATCAACAAATTTTCCAAAAGTTCTGAAGAGTAATTCATTTTTCTTTGTTGCTGAATCTCCAATAATAACAGCCTTTCCGCCACCAAGATTTAACCCTGCAACAGAAGCTTTGTAAGTCATTCCTCTTGATAACCTTAAAACGTCTTTAATAGCAGCATCTGAAGAAGTATAATTCCACATTCTTGTTCCCCCTAAAGCAGGTCCAAGTGTAGTATCATGAATCGCTATTATAGCTCTTAATCCTGATTCTTTATTTGAGCAAAACACTAATTGCTCATGTCCATACTTTTCCATCATCTCGAAATTTTCCATTTATAACTCCTGTACTTTATTGAGGTAATTTTTATAGTCCAAATAACCAAAAAAGAAGAAGAGAGAATGTTTCTTTGATTCTATAATTCAATGAACTCTTTATATTTATTTTATAATCAGAAACTACCCCAATGATATTTAATTTATAAAATCGAGATATTTCTAATATTCTATTTAGATGAAATGAATCAGTAATTAATATCACAGATTCATTTTTTGAATTTACTACATTTTTTTTAATAAATCTTATTTGTTCAATCGAAGATGATGTCCTTGATTCTGTATAAATCTTTCCAGTTGGAATCTTTTTCTTTAATAGATATCTTCTTGCGGTTTCTGCTTCACTTAATTCTCCGGGGGCATTTCCACCGGTCAAAAATATCTTATTTATAACATTTTTCAAATATAATTCTTTGGCTTTATCTATCCTCCCTTCAAATATTGGGCTTGGTTTGTTTTTACTCCAAACCGCAGCACCTAAAACAACTCCATACTCACTATTTGTCTCGGATATTCTTGAAGCTTGATTTAAGAGAGTGAACACAAAAGTAAAGATAACAATTATTGAGATACTAAAAATAGTCCCTGTCAAAGGTAATATATATGTTATAATCCCTTTGGATAAAAGATAATTAAATAAAAATACGAATAAATAGATTATTGATATTTGACTAAAAATTAAAAATGTTGCAACTAATATTTTTGATAAGTTCTGGTTATAAATTACAATTTTTGATAATGATTCTATCCTAATCTTAGATGTGACTAATGCTAATGTAATTGATAGAAAAATAAAAGTAATTAATACATAAGAAATAACTACTACTTTTTTATCAAATGATTTTGTTGAAAAATACCTAATCCAAATCACCATAATAGTAGCAACAGGGAAAAACAGATTTATTAAATTGCCAATCGAATCAATTCGAAAATAATTAATTGGTAGAGAATTAAATGAATACTTGATATAAATCATTAGTAGAGGTAAAATTAATAATAGGATAGATATCAGAAACAGAAAACGGATATTTTTCGATGTTTTTATCACGGTAGTAGAAAGAAAAAGCCGCAAGAAGCGGCTTTTCTCAATTAATATCTAATAATTATTGAAGCTTAAAGATAATCGGAATTGATACCTGAACTTTTACATTTTTACCACGCTGTCTGCCCGGTTTAAATTTAGTTTTCATAACTGCATCCATTGCCGCTTCATCACAACCTGCGCCAATACCTTTAATTACTTCAGCCTTTACTACATCACCAACTTCATTAACGAAAGCTTTAATGAAAACTCTACCTTGAACGCCAGCTCTTTTAGCAATTTCAGGATAAACAATTTTACTCTGAATAGCTTCAATTCCGCCAACTGGTTCTGGTTGGTCTTCAACAGCAACGAAAAATACAGGTTCTTCTTCAACCACTGCTTTTTCCTCTTTCGGTGGTGGAGGAGGAGCAGCAACAACTTGATTTTCATCCAATTCAGTTGTTCCAATTTCGATATCTTCAAGAACGTCATCTGACGGAGCTTCAATCGGAATCGGTGGTTTCGGTGGTGGTGGTGGTGCTGTCTCTTGTTTTGTATGTACTATATCTTCTACGTTTACTAACTCTTGCGGTCCATCAAGTTTTAATGTCTCCTGGTCAAACGTAGGATAAAACTTGAATGCTACAATTAAGAAAAATAGAGATAATATCATACCGATTTCAAATACCTTTTGGTACTTGAGTTTCAAATCGTATTTAGGGTTCTTTAATAAAGCCACATTTCCTCCAATGCCAACAAATAAACTTTCGTAAATTAAATATAGAATACCGCTTTGTCAACTTTCTTTTTCTTTTTTTACATCATTTTTTAATAATAGTTCCGTTTTTTATTATCCCATTATTTTTGCACTTCTAATTTACTCCATTTTGCTATCAGAATTAAATATGCAATTGCAAAACCAATAAATCCACCAGTAATGTCAGCAAGGAAATCATATAGTTCGCAAGACCTTCCCGGAATAAATATTTGATGTACTTCATCAATTAAAGCATATAAAACAATTAATAATATTATAATAAAGACATTTCTTTTTATATTCTCAAAATATAATAATCTGTAGGCTGCAAATACTAATCCAAGTCCAAAATAAGCTATAAAATGAATAATCTTATCCCCTACTTTAAAAGAAGGAAGAGATGTAGATGGCAAGCTCGTCCCAATTATTAAAACTAACCAGTAACTTACCAATATAGAAAGTATTAAATATTTTTTATTAAAAAGAAACTTATAAATTTTGTTCTCTGACATATTTTATTGCTTTTGGTAAATTATTTGAAATTTGAGCAGGCAAGATACTAAATTCAGTATGAGTTCCTAACAATAAATCTGCTGAAAGACTGTGTAAATATACCGCTGAAAGCAAAGCCGGCAAAATTTCTTTAGATTGAGCTAAAAATCCGGCTATTATCCCAGTTAAAACATCTCCTGAACCAAATTTTGACATCCCATTATTACCGGTAGAATTAATAAATACTTCTCCTTCAGGGGAATATATAATAGTTGGTGCTCCCTTTAGTACTAAAAATGCTTTAGTAGATTTCACAAATTTCTTTCCGAATTTCAAAATGTCAGACTCCAATTCTTCTACTGAAATCCCAAGCATTGAAGCAAATTCTCCATGATGTGGAGTTAAAACTGCATTCTTCAGATTATGTTTCTTGTAATTACCATCATTAAAAAGATTTAATGCATCAGCATCTAATACTAACACTTTATTATATTTTCTAATTATAACACTTACTTCTTCTAAAGTTTCCAATTCCCTGCCAAGCCCTGGACCAATAGCAATAACATCACATTTATTTGCAATATTATCAAAATTCACTAATGCATTTTTAGTCAAGTGTTTTTTATTCGAATCATTGTAAGGGGTTACTACCAAAGAGAGAGATTTTGTTTGGAAAACAGCTTTCATAGAATCAGGAATTGCTAAGTAGCAAGCACCTGCTCCTGAATTAAAGACAGCGTTTGAAGTTAATATTGCTGCACCGACATACTTAGCAGACCCTGCCACTACTAATACTTTTCCGGAGCTGTATTTATGAGAATTAATATTTTTTTTCGGAAGCCCCATTAAAGCATCACTATTTTCTAATAAAAAAGTATCGGATTTATGTTTCAATAAAATTGAATCTCTTATTCCAATTCCTCCAAGAAAAACTAATCCGCAATACTCATATCCTTTTCCATAAAAGAGACCACTTTTAAATCCACCTAATGTAATTGTAAAATCTGCCTTAAAAACTAATTTACCGGTTGACGTGGGAAGAGTCAACCCGGTTGGAGAATCGATTGAAACTCTTTTTGCACTGATGTTATTTGTTTTCTCAATTATTGTTTTATAAGGGTTTTTTAATTCACCATTGAATCCTGTTCCTAGGAGAGCATCTATTATTAGGTCTATTTGTCCAATTTGCTCAAAAGTAATCTGATTTTTATATCTAATAATTTTAAGTTTCTCTGATGAGATAGCTATTTTTTTACAAATATTAAAATTCGTTTTCGCATCAGGCGTATATTCTTTTTCAGAAGCTGTTAATAAAATTATAACTGAATTGCCGTTATTAACTAAATGTCTTGCTAATGCAAAACCATCTCCTCCGTTATTCCCTTTACCACATAAAATTAATGTAGTTCTAGTTTCTGCCAGATCTAATTTGTCATTCAGAATCCTAAATATGTTAATAGCCGCATTTTCCATTAAAATAATGGAAGGCATCTTTTCATTCTCAATTGCATAATTATCTAATTCTCTTATCTGTTCTGAAGAATAAAGAGATTTCATAATTACTCCTCTATTAAATCTTTCCGTAGTACATTATTAGCCAAATTAAAACAAATATGGGTAATAAAATCGGGATTGAATACTTAAATAAAAGTCCAAAAAAACTTGGCATTTTAATGCCTGATTTTTCGCATATCGATTTAACCATAAAATTAGGACCATTACCAATATATGTCATAGCACCGAAAAACACTGCTGCTATTGAAATAGCCTGTAAATAGACCGGGTATAAATTTTGGAATTGAAGTACTTGATCCGGTTGCTTTACATCCAATCCATATTTACCAAGTGAAGCACTTAAGAAATTAAGGTATGTAGGAGCATTGTCTAAAAATGCAGATAATATTCCCGTTGCCCAATAAAAAATTCCAGGATTTAATTGCTCGCCATAAACACTTGCTTGATTGCCTATTAATTGAAGTGCGGGAATCATTGTTGCAAATATTCCGATGAATAAATATGAAACTTCTTTTACCGGCTCAAAATTAAAATCATTCTTTTCTAATATCTCTTTATCAGCCATTTTATATGAAAGATATACAACAGTAAACATAATTATTTCTCTGATTCCAAAAGGAATTGGATATAAATTCGGAACCCATGAGATAATATTGGGATCGATAAAAACTGAAATAAGTATAATGAGTAAGAAGACTAGATTTTTAGCACCTTTAATCTCAATTTTACCGCTATATTCATTTGTATCGGGAAGAGAAGAGTAATTCCGTGAATCAATCACATAAAATATGGCAAGTAGTAACAAGATAGTAGGTATCCATACATACCATACTTGTCCAATCACCCAGAAAAATTGTACTCCTCTAAGGAATCCTAAAAAAAGTGGTGGATCGCCGATTGGAGTAAGCGCACCACCGATATTGCTAACAATAAAAATAAAAAAGACCAAATGAAACGGTCTTATTCTATCTTTATTGATCTTTATAAATGGACGTATTAATAACATTGATGCACCAGTCGTACCAATAATATTAGCTAAAACACCACCAAGAAGAAGAATAAGAACGTTTACTAATGGTGTAGCTTTTTTATCAACATTAATAAGTATTCCTCCCGATACTACAAATAAAGAAGCTAATATTGCAATGAACGATATATATTCTGCAAGTGTATGATTAAGAGTGCCCCAGTCATTAAGTACTAGCATATAATAGATTGTTGTTCCCAACCCAAGAAAAATAGAAATTGCAGGATAATATTTTTCCCAAAAATGATGGAATAATAATGGACCAGTAGCAATTAATGCCAATAATAAAATAAATGGAATTACCATAAAAATGCTTGGTAGTTGCGTTGAAGCTCCCCCTGCCGAAGAAGCTAATGTGTCATATGTAGAAATAAATAATGAAATCAGTACCATTAATATTTTCTTTATCATATTCACCCTTTTTGTAAGAAATAGTTAAATTTTTTGTTCTACTTTTAATAATAATAAAAATAGCTAAAAAGTTCCTTAACAATGAATAGTAAGTGTAATAATAATTTCGATAATAATTTTTAACATGAATATCAGTACTTAAATAAAAAAACCGCCTTAATAATCCGGGCGGTTTTAATAATAATCCTATTACTGATTGTTGATTATGGTGTATTTCTATAAATCATTCTTGGGAATGGGATTGCTTCTCTTAAATGTTCAAGTCCGCAGATCCAGCTAACTGTTCTTTCGAGTCCAAGTCCGAATCCTGAATGAGGTACTGATCCGAATCTTCTCAAATCAAGATACCATTCAAAAAAGTTTTGAGGAAGATTGTGCTCTTTAATTCTTTCGAGAAGAAGATTTAGATCATCTTCTCTTTGGCTTCCTCCAATTATCTCACCATAACCTTCGGGGGCTAATACATCAACTGCAAGAGCTACTTTTGGGTTTTCAGGATCGCGTTTCATATAAAATGCTTTTACCTCAGATGGATAACGGTGTACCATAACTGGTCTATCATAATCTTCTGCAATTAAAGTTTCATCAGTTGCACCAAAATCATCGCCCCATCTAAATTCCACACCTTTTTTCTTTAATACTTCAACTGCTTCATCATAAGAAATTCTTGGGAATGGACGTTTGATGTTCTCTAATTTTGTTACATCTCTCTCAAGTTCGATTAGTTCCTGCATTCTATCTTTAAGTACTGACTGAACAATATACTCTAAAAATTCTTCTGCTAGATCCATATTGTCATTTAAATCATAAAAAGCTGCTTCAGGTTCAACCATCCAAAATTCTGTAAGATGTCTTCTTGTTTTTGATTTCTCAGCTCTAAAAGTTGGACCGAATGTATAGATTTTACCAAGGGCTAAAGCACCGGCTTCTGCGTATAGCTGCCCTGATTGTGTAAGATATGCCTTGCCGAGATCGAAATAATCCATCTCAAATAATGTGGATGTACCTTCGCAAGCATTTGGAGTGATAATCGGTGGATCGAATAAAGTAAAATCTTTATTGTCGAAAAAGTCCCTAATAGCTTTTATAATTCTATGACGAATTTTTAGAATAGCCACTTGTCTTTTTGATCTTATCCATAAATGACGGTTATCAATTAAAAACTCGATTCCATGTTCTTTAGGTGTTATTGGATATTCTTGTGCTAAAGAGATCAACTTAATATCGGTAGCATCCAATTCGTAACCGCCGACAGATCGTGGTTCTTTTTTAACTTTCCCTGTAATTTCAAAAGATGATTCTTGAGTAAGCTTATCAGCTAATTCAAATATTTCTTCAGATACATTCCCTTTGAATACTACACATTGGCAATAGCCTGAGCCATCTCTAATTATTAAAAATTTGAGTTTGCCGCTTGATCTTTTATTGTATAACCAACCTTTTAATGTTACTTGTTGATCTACAAAATTTTCTAACTTATTGATGTAAGTTTCTGGTTTCATATTATGGTAGTTTTGGATTAATTAATAAAGATCAAATATAAAGATGCCGCTTAATAAATGCAAAAGAGTTATTTCGCTGAAGATATTAATTCACTTATTAAACCATCTCTAATTGATTTATACGATATTGTTATAGAATCTATATTTAGTGATTTGAAAATATTTTCAATAATTAAAAACCCGGCAGGAATAATATCAGCACGTTCGGGTTCTAAGAGTTTTAATTCTCTTCTCTCTTCGACTGTCTTTTTTGATAGGACAATATTTTTATTCTCATTAAAACTTTCTATCTCAAGTTTTTCGTTGGAATTATTAAATTTAGCAATTGAAATAAAGGTACCGGAAACCCCCATTACAGTATCAAAACCAATTTCTTTTAATTCAGGAATTAGATTAGAAAAAGATTCTTTGATAAATTCTTTCGCTTCAATCATATTATCAATACTAATTTCATAATTATTAAAATATTTTTTCATTAATCGAATTACACCAAGGTTTATACTTTTTGAAAAATAGATTTTATTTTTGTCAGCGATAATAAATTCAGTACTGCCACCTCCCAAATCTATAATCAAATATTTTTTACTTTTATCTAAAGATTCTTTAACACCTTCGTATATTAAATATGATTCTCTTATACCATCAATAATTTCTATTTTAGAATTGATTTCTTTACTAATTAAAGCGATAAACTCTTCCCCATTAATTGCATCCCTGATAGCGCTTGTTGCAATTATTTTAAATACAGCATTGTAAGATTTTATTTCGTCATAATACTTTTTTATCGTTTGTTTTGATAATTCAATTTTATCTTCAGAAATTAAAAATCCATTTTTAAATACCGATTCACCAATACGAACATATTCTTTTGTATCGTAAATTGAAGTTAGTGAGTCTTGAGATTTCTTTACAATCGTTAAGTGGAATGAGTTTGTACCAAGATCCAATGCGGCAAAATATTTTACTAATAGTAAACGATCAATTAGACCAATTACTTCCTCAACTTTTATTTCATCTATTAAGTCAGATTTTCTTAAAAAATATTTATTATTTCCGAGCGGAGCCCAATTAAATGGATTTGTAGGACCAAATATCGAAATCTGAGCAACATTCGTAGAACCGGCTACATGCATAACACCGGTATCATTTGTAATAAATAGATCAGACTCAGATATTATGGCAGCGAGTTCTGGGATTGAGTGATTTAAGAAGAAGCCAATTTCTTTAGTAATATTTTTTTTAATATAATTTAATTCTTCATTATCACTTTTACTACCGGTTAAATAAATTCGAGCATCGTATTTGTTTTTTAGGTAATTAATAATAAAAATGAAATTATCCAAAGACCATCTATTAGGCGGTTTACCTGCCCCAACATGAAGCCCAACAATTAATTTTTTATTGTCTCCAAATGTATCTCTTAAGAATTTCTTTGCTACATTCAAATCAGCATTATCAAATGTAACCAACGATTGGAAATTTTTTGTTGATATACTAAAAGGGCGAACTAATTCTTGAATAAAATCTGAGACATGAGAATCCGGATGCTTCTTCCAATCTAAATTAAATCGGTAATTGAAAAAGAAATCATAATCATTATGAATACCATTAAGGCTACTTATGCCAATCTTAATTGTTGAATTGGCTATTCCGCCTAATATACAGCTCGTTTTAGAAATAGCAACTGTGAAGGGAACGATTACTACATCCCACTCTTTATTTAATAGCCTATGCAATTCTTTTATATAATTTATTGAGTAAAACAATTTTTTCTTATTGAACAAAAATACAGAATCAAGAAATTCGTTTTTTTCAACTGCATAATGATTTTCAGGGCTTGCAATAAGTGTAATAGAGCAATTGGGATATTTTTCTTTTATAGCTCGAAATAGAGGAATGCTTGCTAACATATCCCCGAATTGATTATGGGGACGTATTACTAATACTTTTTCTAATTGCGGTAATTGATAATTATATCGTTCCTTCACGCCAAAGAGATTGTTAAGGAGTGAAACTAATATATTATTGAAGAAATTAAGCTTCATTTTTTATCAGATTTTATTTCTTCAAACTCGACTTCAATTATATCTTTTTGATTAATCTTTTCCTTAGAAGTAGGACTTTCCCTATTCTCCCTTGTTTCCCTGCTTTGGCTACTACTTCTATATTCATTACTGTTTTGTCTAACAGGTTTTCTAAAGAAATAATTTAGAACCTTCATTATAAAATAAAAAACGATGGAATAAAAAATAAATCGAATCAAAATTAACCTCTTACATCGGGATTAAAATATTCAATAAAACCTCGGTCAGCTCTAAAAATCTGATTATAAAGTTCATCGAAATGAGTTTGATTATTAACAAAATCAAATTCGGAAGTATTAACTATCAAGAGTGGTGTTTTATTGTATTTGAAGAAAAATGAATTATATGCATTAGAAAGTTCATCTAAGTAGTTCATAGACAAACTCTTTTCAATTTTTCTATCCCTTTTTTTTATGTTTTGCAACAGCCTATCAGTGCTCGATTGTAAAAATATTACTAAATCGGGTTTGGGAACATCACGCTCTAAAAGAGGAAATATAGTTTCATACAACTTAAGCTCTTCGCCAGATAAATTTAGATAAGCAAAAATTCTATCCTTATCAAAAATGTAATCAGAAACTATATAATTTAAAAAGAGGTTGGGCTGCATAATTTGCTGCTGCTGCTTAAATCTGTTTATTAAAAAAAACATCTGCGTTTGGAATGCATAACGTTTTCTATCATCATAAAATTTTTCTAGGAATGGATTTAATTCAAACTCCTCAAGTACTAAATTTGCACCAAGTTTTGATGCAAGTAAATTAGCTAAGGAAGATTTTCCGGCACCAATTACACCTTCAATTGCAATATATTTTATTGATGACAATTTATTATCCATTAAAATTTTATTTCTAGTTCCAATTTACGAATAATATTGGTTTTTATTATAGTCATATCAATATCAGCCAATTTTTGCCCAATTCCAGGTACAATTAAATCTCTATTTAATTGTACTAAAGGGATAATAAAGAAATCTCTATTTAAAAGATCATAGTGAGGTATTGTAAGGTTCTCTGAATTTATTATTTCCTCTCCAAATAGGACAATATCAATATCAATTTCTCTTGGATACCATTTTTTGTCGCTATTACTTCTGCCAATCTCCTTTTCAATATTTTTCAATTTCACTAACAACTGTTCAGGTTTATATGAACTATTAGCTTCAACTGCAAAATTTAAATAATTGTTCTGATTAGAGTTTCCAAAGGAAAGAGTTTCATAAACCGAAGAAATTTTTTGAATTTTAATTTCACTGCTCTTTCCTAGCAAATCAATCGCTTTTTGAAGAAAATCTAAACGGTCTCCAAGATTACTACCTAATACTAAATAACAAACTGTATTAGACATTTTCTTTAATCACCTCAACTTCTACATAATCTAAAACACCGCCAACCGGAACATGATGTTTCCTAACTCGAACTGCTATTTTAGAAACATTTGGATAACGATTTAATATACCATCGGCTATCAGTGTAGCTAATGTTTCTATCAAGTGATATTTTTTTTCATGGACTAATTTATTGATGTATTTATATACATCATCATAATTTATGGTTAGTTTAAGATCATCGGTCTTGGCTGCTACTTCAAACTCGGTATATAGATCGACATCAGCTTCAAATTTTCCGCCGATAAATTGTTCTTCTTTCATAGCTCCATGATAAGCATAAAAGGAAGCATTTTTAATTCTTATTATATTCATAAGTTATTTTTCTTTAACCATTCATCATTATAGATTGAACTTAGGTATTTATAACCGGTATCACATATTAAAGTAACAATATTAGCTTCTCTATCAATTTGTTTAGCTATTTGAACAGCACCCCAGACATTAGCGCCAGAAGAACCCCCGGCAAGTATTGCTTCTTCAAAAGCTAATTTTTTTGTCCAACCGATAGCTTTTGAATCTTCTACTTGAAGCATATCATCCATCATCTCAAGCGGTGCTGTCGGTAATATAAATTCATCTCCAATGCCTTCTACGTTATACCGATATGGAGTTATCATTTTTTTGTTTTTATAATAATCATAAAAAACAGAGCCAAAAGGATCAATACCAATTAGTTGAATTTTTGGATTTTTTTCTTTTAAGAATTTACCTACTCCAAAAAGTGTACCTCCGGTACCAACACCAGCGACAAAGTAATCTATTTTACCTTCCATCTGTTCCCATAGTTCTGGTCCGGTTGTCATATAATGAGATTCATTATTATCAAGATTATTATGTTGGTCTATATAAAAAAGAGAAGAATCTTCCTTAGCAAGATTAGCAGCATAATTATTATATGATTTCGGGTCTTCGGGGGGAAGCGATGCATCTACTTTAATCACATCTACACCAAGAACTTCAAGCATCTTAATTTTTTCCATGCTTTGGGTATTTCGAATAACAATTTTTAGATTATATCCTTTTTGCCTCGCAACAATAGCTAGTCCCATTGCTGTATTACCGGAAGAGTTTTCAATAATTGTATCCCCCGGTTTTAGTCTTCCTTCTTTCTCTGCTTTTTCAATCATATACTTTGCTATCCGGTCTTTAATACTTCCACCAGGATTCATAAATTCTAATTTTGCCCAAATTGTAGCTTTTAGATCTTTTGATATATTTCCAAGTTTTACAATCGGTGTGCGCCCAACTGCTTCTAATACACTTTCATAACGATTATTTCTCATCGTAACTCATCAATTTTTTAGTAAAGAATAGCCCCTAAGGAAATCATCAGCTTTCATTCTTTTCCTTCCTTCGGGTTGGATTTCCATTATTTCTAATGCTGTTGTTGAAGTGCCTATAAAGATTTCATTCTTTGTTTGCATTACCTCTCCCGGCTTCAAAATAAGATTATCTTTTATTTTTGAGGAGAAGACTTTATACATTTTTGTATCTTTTATGAAATAGGCAGCCGGATAGGGTGAGAGTCCTCTAATTAGGTTATATAATCTCTCACTTGATTCGTTCCAATCTATTTGAGAATTTTCTTTTGTGATCTTTGGTGCGCTACTAACTAAAAATTCATCCTGTTTTAGTAATTCTATATTCACTGATTCAATTATTTTAATTGTTTCAAGAACCATGTCTACGCTAAGAAGTTGAAGCTTATCGTGTAGAGTACCAAAATTATCTTCTTTATCAATTGCGATTCTCTTCTGAAGTATAATATTCCCGGTATCTACCTTTTCTTGAATAAAAAAGGTTGTTAGCCCTGTTTCATTATCGCCATTAATTAAGCTCCACTGTATAGGAGCCGCACCTCTATACTTTGGTAGTAGAGAGCCGTGAACATTGAAAGTACCATATTTAGGTATTTCAAAAATCTCTTTTGGTAATATTCTAAATGCGATTACAATAATTAAATCTGGTGAAAGCCCTTTTATTTGTTCTATGAATTTTGGTTCTTTTAATTTTTCGGGTTGCAAAAGAGGAATATTTTTTTTAATCACGTACTCTTTTACCGGAGTAAATGATATTTCTCTTCCCCTTCCTCTTTCCTTATCGGGAGCTGTAACTACTGCAATCAATTGATGACCTGAATTATTAATCGCATCTAATGATGGGACTGCAAAATCGGGTGTCCCCATAAAAATAATTTTCAATTTATTAATTCTCGGTAATTGGATAATCGATTTCAATTTCCCGTTTAGTAATTCTTTGTAAGTAACTCTGAAGGCGATTCTTCATTTTAATGGAAATTCTATCCGGGATCATCTTCCCAAGCAAATGGTCATATTCATGCTGT
>JBAYVI010000014.1:0-34982 GCA_041674625.1 Melioribacteraceae bacterium | reverse complement strand
TCTACATTCCAAGAAACAGCTCAGAAATCTTGTTAGGTACAATTGTTAGTAACCAATATAAACCTGCGGCAGCTTCTATGTGGAATGATTTAGACGCATTCATTCAGAACAATGATTACTTAAGTGAAAATAGAGGTAAAATTGCTGAACGTAATGGTGCCTCAAATCCATGGAGAAATATTCTTGATTTTAGATTTACTCAAGATATTCCTGATTTCTTAGGTATGGGTAAATTCCAGTTATCATTGGATGTTCTTAACGTTCTTAACTTACTTAACAATGAATGGGGAAAAGACGAAAGTGTATTTTCAACATATAACACTGTTACATTACAAGGTAAAGTTACTTACGAAGGAAAGAAGAATGCTCCTGTTTATACATTCTCTAAACCTGCAAGAAACGTAGCTTGGACAATCAACGATTTAACATCAAGATGGGCAATGCAATTAGGTATTAGATATTCAATCTAATCTGTATTAATAAAAAGTTGTAAAAGAAAGCCGCTTTTATGAAGCGGCTTTTTTTTATTTAAAATTTGTGAACTGAGCGGGGAAATCGTAATCTGCTTCCTTTACTAATTTCATTACATCTTGTAGATCATCAATCTTACTTGCCTGCACTCTAATTTGTTCATCTTGAATCTGTGCATTAACTTTCAGTTTAGAATCTTTTATTAGTTTAGTAATAAGTTTTGCATTATCCTTGGAGATTCCGCTTTGTAAAACTATTTTCTGTTTTAATCTTCCATTAGCTGCAGGTTCCGGTTCTTCATATTTCAATGCTTTTATTGATATACCCCTCTTAATGAATTTTGACTGAATTATATCGAGAGATTGTTTTCTGCTATAATCATCTTTTGTATTGATGGTTAATAATTTATCCTTTTTATTAACATCAATTTCCGTTAAAGAATCTTTAAGGTCATACCTTTGGTGGATTTCTTTAATCGCTTGATTAATAGCATTATCAACTTCTTGAAAATCAATTTCTGAAACAATATCGAAAGAATGATTGCTTGCCATAAATTCCTCTTTATAATTTGTATTTTTCTTTCAAAGTTAGTAATAATTTATTAATGAAAAAAAAGATGTTTTTCTTTGAAAGTTAATGATTTAATTAATATATTATTTATCAAAGGAATTTGGCTTAGTTGTTACTCACCTTTTCCGGAGGGCACTGTGTTACTAATCACAGCATTATTAGGAAAAATATTTATAATATGGGTATAAAGACTTTTCGTTTTTTGATTGTTCTTTTCTTTGTTTTTATGGGGAACTTATCCGCACAAAATTCAGTGAAAAAGATCGGAGATATATTATCAAATCATGGGTTTGAAAATATTAGAATAAAAGCGGAAAATAGTTCTTTATTTATTTCTTATGAAAATCGTCTATACAGATTTGAAGCAACTGCACTAAAAAATGCTACAAAACTTATAGAAGAAGCACTACAAGACTATAAAGAAATTTATTTTATTATTCTTAATAGAAATATTCCTCTTTCATTATTTGTATATAATGTAGATGAAAGAAGATTTGTAGATTATATTTTTGATGTTGATGAGTATTGGAATAAAGTCAAAGATATAGAACCAATTAACTCATCGAATTTGAAATTTGATTTAGTCGTTAAACCGGATTTTAAGGGAGAGTTTGGAGATTATAGTAATCCTGTGCAGGCACAGTTAAATCTTCTTCCTGAAATTAATACAAATATTTTTTCCGGTTTGAGTATGTCAGTTGAAACAATAGTTCCTTTATATAATGAATTTTCAGTATTGGAAGATTCAGTTCGTCAAGGCATTATTTCACTTAGCCAGTTTATTCGTTTACCAAATTCAGTTTTTCTTTTAGGCTCTGTGGGATATTTCACTAATAATCGATATGGGGTCGATTTTGAAGGAAAAAAGTATTATAATAACGGTAACTTTTCTTTGGGTTTGAATTTTGGTTATACTGGGTTCGCCCAATTGATGTTTGGAAAAGTTTTTTATTCGGAACCATACTTAGTTACAGGCAATATTAATACAGAATATCGAGTACCTGAATATGATTTGACATTAGGTATAACGGCAGGAAAGTTTATTTATAAAGATATGAGTTTGAGGTTTGATGTAAATAGACAGTTTGGTGAAATCGAGATTGGCTTTTTTGCAATTTACTCCGAAGGAGGAAATTATAATGGAGGTTTTAATTTTGTTATACCACTGTTTCCATCGAAACATCTTAAACCAAATATCGTAAGAATAAAAACATCAGATAATTATAGGTGGGAGTATAGAGTAAGAGGATTGATACCCGGACAAAGAGGGCGATCTTATAAGACGGGAAACTCAATTAACAGCTTGTTGGAAAAAACAAATCCAAGCTTTATAAAAAATTATTTTATAAATTATATTAACTAAATACCAAAAAGAGGTGCTAAATGAAGAAATCGCATACTTTCAAGAGTTCTTTATTCACATCTTTCGCAGTTCTATTGCTAACGTCATTTGTTTTCTATAGCTGCGAAAGTTCAAGAGTAGGACCAGAAATACCATCACCACCAGCTCCAGATCCAACTCCATTCGTAATTGAAGGTTTTGTAAAAGACTTAGCAAATAATTCAGTTATTGCTAATGCAGGTGTTGCAATTACAAAGACTGATGGATCTAATTTAGTAACAGCAACAACAGATTCAAAAGGAATGTTTTCAGTACCGGTAGCAAGTTTTGCAGGTAGTCCATCACAATTATTAGTTTCTTCTACTGCAAGCGGTTATGCATATGGAACAGCATTAGCAAATATTGATTATGCAGGAAGAGCCGTTACATTATCTCCAGTATTTCTTGCAAAAATACAAGCTACAACCACAGCAGTAACTGCTGCCACTGGTGGAAACGCAGGTGCTAATCCACAACAAGCTTTGACGTCTACACAAGTTGCTGTAGCTATTCCAGCAAATGCATTACCTGCGAATACTACTGTTTCTATTGCCCCATTAACATTGTCAACTGCACCTCCAACACCCCCAACTCAAAATTCTGCAGGCATAGGTATGGCAGATTTTGGACCTGATGGTACAACGTTTAATCAACCAGTTACTATTACAATACCCTTAGCCGTAAGACAAGTTGTAGGCGCTGTGGTTCCATTGAGATATTTTAATAAGAATACCGGTCTATGGGTTCAAGAAGGTACAGCAACTGTTCAAGCAGATGGTTTAACTGCTAAAGGAACCGTTACTCACTTTACTCCTTGGGGATTGTTAATAAACATAGCTTTCTCAACTTCAGTTTCTTCGGAAGTTAGAACTCCTGTTACATTAGCAAGTCAAGATTATCAAAATAATTTAGCACTTGTTGCTAATGCAAATTTTGCTACTACTTGGATTAAAGAACTTGTTGAAAAGAAGGAAGGTACCCCTTTTAATGTAGGTTTAACATATCAATTGAACTATTCAGTTCCTACAAAGCCAACAACAACTCCTGCGGGAGTATGGACTTATGTAGAACCATCACTTGTTAAAGTAACACAAACAAAAAATGGTGTTATAACTGCTGGTGCTTATTCGGTACAAGTACCTTATACAATAGTAAAATTTGTAATTGAAGGTAACCGTTGGGTTGATAGACATAACCAAGGTGGTATTTAATAGATATTTATTTACCGGAGTGTCAAAACTTCGGTAAAATTTATTTCCCGAGTTTTTTGTCAAATTAAATAATTAATCCCTCATTAAGGAGGAAAATATGAAAAAATTAATGCCTATTATTGTTCTTTTATTGGTTGCTACATTCGTAGTACCCGTAAAAGCACAGCTTGCTACAGATTCATGGGGATTAGGATTTGGGTTTAAGTATCCAAGATTACTAAGCGCGAATACATCTCCTTTAAATTCAAATTATGGAGCTTATGTATCACTCCAAAGAAACTTTTCAGAACATGTAGCGCTTAGATTAAAAGGAGCTTATGCTCATATGGAAGGTGAATTTACTTCCCCTTTAACCGGAGTAAATACTACTGTTACTAATGCTATTAGTGGTAACTTAGATTTTATGTACTACTTTGTTCCATGCGAACCTGTAACTCCATATTTATTTGGCGGTGGTGGTGTAGTATATAGAATGCTTGATAATTATGCTACAACATTCTTAGATGAAAACGCAGCTGTTGCAAAGTTCAATGGCGGTTTCGGTTTTGAATGGGCTATTGATACAGATTGGAAATTTGTTTCAGAAGCTGCTTATAACTTAACTCTAAATTCTGAATTAGACGGTGCTCTAGGAGTTGGTGAAGTTAATGGAAAAGATTCATATTTATCAGTGAATCTTGGACTTCTTTATTATTTCGATAAAGGACCTCAATCTAAATATTGCCAGCTTTATACCGGTATTACAGTAGAACAAGAAAAAGTTGATTATGATAGAATTGAAGAGATGGTAAAGAAACATATTCCAAAAGAAGTTGTTAAGGAAGTAGTAGTAGAAAAACCTGTTGCTCAGGCTGCACGCAATGAGAATTGGGTTTTAGTTGGAGTTAATTTCGATTTTAACAGCGCTAAATTACGTGCTGAATCTTATCCTGTACTTCTTCATGCAGTTGGTGTATTATTAAATAACCCTGATTTGAAAGTTGAGATTCAAGGTCATACAGATAGTATTGGTTCAGAAACATATAACCAAAAATTATCTGAAAAAAGAGCTAATGCAGTAAAGAATTATTTAGAAGCACGTGGAATTTCAGCAAGTCGTCTATCTGTAAAAGGATACGGAGAAACAAATCCAATGTCTGATAATAATACTGCTGATGGAAGAGCAATGAATAGAAGAATTGAATTTAAGACAAACTAAAATTCTACTTAAAGAAATAGAAATTAAAAAAGCCATCGAATAGATGGCTTTTTTTTGTTTATTAGTCGGGGTGGGGAGATTCGAACTCCCGACCTCTTCGTCCCGAACGAAGCACGCTAACCGGGCTGCGCTACACCCCGAATATTTTCCAATGCCTAAAATAAAATATTTTCATCAATTCTGCTCCTTTTAAAATTCTTTTCTTTACTTTTTTTATAATAAAAACTAACTTTGAGTAATAAATAACCTTTAAATTTATCCGGAGAGATAGAAAAGGAAATGAAAAATAATAAAATAAATAAATGGAGATAGACCTCAGCGGCGATTTGCCCGACTGGGGATTTTTTTTATATGGATATAAAAGCAACCGTAATTGATTCTGAAGGTCTTAAAAGAACTATCACACGACTTTCTCACGAAATCATTGAAAGTAATAAGGGAACAGAAAACCTTGTATTAATAGGTATGCGTACAAGAGGAGAATTTCTTTGTAACCGCATTACTTCTAAAATCAATGAGATCGATAACTCGAATATTATTCCCGGAATTTTGGACGTAACTCTTTATCGGGATGATTTCAGAACCAGATTAAAACAACCTGAAGTTTCAGTAACTAATATCACGTTCGATATTAATGAAAAGAATGTAGTATTAATTGATGATGTACTTTATACGGGAAGAACAGTAAGAGCTGCACTTGATGCACTAATGGATTTAGGAAGACCGAGCACAATTCGTTTGTGTGTACTTGTTGATAGAGGGCATAGAGAATTACCAATCAAGGCTGATTTTATAGGAAAAAATATCCCTACATCTATCGATGAAGAAGTAAAAGTAAAATTGCAAGAGACAGACGGTGAAGATGCCGTTTATTTAGTAAATGCACCAACAATTAAATAGAGAGTATTAAATGCCATTATCAAGCAGACATTTACTTGGGTTGAATGGAGTTCCGAGAGAAGATATAGAATTAATTTTAGATACTGCAATTACTTTCCGAGAAGTATTAGATAGACCGATCAAAAAAGTACCAACACTTCAAGGCAAGACAATAGTAAATCTCTTTTACGAAAATTCTACTCGAACAAGAATATCATTTGAATTAGCGCAGAAACGTCTTTCTGCAGATACAGTTAATTTTTCCACTTCTACAAGCAGTACAAAAAAGGGAGAGACCTTTAAAGATACTGTCAGAAATATAGAAGCAATGAAATTGGATATGATAGTAGTGCGTCATGAATCTGCCGGAGTGCCTTTATATCTTACAAGAATATCAGCGGCAAATATAATTAATGCAGGAGATGGGCTTCACGAACATCCGACCCAAGCTTTACTTGATATGTATTCTATTAAAGAGCGGCTTGGAAAAATTGAAGGTCTGAAAGTGTGTATTGTTGGAGATGTAGCTCATAGCAGAGTTGCACTCTCGAATATTTTTGGTCTCAAGACTATGGGAGCGCAAGTATCAGTTTGTGGTCCGGCCACTATGATTCCTTTAGGAATAGAAAAATTAGGAGTAAAAGTTTACCATGATATTAATAAAGCGATTTCTGAAAATGATGTTCTAAACGTTCTTAGAATCCAATTGGAACGTAATGCCGGTTCTAATATTCCTTCTACACGTGAGTATCATAATTATTATGGTGTTACATCAGAAAGAATTGCTAATTACAATAAAGATATTGTAATTCTGCATCCCGGACCAATTAATAGAGGTGTAGAAATATCTTCTGAAGTTGCTGATGGACCTTATCAAGTAATTTTAGACCAAGTAACAAATGGAGTGGCAGTCAGAATGGCTGTTTTATATTTATTAGGTACAATGCACTAAAAGAGGGTGGAAAATGCAAATTGTATTAAAAAATGTTTTATTGATAAATCCCGTTCAAAATCTCAATTCAAAATTAAGTTTATTAATTGAAGACGGAATAATAAAAAAGATAGGCGATTTAAGTGAAGCCGAAATAAAAAATTCAGAAGTAATCGATTGTGATGGTAAAATTGCATCACCGGGTCTTTTCGATATGCACGTTCATTTAAGAGAACCGGGAAGGGAAGATGAAGAAACTGTTGAAACCGGTAGTAATGCCGCAGCGTCTGGCGGCTTTACAGGGATTGCATGTATGCCAAATACAAGTCCAGATATAGATTCTGCAGAAACCGTTCGTTTTATTATCGAAAAATCTAAGAACCACTTGGTGGATGTTTATCCTGTTGGTGCAGCGACACTTGGGAGAAAAGGTGAAGCCCTTTCTCCGATAAATGAGCTTTTTGAGGCAGGAATAGTTGCAGTTTCAGATGATGGTGTTGCAATAAAAACAGCATCGATTTTAAGAAATGTTCTTGAGTATTGTGGTATGTTCGACCTACCTGTAATTGAGCATTGTGAAGACCCGACTTTAGCAAATGGGGCAATGAATGAAGGGGTTAATTCTACTCTTTTAGGGCTTCATGGTATTCCTACGGTAGCTGAAGACCTTATTGTGATGCGTGACATTATTATGGCTGAATTTACCGGAAGCAGAGTTCATATTGCTCATATTAGTTCGGCTAAATCGGTAGAAATGGTTCGCGAAGCTAAAAAGAAAGGCATTAAAGTAACTGCCGAAGTAGCACCACATCATTTTACTTTTACAGATGATCAAATAAAATCGTATGATACAAATTATAAAATGAATCCTCCTTTAAGAACAAAAACCGATTTAGATGAGATTATTAAGGGACTTAAAGATGGTACTATCGATTGTATTGCAAGTGATCACGCTCCTCATTCAATTGAAGAAAAAGAGATGGAATTTATTTATGCGCCAAATGGTATTCTTGGTTTAGAGACTCAATTAGGAATAGCTCTTTCTGAATTGGTTCATAAGAAAGTATTAACTATCGAACAGCTAATAGAAAAATTATCTATCAATCCGAGAAAAATACTTAATCTTCCCGTTCCTAAGTTTGAAGTGGGAGAAGCTGTTAATCTAACTATTATTGATCCTGATTTTGTCTGGACTGTGGATCATTCCCAGTTCAAATCTAAATCAAAAAATTCACCTTATGATAAACGTTTATTAACCGGAAAATCGGTAGCCGTGATTAATAACAAAAAAATGTATATGAACGGAAAATTTAGTAATATCTAACTGTCCTAAAAATTACACACTGTTCATATTTATTTATGAACAGTGTCGATTTTTATCCTTCAATAAGTTCGTTTTTAAGTCAAAAAGAAGTAATAGCGGCTGGCACATCATTTGATTAATAATAGTATAAATAATTGATAAGGGGGTTTAAAATGAAATCCATATTAAGAATACTATTAATTGCAGCTTTACCATTAATTTTGATAGGATGTAATGATTTCGGTGCTGGTTATGATGACTTTCCTCCTGCTCCACCAAGAAACGTTACTACCGTTACAGGTGATAACCGAGTTGATATTTATTGGGATCATAATAATGAAAGTGATCTTGCAGGTTATAATGTTTATTACAGCTATAGTTATAATGGTACTTATGAATTATTAGGCAGTACAAAAAATAAATCATTTATTGATTATGGTGCTAAAAATGGAGAGACTTATTATTATGGAGTAGCTGCTTATGATTATAATGGAAACGAAAGTGAATTAAGTTATGACGAAGTATATAGCACACCACGTCCTGAGGGATTTAATAGAGCTATTTATGATTATCTAAAATTTCCTAATTCGAGCGGATTCTATTTTGCAGACGAAGAAGTTGTTCCTTATGATAGCGATTTAAGTGATTTTTTCTTTGAAAACTACAATGGTACTTTTTACTTAAATGTGTGGAAAGATTCTGACATCCAGGATATGGGTTCTACTTATGACATTTATGATGTTAAGTATGCGCCTACAAGTGGATGGGCTCCTTTATATGATGGTGATAATGTAAAATATGAAGAAGCTAAAATCGGTCACACTTATGTTGTTTGGACTGTAGATAATCATTTTGCTAAAGTTAGAATCAAACAGATGACGCAAGAAAGAATGGTATTCGATTGGGCATACCAGTCAATAGAAGGTAATAGAGAACTTAAACGTGAGATTACAGAGAAATATAGACCAAAAGATGGTAAGGTTAATAAGACTTATAAATAAAAATTATTTGTTTCGCTTAACGAAAGCATACCCAAGTGGTATGCTTTTTTATTATTATTTAGTAACTTAAAAAAATAAATTCACTTGAATATGCAAAAATTATTAATCCTAATACTAATAGTTGTTTTTCAATCAGTGGCATTACCACAAGATAGAAAAATAAATGAAGTTCAGAAAATCTTTATAAAAATTGAAGATGGATTAAATAATGGCAATACTGATAAATTTTCTAATTACTTTGGAGATAAAACATATTTAAGCTTATCAAATTCTGTAACCGGATATTATAGCCAAAATCAGGCTTTTTATATTCTTAAAGATTTTTTTTCGGTTAATAAGCCGATTGGATTTAGAATAAATAATCAAGTTATTGAAGGCAATTCACCATTCGCATCAGGTACCTTAAAATATGTTACTAAAGGTAACCGTACTTCATCTTCAGTATTTATCTCATTAAAACAGATTAATTCCGATTGGGTAATAACTCAAATAACTATCAATTAAATGAGAAGAATAATCAAATCCCAAAATAAAAAAGGGTATTTCCTTTTTGCACTAATTTCAATTTTGGTACTTTCCTTTTTTTTCGAATCTCCCATTAATAAGTATGTTAAATCGAACTGGAACGAAATTCTTAAGTCAAAAATAATTAGTATTGAAGAAGATATTAGAAAAGAAGTTTCGAAGACTGAATCTAAATTAATCGATGTTATAAATGAAAACCGGAATTTAGATTTGCTTTTATCCCACTCAAATTCTTTAATATCAATAGAAGTTTATGATAGTAATAATAAATTAGTTAGATGGTCTAACCAGAACATTCATAATGATTCATTACTTACTAAATTAAATCACGGATTATTTGTTTCTTCGGATGAGCGGTTTTTTTATTTCTCTTATTCAGATTCTTTAATCTATAAAGATAATCTATATAGAATTATTGCGTCTTTACCGATTGAGAAAAAATATCAATTCAAGGGGATATATTACGAGAATAATAACTTAAGTGAAATATTAAGCAAAAAAGAAGGCGTAAAAGTTTCGATTAATTTTTCTACCAACGAAAGTCTAAAAACCGATGGAAGAGTTCACGCATTCATCTATTATGATACCAATAAAAACGCAGTTTGTGCATTTAGTTTTGAGAAACCATTTTTGGATATTGAATTAGAATATGTTTCATCCATAATTGAGTCAATCAGAATTATAATTACATTTATTATACTATTTTTTGTGTTCTATGGTTATAAAAATTTGTATTTAGGCGAGAGCTCCGAAACAAAAAAAATATTTTATCTTTTCGTAATACTTTTACTTTTAAGAATACTGCTTTTTGTCTTAGAAATACCCGCAATTTTTATTAAATCATCAATTTCTGACCCGGTAAATTTTTCCTCAAAATTTGGGTATGGATTAGTAAGTACACCTTTAGAATTATTTCTAACCTTAGTTTTATTCACGTTTTTTATTTACCGTACGTTTAGATACCTAACCGGGAATTTGCTCGCAACTACGGTTTGTGTAAATAAAAGCGAAATTAATTTTAACTATCTAAAATTATCTGCAATAATAATTGGTTCGTTATTTGTGCTATTTTCGCTTCGTGGATTAGGGGCATCTGTAAAAAGTATAATCTTCGATTCAAGTATCAGGTATTTTAAGGATTTTTCTTTGGTGCCGAATCTTCCGCAATTACTAATGCTGATTAATTTGTTAATGTTGGGGTATTCTGTTTTCTGTTTTTCGACTTATATAATTTTTGCATCAATACGATATATTAAGCAGAGGTGGGGCAGTAAATATTTTACTTTTGGGTATTTTTTAGTATTCCAATTAATTGGATGGCTATATGATTATTTCCAAAAAGATCCACAAGGCACATCTTTTATTCGTTTTTTATTTATATCATTATCTTTTTTAATTGCCTTATTTATTTTCAATAAAAAAGAATTAATAAAAACAGCTTATCTATACATAGGTTTTTCTGCATCAATTATCTCTGTAAGTCTATTGGGATACTATAATTCACTTTTAGAAAAAGAATCTTTAAAACTAACCGTGCAACAATTTTTTGATAAAGACGAAAGCATTACTGAGTTTTTTGTTTTTAAAACTATTCAAGATATTAAAACAAATTTATTTGAGAATAATGGAAATAGCGAAATAAAAAATTATAGTCCATTGGCGTTTAATTTTTGGAGTAAAAGTTTTCTTTATTCAGAGAGCATTCCAAGTAGTATCGATTTTTATGATTCAACAGGTTCTTATATAGGAGGGTTTTCAACAATTCCTGAATCTAATGATACTAATAGCATATTTACAAATAATATTAATGAAGAGATTAAAATTAGCAGAGAGATTTCCCCATTTACAAACAATAAATTAATATCTGGTATTTCAGAAGTTAAACTCAACAGTATTAAGAAAATTTTAGTAAAGATAGAAGCATATTATCAACTTTCAAACCTCATAAATAATCCTTTCCCTGATTTTTTAAAAATCACACAAACAGGAATACTTTCAGCTGCTGACTCTAAGCGGCTTCATGTATTAGAAATTGGAGAAGGTTCATTAGTAAGTTCTATCGGTGATGATATTTTTGGGGAAAATGATATTGTAGAATTAACTAATTCTTCATTTAATAGTTTTAATGAAGCTTGGGCAGAATTAAATACCAATTCAAAAGATTTTGTTTTCTTTATACAAAAAGATAAATACCATGATCATTTTATTGCAGCAGGAATGGAAATTAGAGATATATCACTTCAACTATTCGATTTTTTCAAAGTCTTCTTAGTACATGCTTTATTGCTCTCTTTAATTTTTATCTTTACTGCTTTAATTCTAAATCGGAAGAAAATTAGTCAACTATTTACATTTAAGATAAACTTAACAATCTCATTTTTAATCATATCGATAATACCGTTACTTATAATGGCGATTTATTTTAGAAATGTAACAGAAGAAAAAAATCGAGAATTAGTAATTTATAAATTAGGTAAAAGGGCAGATCAGGTTTTTAAATATTTGGATAACTATTATAATAGTTCATCAGCAAACTTTGCAATAATAAATGCAAAGGCGAAAGCGGATTTGGGAGTGAACTATAATATTTATGAAGAATCTAAGTTGCTCTATTCTTCAAATCCAAATTATTACCAATCAGGAGTTCTATCATCAAATCTAAATTCAACTATATATTATGAATTGATTGGGAATAGAAAAAACGAAATACTCGTAAATAATGAGATCGAGAATTATAAGTATCAATCATATTTTGTTCGCTATAATCTTCAAGGGAAAGAATTGATCTTTGAAGTCAATGATTTATTCAACACTATTACTGTTCCATATTCAGATATAGAAATGGATATATTCTTATTCAGTAGTTATTCATTGGCAGTAATATTAATAATAATTATAAGCACTTTATTAGCGAAGCAATTATCTAAACCAATAAATAAATTAGTAAGCGCAACAAAAGGATTAGCCGCAGGTGATTTTAGTGTTCATGTTGATCATGACCGAAATGATGAATTAAAAGATTTGATAAACGGATTTAATCAGATGGTTAAAGACTTACAGGACAGTCAAATAAAATTATCGCAATTAGAAAGAGAGACAGCATGGAAAGAGATGGCACGCCAAGTAGCACATGAAATTAAGAACCCGCTTACACCAATGAAGCTTTCGGTCCAGCAATTAGTTGCGAGTTATGAGGAAAAATCTCCAAAGTTTGATTCAATTTTCAGTAAAGTAACATCAATACTACTTAATCAAATTGAAATATTAAAAAATATTGCATCAGAATTTTCGAATTTCGCAAGAATGCCCCTCTATCAAATTGAAGAAATCGAATTGACTGATATTATTCGGAATGCAATTGATTTATTCGCTGAATCCAAATTGTCAATCTCATTTAATGAGTCTAAATCGGTTCTTATCAAAGGAGATAAACAGCAATTAACGAGAATCTTTGTAAATTTAATTCGCAATTCCATTGAATCAGGGGCTACAAATATCACAATAAATGAAAGTATAATAAACAATATTGTAGAAATATTAGTCAAAGATAATGGTAAAGGGATAGACGAAATGATAGTACCTAAGATCTTTGATGAAAATTTTTCAACAAAATCTTCAGGTATGGGTCTTGGATTATATATGGCGAAAAATTATTTAATTTATTTAAAGGGGAATATCATAATTGAAGAAACTTCCATAACCGGAACAACATTTAAAATTACAATACCGGTGAATTAGTAATGTCAACAATTACTCCATACCAAGCGCAAGCATTAAATATTGAAAAGCATATATCGCTCGTAGCAAATGCGGGTTCAGGAAAAACGTTTGTTCTTTCTAAGAGATTTGTCGAAATATTCTTAAAGCAAGATCTATTAATTGAAGAGATTATTGCAATTACATTTACTGATAAAGCGGCTAAAGAGCTTTATAAGAAAATTTCACAGGAGATAAATGGGAGATTATCGGAATCGAGTGAAGATTTTGAAAAATTAGACCAATTAAGAAGGCAGTTACCATCTGCAAATATTTCAACAATACATTCATTTTGTTCAAGGGTATTAAAGAGTTTCGCACCTGAAGCAGGTATCGATGTGAATTTTTCTCTTCTTACCGGTAGCGAAATGAATGAACTTTTTGAATTGACAGTTGATGAATATATTTCTAAAAATCTTGTAGGTACAGAAATCTCAGAAGATTTTAAATCCCTTATCAGGATTATCGGGGCAAAAGATAACCTAATAGGACAAATAAAAAAATTATTCGATAAGCGTGATACAATGATTCGGCTTTCAAATGAATTATATAACTATGATTCTCAAGAAATTGCAGAGATAATTAAAGATAGATTTATTCACGAGTTCAAATCAGTTTTTAAAAGTGATTTAGGCGAACTATTTTCTTCGATTGATGGAATTAATAATTTTGTATTAAGTGCCGACTCCAATAACAAGTATGGATTAAAAATATCGGTGATATTAGGAAAAAGAAATTCAGATAATTTTATTGAAGATTTGGCAATTCTGTTTGAAATATTGGAATCATTTGTAACAAAAGAAGGTACTATTAGAAAATCCGGCTACCTAAGTAAAATAAAAGGATTTGATTTTAGCTCTATCGATAATCTACAAACATCGATAGTCGATATATTGGATTCTAAGCTCAATAAAGAATCATTTGCATTGCTTCAATTTTCTGCAACTTACGGGTTGATAGTATCAAAAATTGTTAAATGCATTTTTGATCTTTATCAGAAGAAGAAAAGAAAAAAATCTCTTTTGGATTATGAGGATTTATTGCTCTTTACTAAAGAACTATTCGCAAAAGAAGAAGTGCTTTCGATGCTTAAAGAGAAATATAAATTCATTATGATAGATGAATACCAAGATACAAATGAAATTCAATATCAAATATTTGTACCATTATTAGATGAATTAAAGAGAGGTAATTTATTTGTAGTTGGTGATGAAAAGCAGAGCATTTACATGTTTCGAAATGCAGACCTTTCGGTTTTTCGTAAAACAAATGAATTAATAAAAAGTAAGAATGAACAGGAAAGTATTCTTACATTACCTCACAGTTTCAGACTCTATCCAGCAATTGCAGCATTCACTAACTTATTATTTTCACGACTTTTTTTTAATCCTAACCCGGAGTTTAATGAAGTCCGATATGAACCATTGATATGTACTAAACCGATTGATGATTTAGGCGAAATAGAATTACTAATAGAGAAAAAGAAAGAAGTAGAAATAAATATTAAAGAAGAAAGTGAAAATATTGAATCAGAAGAGAACGAACAGGCTAATCAATATGAATTAATAGCATTAAAGATTTTGGAGTTAATAAATTCAGAAAAAGATGAAATTAATCTCTCTGATATTGCAATTTTATCAAGAAAAAGAAGTGCATTTGAACCAATTGAAGCAGCACTTATAAAACATAATATTTCTTATCAGATTGTAAAAGGTACGGGTTTTTATCAAAAACAGGTAGTATATGATCTCTATAATTATTTTGCATTTTTACTCAATCAATCCGATAACATAGCTTTATTAGGTATATTAAAAAGCCCTTTCTTTAATTTTAGTGATTTGGATTTTGTGAAAATTGTTTCTTACGAAGGGAAAAATCTTTTTAACAAATTAATCAATTATTCCAAAGATAATAATACAATAAAATCATCGGTTGATAAGTTAAAGAACAGTATTTCTAAAGTGAATGAATTGAGCATTCACGAATTAATGATAGAAATAATTTTGGATTCCAATTATCTATCGATTGTTTCTTCGAGAAAGCAATCTGAGCAAGATCTTGCAAATATTAATAAGCTAATTCAAAAATCGAGAGAATATACATCACTCGGATTTAAAACTATTTATGATTATGTGCAGTTTTTAAAAGAAGCCATTTCAAAAATTGATGATGAAGGGCAAGGGGAAGTAGAATTAGGAAAAGAAAAAGTAAACATAATGACTATTCACAGTTCTAAAGGTCTTGAGTTCAAGGCGGTTTTTGTAGTCGAATGCGAATCTAATTTTATTAATTCTAATGATAATAGAAAAGGGGTTATTGGTATCAGTTCGGTATTTGGTTATATGTCTCATCTACCAATAAACAGTAATTATTTTCAAGGATTCGAAAAGCCACCGCAGTTATACTTGACTGATTTTATTCAAAAAAAGAAAGAAATTGCTGAAGCTAAAAGACTATTCTATGTGGCAGTTACACGAGCTGAAAAATATCTTTATTTAACTGCTACAATTAAGGAGCGGAAATATGAAACATCTTTTCTTGGGTTACTTTATAAAACTTTTGATTTAGAAGGCAAAGAATGTGTTGATATAAAAAGTAAATTAGAATTCATGTTTAAGGATGAAGAAGAAAAATTTTATACAGAGAATCATGCAATTTCTTTTTCAATCCCGATATTAAATACAATTGACGAAAAAAAGATCACTAAAATTGAAGAAGTATTAGAGAAAAAGAGTTTATTTATTGATGATGATATAAGCTTTAATGAATATCCTAAGAATGAATTTTATTCTGCAACAAAGATTGCAGTTTTTAGTCAATGCCCTGTAAAATATCATCTTATATATGATTTGGGATTTAACAAAGTCAATGAACTATTCCAGAAAACAGACATTCAGTTTGACTTTAAGGAAAAAGAAGATGAAGAATTTATGATCCCTTCTGATATGAGAGGAAGAATAATTCATAAAATCTTAGAAGTGAATGTTGCAGCGGAGAACTTGAGAGAAGTAATTAAAACGGAAATTCGAAATGAATTTCTTGAACATCCCATTTCGATTAGTGAAACATTGATTGATCAAATACATTCCTCTGTATCTAAGTATTATGAAACTCCTACATATAAGCAAATTAATTCCTTCTCTTTATTTAAAAACGAATATGAATTGTATAATAGATTTGATGAAGATTATTTATATGGTGTAATTGATAAAGTAGTCTTTGATGAAAAAGAAAAGATAATCCATATTATTGACTACAAAACTGATAAATTAAATTCTCCAAAACAAGCTGAAGAGAAATTTCAAAATTATCTTGTGCAATTATTTTTTTATGCATTTTTACTAAGTAAAAAGTACGAAGAATACAAGATTTTTAGACTACGAATAATATTTGTCGAGAAGCCCGAATTAGAGTTTGTAAGCGAAATAGGAGTTATTGAGCTTAATAAATTTAGCAATTACCTTAAGGGAGTAATTAATAAAATCAAATCTAAAAAGGTTGTTCAAGATAAAAGCCATTGCTCTAAATGCCATTTTTATGCAAAAGATAAATGTATAATGGATAAGTAAAAAATAGTTACTGCAGAAGGGATTCCACAGTAACTATAAATATATCTTTAATCTGCTTGAGCTTCCTTTTTAGCATCAATCTTATCGACAACAATCTTGTATATAAATAAAGCAACTGCTGCAACAAAACCAATCGCCATAAAGTAATACCAAATTACATGTGCATCAGAATAGTAAGCTGCACGTTGGATTTCTGTTAGTCCTGCCGGTAAGGTATTCGGATCTGGGCAATAAGCATCTAATAAATAACCTGACATAATAAATCCGGCTAATGCAGAAAAGAACGAATGGAGATGACTAAATCCAAGATAAAGTCCCTCTTCACCCTTGGGTGCTTGCAGCGAGAAGTATTCCAAAAAACGGGGCGAAATAAAACACTCAGCTAATCCTTGAATTCCAATACCTATTATCATCATTAATGTGAGCTGATGCAGATCAAACCAACCAAAAAATGAAACCAATTCTCCGCTGGATATTTGTCCGGGTTGACTCAAAGACATAGCAAATGCAGAGAATGGCATTAAGACCATTCCTATTAGCATGGAAGTAACTGCTTTGAATTTCCTCATTAATTGAGTGATGAGAACAACAAACATAACAACAATTAAAGGATTAACGTTTGCAAGCCATTCCGGCTTAGCATCAGGACCTAATAATCTAATAACATATTTTGGCATCGTAGCGTAAAGTTGATGTTGAATAATCCAAAATCCGGTTACAATTAATATTAATATTATTAATCTTGGAGATGAAAAAATTCTTTTTAATGCAGCAAATACTTCTGTTAGAGATTTAGTTTCTCTTTGTTTCTCAAAATTTTTGAACATAAATATTGCAAAAAGTAGAGCAACAAATGACATCGCGGAAGAGAAAAAGTTCACATATTCTAAACCAATACCTTGACGAATATAAGGGACGAAAGTTTTACCACTAAAAGAACCGATATTAACAATCCAATAAAACAAAGAGTATCCTCTTGCTCGATTAATCTCGTTAGTGGTTTTAGCAACCGTAGCAGTGATTAAAGGCTTAATAAAAGAACCACCAATCAAAACTATAACAAGAAAAAAGATGACTAATGCTTTAGAATGCCAGACGCCAAGAAGGAAATAGCCAACAGTTAAAAGTGAAAAGGCTAAAATTAAGCCATTTCTAAAACCTATCTTATCAGAAATAGCACCAACAAATGGTGGCAGAAAATAAAGTAATGCAAAAAAAACACCTGCAACTACACCTGTTTCCTTATCGCTGAATCCGACTATATCTGTCAAATAAAGTGTTAATACAATAAAGAATCCATAATAGGCTGCACGTTCGCAGAGCTCCATAAAATTGGCAAACCAAAATTCTTTTGGAAATTTCCATGTAGTTCCTGTTGTTGATGTCATATTCCTGCCATTTAATTAATGATATTTAACAAAGATATAAAAATCTAGCTAATTTAAAAATCTAATTGATATCAATCATAAAGAAATCTATTTTACATCCGCATTTATTGAGGAGTTTATGAAAATATATACCAAAGAAGAGTTAAATAACTATCATCAATCTTTAACTTATGATGATATAACGTTAGTGCCGGAAGAAATTTCGGAAGTAAGAAGCAGGGCAGATATAAATATAAAAACAGAATTTTTGGGTGAGGTTCTAACCACTCCAATTATTTCAAGTCCAATGGATACAGTTTCAGGTTTAACAATGGTTTCAGAGCTAACTAATTTGGGGGCAATAGGAATTGTAAATAGATTTGATTCCTCGCTTTCGTCATTATTTGGTGGTGAAAATTATTCTTCCGTTAAAGCTGTATCGATAAGTTTAACAGCTGATGATAAACTAATTGAAAAAATTGCCGAAAGAAATTTTATTGTTTGTATTGACACAGCAAATGCAAATAATAAATATGTTTTACAGAAATGTGAAGACATTAAAAAGAAATATAATTTAAGGGTAATAGTAGGCAATATTGCAAATGGAATTACCTTAAAACAATTAGTTGATTCGGGAGCAAGTGCCGTAAGAGTAGGAATAGGCGGTGGGAGTGTTTGTACAACTTCCATTCAAACCGGTATTGGCATCGGTCAAGTTTCCTCTGTATTAGATACTTATTTTGCTAGAGAAAATGGAAAAATGAATATATCAATTATTGCTGATGGTGGAGTTAAAAGTCCCGGTGATGTTATTAAAGCATTAGCACTCGGTGCTGATATTGTGATGTTAGGAAGAATGTTAGCCGGCACAAAAGAAACACCTGGCGAGGTGATTAAATATAACGACCAACTTTGGAAAAAATATAGGGGAAGTGCTTCCTTCGGTGTAAAGATGAAAGGAGAATTTATCGAAGGAGAAGAAACTATGATACCTTATAAAGGTCCCGTAAAAAATATTGTAAATGGAATTTCAGACGGATTGAAGAGTGCTATGAGTTATATGAATTGCAGCAGTGTCGATGAATTGAGCTCCAAAGCAAAATTTACAATCCTTAGTAATAGTTCTTATTTAGAACGACTCCCCAAAAAATAGATTATAATTTTGTAAGTCTTAATCTTAGTGAATTTGAAACCACTGATACGGAGCTTAGCGACATAGCTAACGCTCCAATCATTGGATTCAAAAATCCAAGAGCTGCTAAAGGAATTCCTAGCACATTATAAACAAAAGCCCAAAACAAATTCTGCCTGATAATTCTTATAGTTTTATTTGATATTTTTATTGCATTTACAACGTTGATAAGGTTATCATTTATAATAGCTATATCGGAAGATTCAATTGCTATATCAGTTCCTGAGGCTAATGATATTCCAAGATTTGCTTTAGCAAGTGCAGGGGCATCGTTTATTCCATCCCCTGTAAAACCAACAAAATGTTCGTTTTCTTGAAGCTCTGTAATAATATTAGATTTGTCGTTTGGTAATAATTCAGAACGATAGTCATCGATTCCCAATTCTTCTGCAATTCTCTTCGCAGAAGAATTGTTATCACCGGTAAGCATTATAGTTTTTATCCCAAGTTTATTAAGTACTGCGATTGTTTCTTTTGCATCATCTTTAATTTCATCATCAATTTGAAAAACCGCAGCTAACTCATTCTCTATTGCCACAATAATAGATGTTCTCGAATTATCATTTATTTCAAATTTTAATTCAGGTAAACGGTTTTTAATAAATTTACTATTACCGATAATTACATTTTTATTATTTACAATTCCTCTTATTCCGAATCCCGGAAAGGATTCAAACTGTTCCGGTTCAATAGGGATAATATTTTGTTTTTTAGAATATTCTACCAATGCCTTTGCAAGGGGATGTTCTGATTTCGATTCTAATGATGCGGCAATAAGTAATACTTCTTTTTCATTCGTATAGTTTTTGAAATCTACTACAAATGGTTTGCCTTTAGTAAGAGTTCCGGTTTTATCAAAAAGCATTGTATCAATTTTATGTGCCCACTCAAGTGTTTCACTATTCTTAATTAATATACCTTTTGAAGCACCTAAACCAGTACCAACAATAATAGCTGTCGGTGTAGCTAATCCTAATGCACATGGGCAGGCAATTATTAATACCGCTACTGAATTGGTTAAAGCAAGTATAAATGAGCTTTCTCCGGCAAAGAAAAACCATGATAAAAAAGTAATAATCGCAATAAGGATTACAACCGGAACAAATACACCCGAAATTTTATCGGCTAATTTTTGTATTGGAGCCTTTGAAGCTTGAGCACTCTCTACTAATTTAATTATCTGTCCTAAAAGAGAATTATCACCTGTTTCAGTTACACAATAATTAAAAGTGCCAAATTTATTTATTGTACCTCCAAAGACTTTTGTATCAATTCCTTTTTCAATCGGTATGCTTTCGCCCGTAATCATTGATTCATCCAATGTAGAAATTCCATTAGTGATAATTCCATCTGAAGGAACTTTTGTGCCCGGTTTTACTACAACAATATGATTTTCTTTTAATTCACTTATTGGGATCTCTTTTTCTTTACCATTTTCAATAATTAATGCGGTTTCGGGACGGAGTTCTAAAAGTTTTGCAATAGCACTATTAGTTTTTCGCTTCGCTCTATGCTCTAATAATTTGCCCATTAGTATAAGTGTGATGATTACTGCGGCAGTTTCAAAATAAACATGCAGAATTTCATTGGGATGATGTGATATTAACGTAGGGAAGAGAACGGATATTAAACTATACAAATAGGCTGCTGCAGTTCCAATAGCAACTAATGAATTCATATCGGCTGAAAAATGGATTAAATTTTTCGCAAAGGATTTAAAAAATCTTTTGCCCGGTATAAACATTACAGGCGTAGTAAGTATTAATAGAATCTTCTGTGTATCATAAACATTTAGAAACCAAATATCTTGAAACCATTTATATTCGTTAAGCATACTTATTATAAAAATTGGAATCGCAAAAATAAGCGAAATAATAAAATCACTTTTTATTTCTTCATAATACTCATCATTACTGTTTTCATAAATATTTGAATCCGCGTCTTTAGTATTTAGTACGGATAAATCAATATCATAACCATATTTCGAGAGTGATTCAGATAACGGCTTTATTATTTCGGTCGGAGTTTCGGAATCAAAACTAAGTGTTTCATTTGCAAGATTAACAGAAATATTTTTAATTCCTTTAATCTTGCCAGTGATTTTTTCTACTCTTGTAACGCAGCTTGCACATGTCATTCCCTTAACGGGGAGAATAATTTTTTCCATTTTTACAAAACTTTCATTAGACTACTTTGTATCCTGCTTCTTCAATTGCATTTTTAATTGAATTTTCTGATGTTTTTGATTCATCAAAAGTTACTTCTACTTTGCCTATTGAGACTTTTGAACTTTCTAAATCTAAATCTACTAATTCAATTTCAACTGCTTTTACGCAGTGCATGCAGGACATACCTTCAATTGTAAACTCTTTATTTGTCATTTTGATTTTCTTTCTAAATTAATTTAAAATCATTGCTGTATAATTAGATGAAATAATTGGAAGGAGGATTCTACTTTTTTTCGTCAGTATCTAAAGTGAAAAATTCATCATCATCTTCACCATCATATTTCTTAATTACGTCATCACCAAGCGATTGATAATTTTTACTTTCTTTAGATGATGATTTCTCCTTAGTAGTATTGGAAATAGGGGGGGGTATTGGCCCGGAATTTTTATCCTTTAAGTTATCATCTTCGCGCTTTAGTTGTTTAACTATTCTAATCCTCTCTTCATTTGGTCTTTCTTCATAATATTCTTTTCTTATTTGAGGTGGATTCGAATTTCTCTGCTCATTTTTATCTCTTCTTTCATCATTATTATAATTTTTTTCTTGATGATTTTGAGATTGATTTTCATATCGCCCCTCACGATATTCCCGGTGTGAAGAAGGCTCTTCAAAACGATTACTTCGTTCTTCTCTGCGTTGGTTAGGGACATTCCGATATTGAGGGTCTTCGTTCCTGTTTGGCGAATCTTCGCGTTTTCTTGAGGGCTCTTCCCTCCTATTGCTAGAATCATTTCTCCGAGGACGTAACTCATCTCTTTTGGGGGTAGAACTATTTTTTTGTGAACGAGGTTCTTGATATGCTTTTTGTTGTTTTCTAATCATTTTTGTAATTCTGGCGGGCATAGCTCTTCTTCGCTCTGCTTCTATTATCTCTGTGTGCTCTTTCGCTTTAGGCTGACCTTTAGTTCTAACCTTAAATGAAATGTAAGAAATAATAATTGTTACTGCTCCTAAGACAGTAACTACCGTAAGTGCTGTATATACTAATGGTACTAATTCCATAATCTAAAGATACTAAATCATAATCAAAAATCTAAATATCAGTTATCTGATTTTTCTAATATTTATTCTGAATAGAATGTTAATAATTTATCTTCCGAATAATCACTCGAATAAAATTTCGGATTTATTTTTGTTTTATTAAGCACTTGAATATTTGTTCGGTACATTTTGTTACGGTCATACATTTCCACCTTGCTGATAGAAATATCATGTCTTCTTCCAGATGGTGTTTTTTGATAAAAATCTTCATATTCTCTATTATCAGTGTTAATTGCTTTTACTGCTTGATACGCAAATTGAGGAACAGGTTCTTTGTAACTATTATATGAAGGGTAGCCTGCGGGTTGGGCATAATAGTTTGGGAGAGATGATTGCCTAATCGGTTTTTGTTCCGGTGCCCCTTTAATCTTAAATGAAAAGTAGGATATGATAATCGCCATAAAAAGTAATCCTCCTACAACAAGTAAGCTCGTATATACAATTGGTAACAATGACATAATAATTCTCCTTTTTCTTTTGTATTGATGATACAATTACCATACCATAACAATTATTTTATAAATAAAGTAAAAAGAAAGGGGATTACAAATTATTGAGTCTTAAAATGATACACATTACAGAAAATGTATTAAATTGAAAAAAGAATTGAATATTTGATTTTTTTTTGATTTTATGTATCTTTAAAATCTTTGTAAATATTTCTTTTATAATGACTTAACTAATTCATGGTGATTTGATGACCAAAGCAGATATTGTAGAAAAGGTAGCCGACGGGACCGGTTTAACGAAATTAGAGACCGAAGCAATAGTCGAAGGTTTTCTTAATACGGTGATCCAAGCACTTATGGAAGGAAATGGTATCGAGATTCGCGGTTTCGGCAGCTATAAAGTAAAAAAGAAAAAGGGAAGATATGCACGTAATCCCCGTACCGGCGAGCAGGTGTTCGTAGAAGAACATTATGTGCCTGTATTCAAATTTTCAAAAGATTTTAAAATTGCCGTAGATAGCGGCATGAAAGTTACTAACAAAACTGAAGAGTAAAGATGAAGCAAAATAATATATATTGCTCCAAATGTGGAGCTGAAAATAAACCTACAGATAATTTTTGTAGTAAATGTGGAACTACATTAAATAAAAGTCAGTCAAGCCAATCAGGAAGTCAAACAATTATTTCCCCTTCCAAAAAATTACCAATAACCACAATTTTATATTCGGCGGGTGCTTTATTTGTTATTGGATTTATTGTGCTTTATAGCGCAGGAATTTTTGATTCAACACCTGCCACTGTTGTAAACAATACTCAAAACTTTGATGATGTTCATAAAGGAATGGGTGTTGATCTTAAGAGTATTGAAAGAATTAATTTATTAGAAGGTATTGTAAAAAATAATCCAACTGATAAAAATACTATTGCTGAATTAGCTCATTTATTAAATGACTCCGGATTTAAAGAAAAAGCAATTGAAAAGTATAAACAGTATTTAGCGCTTGATCCTAAAAATGCCGATATGGTTGTAGATATGGGAGTATGTTATTTTGAGTTAGGAAGAGACGCAGAAACTGCAAAGAATATGGAAGAAACAAAAAAATATTATGATTTAGCGATTGGTAATTTTATGGATGCTTTAAAAATTACTCCTAAACATCAAATTGCTCATTATAATCTTGGTATTGTCAAGATGTCTTCGGGTAAGTTTGACGAAGCTAAAGAGTGGTGGAAGAAAACAATTGAAATTAATCCAAATGCAGAAGTTGCAAAAAATGCAAAAGAATTATTAGAATCACATTAAGGAGGGATGAAAAATGCCTTGCGGTAGAAAAAGAAAACGCCATAAAATGGCAACGCATAAAAGAAAAAAAAGACTTCGTAAGAATCGTCATAAAAAGAAAATTAGATAGTCTTTAGTTTTTTTTAAGCCACCATAGCTCAGTTGGTAGAGCAACGCATTCGTAATGCGTAGGTCGGGAGTTCGACTCTCCCTGGTGGCTCTATATCCAATTCTAAATTTTTCCCTTTACTTTTCAATAACAATTACCGATTTTACAAAATTACCTTTAAACTAATAAAGCGCATTCTTGTAAATGGAAAATAATACTCGCTTCAAACTGAATAAATCGCAGCTTATTTTTTGGATAGTGTTTATGAGTATTGTTTTTTCTACTGCAGGGTTTCTTTTATATAAAAACGAAGAAAAGAAAGTTAAGTTTGAAAAACAGAATGAAATAAAAACGGTTTCTCTCCTTAAAATTAAGCAGATTGCTGATTGGTACGTTGATGAATTACATGATGCTTCTGTCATATCCAAAAGCACTTTCTTAACAAGCCAAATTGAAGAAGGAATAAGCAAGGAAACGGGATTTGATTTTTTCTTGTTTAAGTTGTATCTAAAATCAAAAAAATTAGAACACGATTATGATGAAGTAATTTTATCGTCGATTGATGCAAAAGAATATATAAGCAGTAATATCAGAGATTCTTTGCCTTCTATTGTAAAACTAAAAATAAAAGAATCAGCAAAGAGTGGTAAAGAATTATGTACAGACGTATACAATCAAAATGATTCACTAAAAATTGACTTTATTTCTCCTGTAAAAAAATCCTCCACAGGGGAAATTATTGCAGTGTTAGTTTTTAGGTTTGACCCTAATGTACATTTATTCCCAATTATTACAAGTTGGCCCACATCAAGTTCTACTTCAGAAATTTATATGGCGCGCGTTGAAAAAGACTCAGTCGTAGTCCTAAATAAATTAAAATTTAGTAATAAAGCACCTCTTGAATTTAAGTATTCAATCAATGATAAAAAGGCTGCCATTGTTAATGGTATAAATGGACAAATTGGGTTAACAGAAGCAATTGATTATGCGGGAAACGAGGTGTTTGCTTTCGTAAATAGAGTTCCCTCTACAAACTGGTATTTAGTTTCAAAAATAAATAAAGATGAGTTATTCGAGGATTTTTATTATGAAGTAGTAGTCATAATAAGTTTCACAATCGGTTTAATTTTAATTTTTGGTTTTGGGCTTTCATTTATATATTACAATAGACAGAGAAATGTGTATAGAGAACTTTATCAAACCCAACAAGAATTGATGCAAGCAGAAGCAATTGCTATTAACAAACTCAGAGATAGTGAAGCACGTTTAAGAAGAGCAGAATTTGTTTCTAAAACCGGCAACTGGGAATTAGATCTGAATAAAATGGAAATATATGCTTCGGATGGTGCACAAGAATTATATGGTCTGAGAGGGAGTTTTTATGATTTATCTTCAATTCAAAAAGTACCTTTACCCGAATATAGCGAAATGATGAGCAAAGCATTGGCAGAACTTATTACTAAAAACACACCATATGATATAGAATTTAAAATCAAGCAACAAAATACAGGTGATATACTTTTTCTCAATTCATTAGGGACTTTTGATAAGGATAAAAACAGAGTTTTTGGAGTAATTCGAGATATAACTGAGCGGAAAAAGATGATTGAAGAATTGATAGCGGCTAAAGATAAAGCAGAAGAGATGGTAAAAATTAAATCGTACTTTTTCGCTAACATGAGTCACGAACTTAGAACTCCATTTATGGGATTGATGGGTTATTCGCAATTACTTTTAGAATTAGTAAAATCTGATGAAGAACGGGAAATGGTTGAAGGAATTATAAGAACTTCCAATCGTCTCACAAATACACTTACATTGATTTTGGATTTAACAAAATTAGAATTTGATAAAATTGAAATATTCCTTGAAGAGATTAATCCGGAGAATTTGATCAATGAAGTTTATAATCAATATTTAGCGGCAGCTGAAAAGAAAGGGCTTTCGATGACTAAAGAAATTCATTTCGATACATTTTACATGCATACGGATGGTAAAATGCTTTCGGAGATTTTATTTAATCTAATTAATAACGCTATTAAATATACAGACCAAGGCTGGATAAAGATTGAAGGAAAAAAAAGCACAAAAAATTTAGAAGAAGAATATTTAGAAATTTTAGTCTCTGATTCCGGAATTGGCATTACAGAAGAGAAGCAATCATTAATTTGGGAAGAATTTAGGCAGGCAAGCGAAGGAACTAATAGAGCGTATCAAGGCACCGGGCTTGGACTTTCGATAACTAAACGATATACAGAGCTAATCGGTGGAAAAATCCAAGTAATAAGTAAATTTGGCGAAGGATCCACTTTTAAAGTAGAAATACCAATTAAAAAATCTCCACGCAAATCATAATTTTGCCCTACATCACATAACCCTTTTTTATTAAACAACTTAGCAAAGATATTTTTAAATATTTATAAAGAAATATCTTGACTTTTCCACTTAAATTCAGTTATTTTGAATCCGAGTGGGGAAGAATGTTGAAAAATGTCAAAAGGTGGTGAATTTGTTCGTAGGTAGACATATATATTCAGTAGATGCTAAAGGGAGAGTTGCTTTACCTGCAAAGATAAAGAAATATATAAACCCAGAAGCAGACAATACCATTTTTATGACAAAGGGATTGGTGGAATGCATTGAAATCTATCCGCAGGACCATTGGAAAACAGAAATAATGACGAGAATTGATCAATTAGATGATTTTGTGCCTGAGGAAGCTTCATTCAAAAGATTATTCTTAGAAAATGTATCAGAAGATAATTTAGATTCACAATCAAGAATATTGATTCCAAAAAATTTGCTGGAATATGCAGGTATAGAAAAAGAGGTTTTAGTTTTAGGGCAAGATAAAAAAATTGAGCTATGGAATCCTGAGAAATATGAAAAATATAAAGAAGAATTTAATAGCTCTTATATTGATTCTGCCAAACAGGTGATGCAGAAAAAACCGAAATGATGAAGCATATACCTGTACTTTTAGAAGAGACCATCAAATTACTCTTAGAAAAAAAAGATGGGAATTACTTCGATGGGACAGTTGGTTTCGGAGGGCATTCAGGTGAAATTCTTAATAATATAAGCACAAGTTCCAAATTAGTCGGAACTGATAAAGATAAAGATGCATTTGAGTTTTGCTTAGATAGATTTAAAGACGATAAAAGATTTGCGATATACAACACTTCCTTTGTGAATATAGACAAAATAGCAAAAATTGAGTTCATTGACAGATTTGACGGCATCTTGGCAGATCTTGGGGTATCGTCTTTTCAATATGACAATCCTGAAAGTGGGTTTACATATCGTGAAGATGCGCCTCTCGATCTACGGATGGATAAATCAACTAAAATCAATGCTGCTAATCTCATTAATTCACTTGATGAAAATGAATTAGCTAATATATTTTATAAGTATGGAGAAGAAAGAGACTCAAGAAGAATCGCAAGAAGAATCGTTTCGGCAAGAGATTCTAAAAAAATTACTTCTACTTTAGACCTCAAAGACGTAATCGAAAAATCAGTTGGTGCAAAAAATCTTAATAAGACTTTATCAAGAATTTTCCAGGCATTAAGAATAGAAGTAAACAACGAACTTGGTGAACTGGAAATGTTTTTGGAAAATGCAATAGAAATACTTGCTCCCGGAGGTAGAATCGCTATTATCTCTTTCCATTCCTTAGAAGATAGAATAGTAAAAGAAAAATTTAAATTTGAAAGCCTGTCTTGTATATGTCCTCCTGAATATCCGGTATGTATTTGTGATAAAAAGAAAAGATTGAAGATTATTACTTCAAAGCCAATTATTGCATCCGAAGAAGAATTGAAAATTAATCCTCGTTCAAGAAGTGCAAAATTAAGGATCGCCGAAAGAATAGAAGATGAATAGATCGAGTATTTTAAATGTAATTGTTGCTGTTATAGTTGTTGCGATTATTGTTTTTGTGTATGTCGTTTTGGTTACTGAGAATAAAAACAATAATAAAAATATTGTTAATTCAATAGAGTTGTTGAACAGAAAAAAAAATACAATCGAGATGAAAAAGGTTGAGATACAAACCTTAGAATCAGAAGATAGAATTACCTCCTTTGCTGCCGATAGTCTTTATCTTATTAGAAGTTCAGAAGTTTTTGAAAAAATAACAATCAGCAAAACACAATTAAAACAAATTGAGTTGGTATTAAAAGAAAAATATGAATATTAGTCGGACATTATTTGTTATATCTACACTTCTACTTGCTTTTACTCTGATAATTGCAAGGCTGTATCATATTCAAATTAATAAGCATGAATACTATTCAATCTTAGCAGAGAACCAACAAAACTACGTTAGAAAAATAAAAGCCGAAAGAGGTGTTATTAAAGATAGGGAAGGAACTATTCTTAGCTACACAAGAGATAACACTACATTTTTTATTGATAAAAGAATGATGAAAAATAATCTTCCTGACTCCATTGCAGAAGCATTCTCAAAAATCACAAAAAAAAATAAATCCTACTACTTGAATTTAATTAAGTCCGGTTCGCGTTTCGTTAATTTAGAAAAAAAAATGTCGGCTGATAAATCGACTCTATTAAAAGAATTATCAATCGATGGATTGGGATTTACAGAAGATTATTCAAGGGTTTATCCATACGGGAGTTTAGCTTCTCATATACTTGGATTTGTAGATAAAGATATGAAAGGCACTAATGGTATAGAGAAAGTATATAATAAACAGTTAACGGGAGCAGATGGTGTTTATTTTATCGAAAAAGATGTAAAAGGTGGAATAATAACATTCGATAATAACCAAACGAGAGCATCTTTACCCGGTAACTCAGTAGTACTTACAATTAATAAGACCTATCAAAAAATTCTTGAAGAAGAATTAGCAAAGGGAATTACAGAGTTTAATGCTAAATCAGCAACTGCAATTATAATGAATCCAAATACAGGTGAGATACTTTCACTGTGCAATTATCCAGATTACGATCCGGCAAACTATAATTTATTTGAAGCAGATAATAGAAGAAACAGAGCATTAACAGACACTTATGAACCCGGTTCTACCTTTAAAGCAATTACTATGGCGATGATGTTTGAAAAAAATGTGGTTAATGAAAATGAAATAGTTGATACAGAAAACGGTGATTATTTATTTAAAAATGTGCATATAAGGGATTCACATAAACACAGTGCACTTTCGGTTAGAGAAGTTCTGGAACAGTCAAGTAATGTGGGGATGGCGAAACTATCCCAAAGATTAGACGATGAAGAATTATATAAATATTTAAGGGATTTTGGATTTAGCATTCCAACAGCGGTTGATTTACCAAGTGAAGCTCCAGGTTACTTAAAGCTCCCTTCTAAATTTTCTGCTATAAGCAAAGCCTTTATATCTTATGGTTATGAAATATCAGTTACCCCAATTCAGTTAATCAATGCATATAGTGCATTAATTAATGGGGGACATCTATATAAACCTTATATAGTAAAAGAAATTACAGGAAGTAATGGAACGGAAATAGAAAAGAATGAACCGCAAAAAATTAGGGAAGTAGTTTCAGAAGCTACTTCTAAAAAAATGCGTGATTTAATGGTTGGAGTTGTTGAAAGAGGCACAGGTAAAGCGGCGATGTTAGAAAATGTACTTGTCGGTGGGAAAACAGGAACTTCTCAATTGTTGGTAAATAATTCCTATTCCTCGAATGCACATAATTCTTCGTTCGTTGGATTTTTTCCGGCAGATAATCCAAAAGTGATTATGCTTATTGTTTATCATTCTCCGGTAGTTGGAAAATATGGTGGACTTGTAGCGGCGCCAGTATTTGCAAGAGTAGCTAATAGAATAATTCAAGCAGACATTACTATTCTTGAAGGTTCCAAAAAAATTGAAAGAAAAGAAAATTTATTCGAGAATTTGATTGCTGATAAAAGTATAGAAATGCCAATTGAAAAAAAACAGTCAAAAACATTTCTTAACCCAAATAAGGTCTCGATAGATAAAGCAGTTTCAAAACCAACAACAAAAATTACAGATAAAACTTCAATGCCTGATTTATCAAATAAATCTTTGAGAGATGGAATTGCAATGCTGAATACTTTGGGAATGAAATATCGAATTGAAGGAAGTGGCAGAATTGTGTGGCAGAGTATCATTGCAGGTTCTGCAATTGATAAAACTCAAGTTTGTGTTTTAATCTGTGAATCGCTAAACAAAAAAATTCCGGTGAATATAAATTGAAAAAACTATCTGAAATATTAAGTCAGTTAGATACCAATGCAATTATTGGAGATTATGAAAAGGCAGAAGTCGAAGATGTTACAGTCGATTCACGTGAAATAAAAAGAAATTCTCTTTTTGTGGCTATAAATGGAGAGAAAGATAATGGACACAATTATATATTAGATGCAATTAATAGAGGTGCTTCAGCTATTATAGTAACTGATAAAAATTTTGTAAGTGATGAAATATTTTTAGAAAAAGGATGTGTAAAAGTAGTTGTTAATAATTCCAGATTAGCACTTGCAAAAGCATCTTCTATCTATTTTAATAATCCATCAGGAAAACTAACTCTAATTGGAATAACCGGCACAAAAGGAAAAACTACTACTGCATTTTATATTAAAAATATTTTAGAAAATGCAGGTTTTAAAACAGGTTTAATAGGTACCATTGCAAATTATATCAATAATGAAGAGGTAGCTACAAAATTAACTACTCCACTATCGAACACATTAAATAAATTATTCGGAAAGATGATTATTAGTGGATGTTCTCACTGTGTAATGGAAGTCTCATCACATTCATTGGATTTCAATCGCGTCGATTATCTTGGATTTGATGCAGCTGTTTTTTGCAACATTACTTCTGATCACATGGATTATCATAAAACTTTTGAAAACTATTTTAATGCTAAAAAGAAATTGTTCGATATGTTACCTAAAGACGGTTTAGCTATTACTAATATTGATGATAAGAGTGGTTTGGAGATTGTTAAAGATTCCAAAGCAAAAATTTCAACCTATGGCAAAAATGAATCAGATTACAGAATAGAAAATATTAGTTATTCTTTTAATGGAACGAATTTCACTATTATAAATAATAATACGAGATACGAATTATATACCGGTTTAGTTGGGCATTTCAACGCCTATAATGCTACATCTGCATTCGCGTTATTCTCCGAAATGGGAATGAATAAAGAATTAATAATAGATGGTATTAAAAAAACTCCACAAGTACCGGGAAGATTTGAAGTGGTAAGGGGAAAAACAAAAACTGCTATTATTGATTATTCCCATACAGCAGATAGCTTACAGCAAGCATTAGATGCTGTAAGAAAAATTGCTGATAACAAACATTCTATTATTACTGTATTTGGTTGCGGCGGAAATAGAGATAAAACAAAAAGACCAATAATGGGAAAAATTGCAACTGATTCAAGCAATTATGCTTATGTAACCTCGGATAATCCTCGTACAGAAGACCCCAATAAAATTATAGAGGAAATAAAAACAGGTATTAAGAAAGATAATTTTGAATTATGTGTAAATAGAGAAGAAGCTATCAAGCGGGCAATTGAAAATTCACCCGAAGGATCAATAATATTGATAGCCGGGAAAGGGCATGAATCGTATAACGAAGTTAATGGAGTAAGGACACATTTCTCTGATAAAGAAAAAGCTGAAGAATTTTTAATGGAGCTAAAATGAAAATTACAATTAATGATTTATTTGATTTACAATCAGCAATTATATATAACCCTGATCTTTTTACTAATACAAATAAGATTGTTATTAATTCTAAACTTGTTAAAAAGAACTCAATATTTTTCGCAATTAAAGGTGAAAATCTCGACGGGCACAAATTTATTGATGAAGCAATAGAAGCCGGAGCAAAAACTATTGTTATAAATAAAGAGTATTACAAAAATATTAAAAGTGATAAAGTAACTATCGTAGCTGTGGATGATACCACAAAGGCATTTGGAAATTTAGCTCGCATTTATAGAAAAAAATTAAATGGTGCGGTTATCGGTATCACGGGAAGTAACGGAAAAACAACTACAAAAGATTTTGTTTCCGCAATTTTAAGTGAGCAATTTAACGTTGTAAAAACCGAAGCTAACAATAATAATCATATTGGTGTACCGCTTACGATTTTTAATGCAAAAGTTAATACCGAAATTTTAGTGCTCGAAGAAGGAACTAATCATTTTGGAGAGATTGAATATATTGCTTCAATTTCACTTCCTGATTTTGCACTTATTACAAATATTGGTGATTCTCATTTAGAGTTTCTTAAAAATAGAGAAGGAGTTTATAAAGAGAAATCTTCTTTATTCAGCTATACTCTACTTAATGGTGGAAAAATATTCGTAAATAATGATGACCCGATTCTTAAAGAATTTTCAATGAATTACAAAAACAAAATTACTTATGGTTTCAAGGGGAAACCGAATGTAAAAGGGAAAATTTTAGGATTTACAAAAGATGGCAAAACTAAAATAGAGATTACTTCTAAAGATGTAAAATTTGATCTTACTCTTCCGGTTTTAGGACTATCAAATGCATCAAATTTTTTAGCTGCCGTGGCAATAGCACTCAATTTAGATATCTCTGTAAAAGAGATAAAAGCGGCGGCAAAAAAAATAACACCAGCAAAGGGAAGATTAGAATCAAAACAATTAAAAAATATTCTTCTAATTGATGATACATATAATTCTAATCCTGAATCGACTAAAGCTGCAATTGAGTTATTAGCAAAAATAAAGTTGTACAAAAACAAATTTATAATTCTCGGCGATATGTTTGAATTAGGCAGACAAAGCAAAAAGATGCACGAATCTTTATCTGAAATAATAATAAAACATAATTTCAATGGAGTTCTATTGATAGGCAAAGCTATGAAGCACCTTTATAATGTACTTAAAAAAGAGAAACAGATCACTCTATACTTTAAAGAAAGAAATGAATTATCAGACTTTGTAAATAAGCTTGACCTAACTGAATCAGTTGTATTAGTGAAAGGTTCGCGCGGAATGCAAATGGAACAATTTGTAAAACAAATAGAAAACGGGAATAAATAATGTTTTATTACTTATTTGATTATATAAACAAAAAATTCAATCCTCCGGGATTCGACATATTCCGTTTCTTAACTTTTAGATCAGCGTTAGCGGCTATCACCGGATTATTTATCGCGTTCTATTTTGGTCCCAAAATCATTGCATTACTTAAGAAAAAACAGATTGGGCAGACAGTTAGAGATGACGGTCCACAGTCTCACAAACCAAAAGCCGGAACACCCACAATGGGAGGATTAATAATAATTCTTGGAGTTGTTATTCCGGTTCTTCTTTGGAGCGATATTAAATCCACATATATTTTATTGGTACTATTTGGTACTGTATTTTTAGCAGGAGTCGGATTTTTAGACGATTATCTAAAAGTTATAACAAAATTACCAACGGGGTTAATTGCTCGTTATAAATTATTGGGGCAAGTAGCAGTAGGCTTAATAATCGGTTCAGCAGTTTATTTTCTACCCGAGTTCTCACAGTTTAATACCGAAACAACATTGCCGTTTTTCAAAAACTTAAATTGGGATTTTTCTTACCTATATATACCGGCGGTTGTTTTTATTATAACTGCGACATCTAATGCAGTGAATTTGACAGATGGATTGGATGGCTTGGCAATTGGAACTTTAATCATTGTAATGATTGCATTAGCATTGATTAGCTATATGACAGGTAACGTTATATATGCTGATTACCTTAATATAATTTACCTACCGGGGGCAGGTGAATTAACTGTTTTTATTGCTGCATTAATCGGGGCAGGGCTTGGATTTTTATGGTTCAATTTTTATCCCGCACAAGTATTTATGGGTGATACAGGTTCATTAGCACTTGGTGGTGCTTTTGGCATTTTAGCTATTTTGATTAAAAAAGAATTGTTAATTCCAATTCTTGGCGGCATCTATTTTTTGGAAACAATTTCTGTAATTGTTCAAAGACTGTATTTCAAATACACAAAGAAAAAATATGGTGAAGGAAGAAGGGTATTCAAAATGGCTCCTATCCATCATCATTTTGAACTATTGGGTTGGAAAGAACCTCAGATAGTTATTAGGTTTTACATAATTACAATCATTCTTGCAATAATAAGTTTGGCATCTTTCAAAATAAGATAATGAATATAGAGAATAAGAAAATATCGATCTTAGGTGCAGTTAGAAGTGGTATTGCCGCAGCTAAATTGGCACAAAAACTTAATGCACTACCATTCGTAAGTGATTTGGGTGATAAAGAATCTTTGGCAAAAACTATTATTGAACTTGAACAGCTAAATATTAATTATGAAATAGGAATGCATAGTGAAAAGGTATTTGATTGCGATTTGATTGTTGTAAGTCCGGGAGTTCCAACTGAATCAACTGTAATTCAAAAAGCTTTAGAAAAAAAGATTAAAATTGTAAGCGAAATAGAATTTGCTTCATGGTTTTGCAAAGGGAAAATAATTTCGATTAG
>JBAYVI010000013.1:0-35673 GCA_041674625.1 Melioribacteraceae bacterium | reverse complement strand
GAAGCACTACTTTCAGCAGTTGTTTCTGATGGTATGATTGGAGGAAGACACCGTTCAAATATGGAACTTGTTGCTCAAGGCGCTGCCAATATTATTTCTCCTCTCTTCGGAGGAATACCTGTAACAGGTGCAATCGCACGTACAGCAACAAATGTTAAAAACGGTGGAAGAACCCCAATTGCCGGGGTTGTCCATGCGATAGTTCTTTTATTGATTCTTTTATTTTTTGGTAAGTTAGCCAATTTAATCCCGATGGCTTCGCTTGCAGCTATTCTTGTTGTAGTCTCTTATAACATGAGTGAGTGGCGTTCATTCAAAAACCTTCTTTCAAGTCCTAAGAGTGATGTGATTGTTTTACTTACAACATTCTTCCTCACCGTAATTTTTGATTTAACAATTGCTATACAAGTCGGTATGGTTTTAGCTGTATTGCTATTTATGCGGCGAATGTCGGAAGTTACTAATGTTGGTATTATTACACGCGAATTAAAAGATGAAGAAGATACAAACGACCCCAATTCTATTTCAACAAGGGAGATACCCGAGGGAGTAGAGGTATTTGAAATAAACGGACCATTTTTCTTTGGAGCGGCATCGAAATTTAAAGACGCTATGCGTGATGTTGAGAACCCACCAAAGATTAGAATTGTACGCATGAGAAACGTTAATGTAATAGATGCCACGGGGCTTCATACATTTAGGGAGTTTCTCGATGAATCGAGAAAAGACGGGACTCATATAATTTTGTCTGGAGTTCATGCCCAGCCAATTTTTGCTTTTGAACAATCAGGTCTCGTTAAAATTATCGGCGAAGAAAATATGTTCGGAAATATAGATGATGCCTTAGATAAGGCAAGGGAAATATTAAATTTACCTATAAAGGGGCGACCTGAAGAATTTATACCCTCGGTCAAGAGAGAATTAAAATAATTCTATTGATAGTGAATGTTTTATTACTTAAGTTCACTCAATTTTTTTGAAAGGTTTTTCAAATGCAGACTTCCGGTTATGTTTTTATATCTTTAGCATGGGGTGCAATTTTATTATTAACCACTTTTTGTATTTATAAAATATTAGTCTCAGAAAAAAAATAATTCTTTTTTACTTGAATTGTTTTAAAAAATTCTAACATTTAAATCGGACGTTAATCGTGCCGATTTCTCCCCTTTTTTCCGCACAATTATTTATTTTAATCGATTACTTTCAAATTTATCTTTAAATATATTTAAGCGGGATTTTATATGAAGAATCTTCAAAAAACAGGCATTTACGCCGGTATAGCCATAATTGTTTTAATATTAATTCTAAATAAAACAGGTTTCTTTTCCGGTTCAGATTCGGATAAGGGAACCGAAACAAAGAATATAAAAGCCATACCGGTACAGGGGTTGATAATAAAGCCGGGTAATCTTCAGGACAAAATTTACACAAATGGATCAGTGCTTAGTAATGAAGAAGTGGATTTAAGAAGTGAAACATCTGGCAGACTCACCGAAATTCTTTTTGAAGAGGGAAGAAGTGTAAAAAAAGGGGATCTCCTTGCTAAGATTAATGATTTGGAATTGCAGGCAACTTTAAAGAAATATGCTTTTAGAGAAACCCTTGCAAAGGATAGAGAATTTAGAACACGTCAATTACTTGAAAAAAGCTTAGCAAGTCAGCAGGAATACGATATTGCATTGAATGATCTTAATTCAGTTACTGCCGATATCGAATTTACAAAAGCACAAATATCAAAAACAGAAATAAGAGCTCCATTCGATGGAATTATAGGTCTTAGAAGCGTGAGTGTAGGTAGTTATATAACACCGCAAAATAAAATTGCTTCACTTCAAAGTATCAATCCTGTAAAAATCGATTTTGCTGTTCCTCAAAAATATTATGATATAATTAGAGATGGTAAACAAGTAATCATAAAAATTCCTGGTACCGATAAAAGATTTAATGGAAGAATCTATGCCGTTGAACCGAAGATAGAACAAAACACAAGAACACTCCAAGTAAGAGCATTAGCCGATAATTCCAGAAGAGAACTTTCTCCGGGTGCTTATGTAGAAGTAGAAATTATTCTAAACGAAATGACCGATGCTCTATTAATTCCTTCGGAAGCATTAGTTCCCGATCTTGAAGGCGAAAAAGTTTACATATACAAAAATGGTCTTGCTATACCATCAGTTGTTACCACGGGAATTAGAACCGAGAGAAATATTCAGGTTTTAAGCGGCATTAATAAAGGGGATACTGTTATTACTTCCGGTATCGTACAACTTCGCCCAAAAACACCGGTGAGCTTAAAGGAGGTTAAATAATGAGTTTATCTTCATTAAGCATTCGCAGACCTGTCCTTGCGATTGTTATGTCAATTTTGATTATTCTGTTCGGGGTAATCAGTTATACTTATCTCGGAATCAGAGAGTATCCAAGCATTGATCCTCCTATAATAAATGTATCTACAAGTTATCCGGGTGCAAATGCTGACGTAATAGAATCACAAATTACAGAACCATTAGAAGAGCAGATTAATGGTATTGCAGGAATTAGATCATTAACTTCTTCAAGCCGTGATGGAAGCAGCAGCGTAACGGTGGAATTTGATGTAAGCATAGACCTTGAAGATGCAGCGAATGACGTTAGGGATAGAGTGTCGCGTGCTCGATTCAATCTACCACCCGATGCCGACCCACCTATTGTTACTAAAGCTGATGCAGATGCAGTTCCAATAGTATTTTTAAATATTCAAAGCAGCAATAGAAATTTACTCGAACTTTCTGACTATGCGCAAAATGTTTTTAAAGAACGTCTTCAGACAATAAATGGTGTTAGTAATGTTCAAATATGGGGACAGAAACGCTATTCGATGCGTCTTTGGATGGATCCTGCAAAATTAGCAGCATATAAGATCACACCGGTAGAAATAAGAAACGCTGTTACGCGTGAAAACATTGAACTTCCATCTGGGAGAATTGAAGGAAATAATACTGAACTAACTGTAAGAACGAAGAGCCGGTTAACGACCGTAGAGGATTTTAATAATCTTATTATTAAAGATGCTGGTGGAGTGCTGATTCGTTTTAGCGATATAGGTAAAGCAGAGTTATACCCTGAAAATGAAAGAACCATTTTAAAACGGGATGGTATTCCGATGGTTGGCGTGGTTTTAATTCCTCAGCCGGGAGTTAATTATATTGAAATTGCAGATGAATTTTATAAAAGAATTGAAGACATTAAAAAAGATCTTCCCGCAGATATTTCTCTCGGTATCGGTTTTGACGTAACTAAATATATTCGTGCTTCTGTTTCCGAAGTAAGAGAAACAATCCTTATCGCATTTGGGTTGGTGATAATAATTATCTATCTATTCTTTAGAGATTGGCGAACTACACTTATTCCCATTGTTGTTATCCCGGTTAGTATTATCGGTGCATTTTTTATAATGTATTTGGCAGATTTCTCTATTAACGTTTTAACTTTATTAGGGCTTGTGCTTGCTATCGGTATAGTGGTGGATGATGCTATCGTAGTACTCGAGAATATTTTTAGAAAAATAGAAGAGGGGATGGACCCAATTGAAGCAGGCACAAAAGGCACGTCCGAAATCTTTTTCGCAATTATTTCTACTACAATTACACTTGCCGCAGTATTCCTTCCGATTATGTTTTTGCAGGGAATTACAGGAAGACTATTTGTTGAATTTGGTGTTGTAATTGCAGGTTCAGTTATTATCTCCGCATTCGTTGCCCTTACTCTCACTCCCATGCTTTCCACACGAATATTAAAGAAGAAATCAAAACACTCAAAATTTTATTATAAGACTGAACCATTTTTTACATGGCTTGAAAGTAGTTACCGAAGCTCGCTTGCAAAATTTATGAAACGCCGTTGGGTAGCTTTCATAATAATGGGTGGAGCAATAGCATTTATTTTCGTTTTTGGAATGATGATTCCGAGCGAGCTTTCTCCAATGGAAGACCGAGGCGAAATAAGAATTACTACGACTGGTGCTGAAGGTACGTCTTATGATTTTATGGCAGCTTATATGGATAAAATTTCTCAAGCCGTAATGGATTCAGTAAAAGATAGGACTGCAATAATATCTATGACTTCTCCGGGAAGTTCTACAAGTTCTAATAGCGGATTCGTTAGAATTTCATTAACTGATGCTCAGGACAGGGGAAAAACTCAACAGCAATATGCTGATGAATTGAGCGAATTGATGAAACAGTTTAATGATGTAAAAACATTCGTTATTCAACAGCAATCGATTGGAACCAGGCGCGGTGGTCTACCTGTTCAATACGTTATCCAAGCTCCAACAATAGAAAAACTAAGAGAAGCTATACCAAAATTCCTTGATGAAGCGAAAACAAATCCTACATTTGCGCAGGTGGATGTAAACCTCAAATTCAATAAGCCGGAAATCGTTCTCGAAATTAATAGAAGTAAAGCAAGAGAACTAGGTGTTTCGGCTCTCGATATTGCTCAAACATTGCAATTAGCATATAGCGGTCAAAGGTTTGGCTTTTTTATTATGAACGGTAAGCAGTATCAAATAATTGGTCAGGTTCAAAAAGAGGATAGAACTAAGCCGCTCGATCTTGTATCTCTTTATGTAAAAAACAATCGCGGTGATTTAATTCAATTAGATAATTTAATTTCACTTACCGAAAGAAGCAGTCCCCCTCAGTTATATCGCTTCAATCGTTATGTAAGTGCTACGGTAAGTGCATCTTTAGCACCGGGCAAAACTATTGGTGATGGAATTACAGAGATGGATAAAATTGCTAAAAAAGTTTTAGATGAAAAATTTTCTACTGCACTCGAAGGTGCTTCAAAAGATTTCGTAGAAAGTTCATCAAGCCTAATTTTTACTTTTATGTTAGCAATCGTATTAATCTTCTTAATTCTTGCGGCACAGTTTGAAAGCTTCCGCGATCCTTTTGTAATAATGTTTACTGTTCCCCTCGCTATTGGTGGTGCAGTTTTATCACTTTGGTATTTCAACCAGACGCTAAATATCTTTAGCGAAATTGGACAGATTATGCTTATTGGTATTGTTACAAAAAATGGTATCTTGATTGTTGAATTTGCAAATCAGAAAAAAGAACAAGGATTAAAGGCAATTGATGCTGTTCAGGAAGCTGCTGCATTGAGATTAAGACCCATCTTAATGACAAGTCTTTCTACAATATTGGGAACGCTCCCAATTGCATTGGCGATTGGCGCAGGATCAGGCAGCCGTGTCTCAATGGGTATTGCAGTTATTGGCGGGCTTATATTCTCAACTATATTAACGCTTTATGTAATTCCTGCTGTTTATTCATATTTTTCGGACAAAAAGAAAGAAGTAGCAAATTCATATTAGTAGTAATTAAATATTTCTAAAAGTAAAAGGTAATTTATGACTGAAGAAAAAATCGAAAAGAAAAGTTCATTTTTCGCTTTTCCAAGAAATTTCTGGACCGTAATAATGATGGAATTTTTTGAAAGAGGTTCTTATTACGGAGTTATGTCAATACTTTCCGTTTATCTCGTTTTAAGCACGAATGAAGGTGGACTTGGGTTTTCAAAGGAAAGCGTAGGCGTAATTAAAAGTACAATTCAGCCGATATTATATATTCTTCCTATTCTTTCGGGTGCAATAGCAGATCGGTTTGGGTATAGAAAAACCCTATTCTTTGCTTTTGCTGTTATGAGTCTCGGTTATTTTTTAACGAGCATGGCAACGAGTTATGTTTTGGTTTTTTCAAGCCTTATTTTAATGGTTCTTGGTGCGGGCACATTTAAGCCTGTTATTTCGGGTACTATTGCGCGCGTTACAACAAAAGAAAATTCAGGACTTGCATTCGGAATCTTTTACTGGTCTATTAATCTCGGTGCTTTTATTTTCCCTTTAATCTTAGTGCCAATACTTAAAGCATATTCTTATTCTTATATATTTATAATGGCTGCGGTTGGTACGGGCTGGCTTCTTCTATTGAATTTAATAGTTTATAAAGAACCTGATAAACCTAAAAGTAGTAAATCACTACTCGAAGTACTTCAGGGTGCAATCCTTGTACTTAAAGATTTTCGTTTTATTATTATGATTGTTATCTATTCCGGATTTTGGATTCTTTATTTCCAAATGTTTGATACGGTTCTTTGGTACTTCAAAGATTATGTAGATCCAACCCCGATAAATAATTTTATTAATTCTATTCTCGGAATTTTCATTAGTAATCCGAATTGGCATTTTGATGTAGAACATGTTACAGTAATTAATGCAGGAACAATTATTGCCTTGCAGATATTCATATCGAGCATAGTCAAGGCAAAGAAAGCACTTCCGACAATGATTACAGGGATTGGAATTGGTGCAATAGGAATGGGCATTTTAGCTATATCTTCGCACCCATTTGTTTTTATGGCTGGGATTATAATCTTCTCAATCGGTGAAATGACAGCTCACCCTAAATTTATAAGTTATGTAGGATTAATAGCTCCCGAAGATAAGAAGGCAACTTATCTCGGTTATTCGTTTTTATATGGAGTTCTCGGAAGCGGTATTGGCGGTATTCTCGGTGCTAATTTATATGTCCATTTTGTAGATAAACTTCATCAGCCCCAAATACTTTGGATTATATTTAGTATGATTGGAGTAGCAACAATTATTGGACTTCTATTATTTAATAAATTCCTTGCTCCCAAAAACGTAGAAGCATAATATGAAAATGAAATTTCTGTTAATGTTCTTTTTTTCTATCTCCTTAATATCTGCTCAGGTGGAAAACGTTGAACTTGAGCATGATGTATATAAATATCTCAAAGAAATGAAAGTAAAAAGTATCATCAGTAGTATACATGATAGCCAACCGAATATGTCGCGGCTTGAAGTACTTAATTTTTTAAATGAGATTGATTCTAAAAAAGATGCGCTTTCTGAAACAGAAATTAAATTTCTCGAAAAGTATCTATTGGAGTTTAATACCAATTTTCAGAATACAAATAATACAGCTCAATTAGTTGGGGGTTCTGAAATTTACGATACCGGGCTCGATCTTTTCTTCTCGGATAAATTAAAATATTTTTATTCCTATCAGGATAAGAATATAAATTTCTATTTTAATCTGCTCGGTAATTATAACCACGGACAGCAATTTGATCCTCGAATGGATAATTCTGAAATATATGATATTGGCTTTAAAGGCAGAGGTACTATACTCGGTAAACTTGGTTACATGTTAAAAGTTGTTAAGGGGGGCGTAAGCGGAAGTATAGATGAAGCCCCTCAATATGATTCGAGGTTGAATTATAATTTTAAGTTCAATGAAGGGATCGAAAATATTCGTAATTATGATTTTGCTGAAGGATATTTGAGATATTATAACGAACCGGTTGAAGATATGAATTACTCTTTTCAAATAGGTAGGGAAAGAGTTCGCTTCGGTTATGGTTATGGAAGTTCTCTCGTTTTAACCGGAGATCATGCATATATTGATTTTGTAAGGGTTGGGTTTAGTTATGGTGTCTTTAAATTTACTTCGTTCCATGGTTCTACGGTTGGCGATTTTAGCGAAGTTAGAGATAGCAACTATACAAAATATATTGCCGCTAATGTTTTTACATTATCTTTTCCAAAGTTTATTGATTTCTCCCTCGGTGAACAGATTATCTATTCAGGCAGAGGACTTGATCCCGCATATCTTAATCCATTTGCATTTTATAAATTCACTGAAATGTCGCTTCAAGATCGAGATAACGGGATTTTATATCTCGATTTGCAAACTCATTTCTTAAGAAATTTTGAGATACAAGGAACATTTTATTTGGATGAAGATATTTTATCTAATCTTCAAGATATGGAACGTTTCTCCAACAAAACCGCATATCAATTAGGGTTTATGTGGTACTCTCCTTTTGATTTTTCCGATTTTTCATTCTCTGCTGAATTTACAAAGATTCGTCCTTATGTATATTCTCATACTAATTTGAAGAATGCCGTTACCGCGTATGGAAGTAATCTTGGGCATCGTATAGGTCCGAATGCCGAAGAACTTATGGCACGTATTACATATAATTTTAGCGACCGATTGAGATGTGAACTTGAATATACTAATACTCGTTCAGGTAAAAATGTAGTTGATGCTAGCGGAGACCTTATTAAAAATGTAGGTGGAGATTCTAAAGTTCCTCATCGAATGGATATCGATTCGGAGGATGCTATTTTTCTTGACGGTATCAGAATAAATAAAACCAATATTAAATTGCTTGTAAGATACGAACCATTAAGAAATATTATGTTCGATTTTATAGTTAACTACTCTGATCAAAATAATATTACATATGATAGAAACAACGATTTAACTTACGGAATGTTTAAGATGTATTTACAGTTCTAGACTATAAGTTCAAGATTGAATTTCAAATAATGGGATATAACCCGAATCCTTAATTATTTTTTGTCCTGATGGACTTAAGACCCAATCGACAAAATCTTTTAAAACTCCATTTGGATTTGTAAGTAGATAGAAATGGAGATATCGATTAATCGGATATTTGTCATTTCTAATATTTTCTTCAGTTGAAGGAACTCCATTGATACTTGCGTGATATTCCAACGATTCGGAAGCAAGTCCCCCATAACCTATTGCATTAATATTTTTAGCTACTTGTTCAATTACTTTTGCTGTTGTAGTTTCAGTAATCGCATTTGAAATATAATCTTCTCCTTCAAGGAGATGTTCTTTAAAGTAAAGATAAGTCCCTGAATTTGGGGTCCTGATTATCGGAACTATTGCTTCATCTTTTCCACCGAGGGTTTTCCAATTTTTTATTTTTCCGGTAAAGATTTTTTTAATTTCTTCAATTGAAAAATCTCGTTTACTGTTCTTTGGATTAATATAAATGCTTAGCCCGTCTTTTGCTATTATATAAGACACTCCAAGAGAAGAATATTTTGAAGCAATCATTTGTATCTCTTCGGGTTGTAAGGGTCTCGAAGCCATACAAATATCTACTTCACGATTAATCAAAGATTTTATACCTGAGGATGAACCACCGCCATCTACATAAATAGAAACTCCCGGATTTTTTCTCATATATGCTTCCGCTAAGTATTCTGTAAGACTAAGCATAGTATCAGAGCCCTTTATTTTAATTACCGCTACATTTGTCTGAGTTGATGAGCATCCACCAATAACAATTGCGAGAAAGTATAAAATAAACTGTTTCAATAAAGATTTCATCTCTTCTCCGCAATTGACCTAAGTCTTTGATTAATAAAAGGAGAGCCTTTTTTCCATTCGGGAATTTGATGAGAATTTGAAATTAGCTGAATAAAATTAAACAATACATTAATATGCTGCATCGAAGCATCATAATTGATTTCTCTACTAAGATCATCAAAAGGGGAATGGTAGTAATCAAAATAATATTCAATCATTTTCTTTATTCCTTCTTCGCTGCTTATATTTTCATATTTAGTTCCTTCTAAAATTAAAATTGAAGGGACACCGGCGAGTGCGAATGCGAATTGATCTGATTGAGTAAATGCTTCTTCGGATGCAAATTCTCTTGGTATAGAATCCATTTCCAAATTCATCTTTTTATTTAGTTCTAACAAAAAATCTTCAAGAGTAGAGTAATTACTTCCGATCCCCACAATGCTTTTAAATTTATCGAATGCAGCAATACCGTCTATATTAATATTGGCAATTGTTTTATATAAAGGTATAATAGGATTATCGGCGTAATAACGTGAGCCCAATAAACCTTTTTCTTCACCGGTGAGAAGGAGAAAAATAATTGAACGTTTTGGCTTGTATTCATCTTTAGAAAATAATTTTGCAATTTCAAGAAGTGCAGAAACACCCATCGCATTATCATAAACACCATTATATATAGAATCGCCCCGAATAACGGTTCCAATTCCAAGATGGTCATAATGAGCTGATACAATAATATATGATTCTTTTAATTCAGGATCGCTTCCCGGTATCATGCCTGCTATGTTTGAGGCAACAAAATCCCTCTCTTTAAATTCACCTTTAAAGGACAATGAAGATTTTAGTGGAAAACTCTTCATCTGATTTAATGAATGCATTTGAAGTATTTGTTTGTAATTATACTCCGAATCTTTGAATAATATTTCCGCTCTTTCAGGATTAAGGAGAATGCTTAGGGAATTAGAAGGAGTATAAGCGAGTGTTACATTTTCAAATGAAAAGAGCAAAATTGTTTCTTCCCAACTGTAATATTTTGAATCGGCAAGATTAGGAATTAATATACTGCCTCTTGCACCTCTAGCTAAAGCAGTTCGCTGTTTAGCTTCTGGTGATGAATATACTGTAGATTCATTTCCTGAGAAATAATCTGAATTATCAGATTTTGGCTCTCCATCTAAAAATGCAACTATTTTACCTTCCACTTGAATGCTTTGGTAATCATTATAGTCAAATTCCGGGGCAATTATTCCATATCCCGCAAAAACAATCTCTAATGGTTTTGGTACAAAGGTTTGCTCTCCTGCAACATACAAAAGATAATCTTCTTTTAATTTTAGTTTTTCAATTTTGTTTTCATGAAAAATATTTAAAACAGAAGATTGTAATGCAACCCCTCCATGCATTGGTATGTATTGGTAATAAGTATTATTTTGACCAATAGTCGATAACTTTAACTGCTCATATTCAAGAGCCAAATATTTTGCTGCAAGGTTTCCACCGGCAGTCCCTGTTCCTCTTCCTTCAAATAGATCACTTCCCAAGAAGGTTAAATTTCTTTTAAATGATTCTTTTGATATATCTTTCCATACAGAAGAGTCTTGAGCTATTGCCTCAAATGAAATAAACAAAAATATCAATAAAAATGTTTTCATATAATTAGTGAAAATAAGAGAATTTTAACAAAAATGGGTATAAAAATTCCCCCCACAGTAGTACTAATGTTTATCGCATTAGTTGCAGGGAGAATGAGGGCGAGATGTGTTTTTTAAAACTCGAAAATAAAATTTATAAATAATCGTCTTTAGATTCTAGTGAAAAAATTACTTACACGAACTTCCGATTTATTTTCCAATAAGTCAAGTGGGATTTGATTGTACTTATTATATTTATTGTAAAAAGCGGGTTTTTAAGCAAAAATATTTAAATATTCTAGCACTTAATGGGTAAAGTGAAGCTAAAAGTGGTACCTTTGCCTATGGAACTTTCGACCCAAATTTTGCCTTTATGTTTCTCTACGAACTCCTTGCAGAGAATTAACCCCAATCCAGTTCCTTTTTCTTGCGAAGTTCCAAGTGAACTGTGATTTACGTCCAATCTGAATAATTTAGATTTAGTTTCCTCATCCATTCCGATTCCAGTATCTTTTACTTTAATTACAACAGTATCGTCTTTTATCTCGGCATCGATTGAAATTGAACCGCCGTCAGAAGTAAACTTAATAGCATTAGTTATTAAATTACGGAATATTGTATCTGACATATCTTCATCAGCTTCAATATTAATTACTACATCAACTTTGTTTACTAATGAAATTCCCTTTTTTGCTGCGGTTTGTTTTAATAATTCAAAATTTTGTTTAACCATATCGTGAACTGAAATAACTCTAGGAGAAAAATCAATTCTTCCAGTTTGAGAGCGGGACCATTGCAACAAATTTTGAAGTAGGTTATGTGAAAGATTAGCAGAGTTTTGCATCTCTTCTATGTAATATATTTTCTCTTCTTCAGTAAGTTCTTGAAAATCACTCAATAACAATTCTGAGAATCCAAGAATTGTAATAAAAGGATTGCGAAGGTCGTGCGCAATAATTGAAAAGAATTTATCTTTAGTCATATTCAGTTGTTTCAATTCTTCTGTATATCTGCTGATTTCTTCATTCGCTTTTCTTCGTTGAAATACTTGTGCGATCTGCTCTGAAACGTATATTAGAATCTGTAAATCTTCATAAGTATAAGCATTTGGATTTTCATAATCTTGAAGCGCAATTACACCAAATGTTTCACCCTGAATTTTAAGAGGAACTCCCATCCAAATGGCTTGAGGAGCACCTACTAATTCCACTTCTCCTTTTTCTCTAAGCTCAGCATCCTTTTCGGCATTTATTAAAATAGCTTTACCTGTTCTTATTACATATTCAGTTAATCCTTTTCCAATATTATATTCAATCTGATCCATTGTGTCATATTTATCAACGAAATAGGCTAATTTAATTTTTCTTTTGTCTTTATTAAAAAGAGCAATATAAAAATTTTCTGCCGGCATTAATTCTGAAATTATTGAGTGAATCTCTTGATAAAAGAGATCAAAATTTTCAATGCTAATAGCAGCTTCTGAAACCTTAAAAACAGCTTCTTGGGTCTTGTATATTTTTTTGTCTTCAGTTACATCTCTTGAAATTCCGAAAGTACCTATGATTTTTTGGTTCTCATCAAACAAAGGTAGTTTTGTGGAAGATGCCCAAGTAACTGATCCATTGTGGAAGATTTCTTTTTCTTCTTTATTTATTAAGGGCCTTTTAGTTTTTATGATATTTTGTTCGTCATTATAGGCTTCGTTTGAATGCTCTTTTCCAAATATATCAGCATCAGATTTTCCAATTAGTTCTTCAGGAGAATTAAATCCCAATTTTTTAGCGGCTGCATTATTGACCTTTATAAATCTGCTTTGTAAATCCTTAAAATAGATGCTATCCGGGATACTTTCCATTAATCGTGTAAGAAGTGATTGCTCATTTAGTAATTTTTTTTCAATTTTTACTTGCTCTGTTACGTCTTCAATAAAAGCTAATATATATTTCTTATTATTAGAATTATCAAAAATCATAGAAACAGTAGCTTTGGCATTTACTACCTCGCCATCTTGTCGTATATATCTTTTGTCTATTTTATATTCTTGCCTAAGCCCTGCAACTAATTCTTCATATAATCGACCGTCAGAGGCAACATCATGAGGGTGAGTAAAATCGCGAAATGTTAATCTTCTTAGTTCACTTCCCGAATATTGTAGCATATTTTGAAGATAGGCATTGGTAATTAGTGGATTGCCGTTGAAATTTAATATAGCAATCCCGATGCGTGCATAATCAATAAATGATTTTAACTCTTTATTGATATCCGCAGAAAGATCTCTACTGAATACATCAAGTTCTCTTTTAAGAACTTCATTCTCATTCTGTAAAAATTTTATTTTATTTTGTAATTCTTCATTAGAGGAGTCGGGCATATTAATATCCAATTATCTTCCATTAATTTAATATAATCAAAAAATATAATAAATGTATTAATCGGGAAAATTCAAAATAAATGTAGTCCCTATGTTCTTTTTAGTTTTTACGTCAATTAATATTTTATTTATGTCGCAATATTTTTTAACTAAAGCGAGTCCGAGACCATTACCCTCAAACTTTCTTGTATATCCGGTTTCTTCCTGGCTAAATGGTTGGAATAGACGAGGAATAAATTCTTTTGATATTCCCACTCCCGTATCTTCAACCATAGCTTGTAGTTTTCCCGCTTCATTTTTCTTAATTACTATTGAGACACTTCCTTCGGAAGTATATTTTATTGCATTGAATATTAAATTCTGGAAAATCTGCTGAAGTGAATATTCATCCGCAATTAATTTGGTTTTTTGAGTTTGAAGTTGAACTTCAAGCTCAATTTTTTTGGATTTTGCGAAACTCTTCATCTCATTAAAAACAGGAATAATTACGTCTTTATGAAGATCAATCTCTTTCAAAATACCTTTATAAGTTCCCGATTGCATCTCGGACATATTTAGAATTAAGTCAATAGTTCTTATTATTCTTCTGCTAGCGGATTCCACAATGTTAAGTTCTTCTTCGTAAGAAGATGCGATATCATTTATATTATCAATTTTTAGAAGATCCATAAAATTAAGAATTACATTAATTGGAGTGCGTATTTCGTGAGATATCTGTGCAAGAAATCCGGATTTTAATGCAGATAGTTTTTCTATTTCTTCATTTAACTCTGTTAAATTACGATAAATACCTACATGGGCAACTTCATCACCAATTTTAACTCCATAAACATGAGCTTCGGTATGAATTTTTTTGCCTGTTTTAGAAATACAAGTAAATTGATATTTCGAACTTTTGGGTTTTTCGTCAGGTGGATTATTTAGTTTACTTTGAATTAATTTTTGGCTCTCTGGAGCAACTATATTTAAATAAAAATACTTTTTGTCCAGAACTTCTTTCTCTTCATATTCAAATAGTTCTAACCATGCCTTATTAACAAAAATAAATTTATCATTTCGTATTATATAAATAGGGTCTGGAGAAATTTCTACTAAATAATTAAATGGGTCTTGCAAGCCTAACAGTTTAAAACGGTTTTCAGATTTGTTCATTAATAAATTTTCTAATAGGAAAACTGAAAGTTACTTAATTCTATTGAATTATCGTAATAACGATCAAAATATTTTTATATATTTGTCATAAACAAGAAGAAAGATATGATATGAAAACTATAATTCTCTTCATTACAATGATAATATTAACCGCTTGTGGGTTTAAAGAAAAAGGGGAACCAAAATATATTGGCGAAATTAATCAGTGGCACAATAAAAGAATTGAAGGATTAAAAAAGGAGCAAGGTTGGCTTAATCTTGCGGGCTTATTTTGGCTTAAAGATGGTAAGAATAGTTTTGGAAGCAGTTCTGATAACGACCTTGTATTTCCAAAAGGAAAGATTAATGATCATGCAGGTGAATTTATTCTTGATGGCGGTAAGGTTTTTGTAAAAATCAATCCCGATATCACTGTTCTTCATAACGGTAAGATGATTACTGAAATGGAATTAAAACCGGATGATGAGGATAGCTCTTCGCTGAGGCATGCTTCTTTAGTCTGGTTTGCGATAAAGAGAGGTGATCAATATGGAATTCGTCTTAGAGATATGAAACATGATAATCTTTTTGGTTTTGAAGGAATAGATAGATATCCCGTTAATTCCGATTGGAAGATTAAAGCAAAATTTAATCCAAGTCTTGCTGAAAAGAAAATATCAGTTCCAAATATACTCGGAAGAGTAAATGAAGAGGAATCGCCTGGCAATTTATCTTTTGAAATTGAGGGGAATAAGTACATGCTTGAAGTTTTAGAAGGTGGAGAGAATGATTATTTCTTGATTTTTGCTGATAAAACAAATGGAGAAGATACTTATGAAGCGGGGAGATTTCTTTCAGTTCCAAAACCCGACTCATCAGGGAATACATTTATAGATTTTAATAAAGCATATAATCCACCATGTGTTTTTTCTGAATTTGCTACATGCCCTATGCCTCCAATGCAGAATCACTTACAGGTAAAAATTACGGCTGGCGAAAAAATGTATGGAAAAGGGCATTAATTTAGCCCGGGTTTTAACGATAATAAAATACTAAGCTGGCACATAGATTGCTAACTAATATTAATATTTTGTAAATTTTGTTGAGTAAGTTTACAGTTTTTTCAATTAAATATAGACCACTATGAATACCGGTCAGATGATGATTACTATTGCAGCAATGATGCTTTTAACGGTTGTCATTCTGAGGGTGAATACTAACTTCTTCAATACTTCTAATGTAATGTATGAAACTAAGTTTGGAGTTATGGCTGTTTCACTCGGAACATCCATAATTGAAGAAGCAAGTTCTAAAGCTTTCGATGCTGCTACTGTTGATATGAGTTTAGGTAACGTTAATAATCTTACCAACCCCAATTCACTTGGGAAAGAAACGGGTGAATCATATCCGGATTTTGATGATTTTGATGATTATAATGGATATACAAAAAATACATCAAGCGACCCCACTTTTCAATCCGCTGTTTTTAATGCTTCTTGTGTTGTTAAATATGTAGATCCCTCAAATCTTAATAGTTTTGTAACTTCAAGGAGATGGCATAAAAAAATTACGGTTACAATTACGAGTCCTTCGATGGTCGATACTGTTAGGATGTCAACAGTTTTTAGTTATTGGTATTTTCGATAATGGGCTTTAGTACATTAATAGACATATTGGGTTCAACATTAGTAGGCGGTATGCTTCTTTTAATTCTTTTGCGTATGAATGAAGCGGCAACTAAAAATACTTATGTTTACGGTGGCGAAGTAATTGTTCAGCAGAGTCTTGTAGAGGCAGTAACATTATTAGAGTACGATTTTAGAAAAGTAGGTTATTGTAAAAATTGGCAAAAAATTCCCGATCCAACGAAATCAATTGTTTCAGCTGATTCAAATAGAATCGTTTTTCTTACGGATAGTAATAATGATATGATAGTAGATACAATGAAGTATTATGTTGGACCGGTATCGGAATTATCAGAAACCCCAAATCCAAGAGATCGATTTTTATATAGGGTAATAAATAATGGAACACCTAGGGGTGTTAATTTGGGAGTTACACAATTTAAATTGCTCTATTACGATGTTTTTGGGAACTTGCTTCCTTTCCCAATTACAAAACCGGGTCAGATTTACACAATGCGGATTGATCTAAAAATAGAAAATTATGCCGCTTACAATAATGAATATTCAAGTGTGTTTTGGCGGCAGGTTCGTTTAGCAGCACGTAACTTGAGGAACAGATAATGGGCGGAAAAGCAGCAATTTTTTTGGTACTTGGTTTTAGTCTTATTTTCTTAGTCGTGGGTCATAATTTTAATGGACTTACTCTAAGAGTTATGGATAACTATTCCCGTTATTTTATCGAAACAACTGCTTATAATATTGCAGTTAGTGGTGCTAATTTGGCAGCAAATTCAATATTTATGGATAAAACTTGGGAAGCAGGATATTCAAACGTTAGCTATCAAGGGGGGACATTAAACGTTTTTGTCTCTAATATGGCTGCAGGCAATACAAATGGTAAAGTAACAATATGCCATATTCCACCCGGAAATTCATCTGCCCGACATACAATGAGTGTTTCTGCTGGTGCCGTAGCTGCTCATCTTGCTCATGGTGATTTTCTAGGTGCTTGTGATGCTAATACTAATTTTACTCAATTAGCTACAATTGTTTCAGAAGGGACGTATGAGGGTGTAACAAGAACAATTATTGTAGAATTAAGACCAAGTAATTTTGCTAAATATGGAAATTATTATTCAAATATTTCAAGCGCATATCCGGCAACGGGTGATACATTCGATGGACCATTTCATACCAATGGAAAACTTACTACTTCGGGTTCGCCTGTTTTTTTAGGGAAAGTATCTACTAAAACAGGATTAACTAAAACGGGGACTCCTAAAGACCCTAAATTTTATGGAGGCTATGAATCTGGTTTGGATTTACCACTTGTATTCGATACTACCGGTATGAGAGCTAATGCAAGCAAAATTTTCCGTGATACAACTAATACGAATAAAAAAATTGACGTGAAGCTTTATTTTAATTCAGATGGCACTGTAACATTTCAGCAAAAGATTGGTACCGGCTCTTGGTCCACATCCAAAACTCAAAATTTAACCACTTTAGCACCAAATGGAGTTATTTATGTCGAAAGAGGAAATGTCTATACCAAAGGAGTGGTAAATGGTAATGTTACGATAGCAGCTACAAAAAAGGGGACAAGTGGAGCAGGAGGCGTTTATTTTGAAGATGATTTTACTTATGCTTCTGACCCACGTACCAATCCAAATTCTGACGACTTAGCAGGTATTATTGCCGAAGAGACAATAAGAATTCAATCAAACTCTAATACCCTAGGGAAAAATATTACAACAATGGCTTCGATGTACTGTATGAATGGTACTATTGGTCCCGAAGATGGTTTGGTTAACCAAAATTTTCTCGGTAATTGGAATATATTTGGTGGATTAATTGCAAACGACTTAAGAGTAACAGCTAATTACAATAATGCCGGAAATCCTTATAAAGGATTAAGGTTCGTTCATAAATATGATGAAAGACTACTCCTCAAAGTGCCTCCATATTTTCCGCATACTAATAATTTTGAAGTGGTCTCTTGGTTTGAGTGATTTAGTTTTTACTTAATCAAAAATAATTCTGCACTCATCGGCTTTAGTTTTAATTTATAATCAGCAGGAATCCCTGTCTCCGATTCATCTAATAAGGATCTAAATACTTTTCCATCACCCAAAATATTTTTTAATTCAGTTAAGTTAATTTCTTGTTCTTGATTGTTATTATTTACAGCGACCATTATTTTTTGATTTTCGCTAATTCTAAAATAGATATATGTTTCATTAACTGGTGGTAGCTGTATTGTTTTTCCTATCGAAAGTGCTTCATTATCTTTTCTTATATGAATTAATTTAGTAATAAAGTCATAAATATAATTTTCGTAAATAGTTCTTCCATCTTTATTAAAAGCATTACGTGAGTCGTTTTGAAAACCACCAGGGAATGGAATTCTTAATTCACCATGATCTTCTGTTCCTACCATTCCGATCTCAGAGCCGTATAAAAAGCTTGGAATACCGCGCATAGAAAAAAGTAATGTATAAGCAATTTTTGCTTTCGCAATATTACCTTTTGCATAATACATTGTCCTTGCCACATCGTGGTTATCTATAAATGTAACGAGATTAGCAGGGTTTTTATAAAGGAAATCATTTGTAAGAAGTTCATAAACCGAATAGATCCCTTTATTGCCTTGTAAAAAATTCACTAAAACATCACGGAATCCGAAATCAGTAATAGCAGGAAGATTTGTATTAAAATCAGGGCGATAAGAATTGTCTTTTTGGTAGCCGGCTAAAAACTGGGGTTCGCCTGTCCAAACTTCACCCACTATATTGAGTTTAGAATATTCGTTCATTATAGTTTCTGCCCAATCAGACATAAATTTCTGCCCACAGTATGGATAAGTATCTTCTCTTACTCCATCTAATCCACTCGATTCAATCCACCAGATAGTATTTTGTGTAATATATTTTTGAACAAATGGATTATCGTGATTCAGGTCGGGCATGTAATCTGTGAACCAACCTTTTTCTACGTGTTTAATAGTAGAGCTGTCTGAATATAAGTCAGTAAATACCATTTTATGATGTGCCGCATCTAAATGGTTTTCTTTCGCACCATTAATCCAATTTCTCATCGGAAGATTTTTCATCCATGGATGATCATCACTAAAGTGGTTTGCCACATGATCAATAATAATCTTTATTCCTTTAGTATGAGCGTTATTTACGAGTTCTTTATAGAGAGCATTAGTACCAAGACGAGGATCTATCTTATAGAAATCAGTTGCCCCATAACCATGATAAGATCGAAATGTATTGTTCTCTACTAATGGATTTATCCAAAGGGTTGTAACTCCAAGATCAATAAAGTAATCCAATTTATCAATAAGTCCTTGAATATCTCCGCCATATCTTTTCTGCGTTTTTAATGAATCGAATGGATCGTTGTATCCTTCAATTTTATTATTAGTTTGATCGCCATCAGCAAACCGATCCGGCATTACAAGATAAATTATATCTTTATTTGAAAAGCCTTGAAAATTGTTTTTATTATTTTCACGTTCGAAAAATGAGTATTCAAATTTTGCATTTCCATTTTTGCCTTCGAATGTTAATTCATATTTTCCGGGTTTCATTTTTTTTGGGATAGTGATATCTATGAAGGAATATGAAGAATTTTCTATCGTATGAATTTTATTAATAATTGGACCTTTAGGAGAAAACTCAGCGCTGAAATCTGTTAAATTATTTCCGTAAATTATTAGTTGAATAGAATTTGTTTTCATTCCTGTCCACCAGTTTGGAGGTTCTATTTTACTAATCGAAATTTCTTGTGCAAACAAATTAACGGTAAACAAAAAGAAAACTATTTTTAGCAGCTTCATATAATTCCTATTACAAAACAAAAGTATTAAGTGAAATTACAAAATTATTATTTCCAAAATGATTGAGTTTCCATGTAAATTCAAATTTGATTGGAAAAAGTAACTGTCCTATTCCGAAACCAGCTTCCATAAATGGTTGCGTAAATTCAATTTGCTTACTTGAATAAGGTTGCAAATAACTACCATTTAATGCCATTCTATTAATCTCTTTACTCTCTTTGGAAAGAGAAGTCCAAGCCATATTAAAATGAAATGACAAAGCAAGCTGAATATCCTCAATAAAAGGAATGCTTAGGAAACGAAATAATTCATCGTTGATGTTATGTTCTAGATTGATAGCAATCACTTTATCTCCAAAGACCTCACCTATTCGTAATGTTCGGAAGGTGAAGTTTTTTCCTCCACTTTCGATATTACCTGGGAGGGCCTCCATCATTTGGAAAGGAACTCCGCCATTAGAAAATGTCGTATTAACATTCATTACAATATTTGTAGAACGATAAGTAGGAATAAATGAATAGATGTTTGCTTTGTATTGATCGAACATATAGTCACTTGTACCGAGTGAGGATATGATTGAGCCGCTTAATAAAAAGAATGCTTCACCAAAGGATGCTCGTCTTCTAAAATAACCATCCTCAATATATTTTCTAAAATCAAGAGTAAAGGATGCTGTGAGTGCTTCTGTATTTGCAGGAGTAATTACTTTATTTTTTCGGTATGTCTTACTCTGATTAAAAAGTGAGAAATTAGACTTATTAAAAGCCGTTCTATCTTCACGATATAAAAATCCCGCTCCTAATTTTAGAATAGGAAATACTTGCTCGTCGATCGAAAACTCTATTCCTCTCGTATAGTAATAGTCTCTAAAATCATTTTTAGAAATCCAACTTAGAGCCGTTGAAGTTAATTTGTTGTATTTATTCGATTCGCCAAAAAGGTCGGTTAACTTGTTGTAAGCATTTAGATATACTTTTCCGGTTCTATATTCGCCAACGAGATAAGAAGCTTCAAATTCCTGCTTGAATTTTTTATCTGAAAATCCATAAGAGAAGTCTGTTGACCAATTAAGGCGTTTATTTAATAGACTTTCACCGTATAGCCCGAAATCAAGAGAATGTCCTTCAACCCTATTAAAATGATACAGTCCGGTTAAACCTGTAAAGGAATAATTATCATTCAGATAAAGACGAGATGCGAGAAAAGAAAAATTATCCCAGAATGTTCGTGGGATGGATTCAACGCTGTCGATTCTTGCATAAGCCTTAATCTCTTCAAGTGTATTTGGGATCGTCTGAGTATTTTTCCAGTAAGTTGAATCTTTTTTATCCGCATCGGGAAGAACTTTTATAACCGCCATATCAAATTTATTTTCGGGAATTTTAGAATTAATATCGTAATCAAAGAAAATCGAATTTAACTCAAATCCGAATTTTGCAATTCCCAAGACATTACCATCTGCGAAAATTCTATAATCAATCGGCATAGAGATATTGTTTTCATATAGCTGAAATTGCTGAAAAATATTAACTTTATCGAAAATACCACCCGGATTAGCGGCACGATTAAGGAAAACCTCTAATTTCTCTAAATTGAAAGTTTTGTCTGCTATATAAATAGTTCCATAGAAACCGGGGTCGGAACGGTCTTGTGTTTCAAAATAGATTTGATAAACAGCTCTATTATCATAAGCCAAAGTATCTTTGAGATCGAAATAGTAATAGTCGAGAGCATCTTCGGAAATTGGGCTCGTTAATGGTTTTCCAAAGAACTGAATATCGTCTGAATAAAAATTCTGAATTAACCTTCCGCCGGTTAGGATATTAATTGATGACGGTGTATTTGAGCTTTGTTTTTGTGCTATTATTTCGTCTTTGTAGGAAGAAGGTTTTTGAAAATATCCGATACTTTCATTTTCGATTATACCTGTAATTTTAAGTGCACCGGTATCTCGTGTACTAATACTTAAATTTACACTTCTGTCTTTGGCAGAAATACTTTGAGTAGTTTTAATTAGTCCTTTGGTATAAGCGTGAAAAATATATGAATCAAGTTTTTCTTCTCTCTCTTTCTTCGCTTTAATTACACGGCGGATTATTTCATTTGCCGGATTTTCTTTCGGAAGTACGGTTATTTCGGGTAAGTTTATTGATATCCGCTCCAATGGAATCATTAAATTCTTATTCGCATTGAGATTCACTTTAATTGAATCGGATTTATATCCTATAAATGAAATTATTATAGTGTAGCTATCTGGTTTAAGGCGGAGTTCAAAATCTCCTTCCACATTTGCAGCCGTTCCAATCGAGGAGTTACTAACTCTGATATTTGCAAAGCTTAAAGCCAATCCATCTTTTTTATCTAATACTTTTCCTTTAATTGATAGTTGTTGCGAATTAATTTTTGTAATTGTGATAAACATAATGAGTACGATAAAAAGGTAAGTATAATTTCTTTTCATATATTGCCCTCAAGGTTTAAGTAAAAATATGATATTTTGGAGATACTTGTAAACTTATTGAACATATAATATGTTTCACAAGCTAAGGAGTATTTTATGAAAAAAATAATTATAACGGGAATAACAGGGTTAATTGGGAAAAATATATCGAATAAACTTCTCAATAAGGGGTATTTGGTAGTAGGTGTTACTCGGAATCCCGAAAAAGCAATGAAACAATTACCGGGATTAACGAAATGTATCAAATGGAATGAAGAAGAATTAACAGAAGAAATTAATGGAGCGCATGCAGTGATTCATCTCGCAGGCGAAAACGTTATGGCGCGTAGATGGAACGAAGAACATAAATCAAAAATTCTCTACAGTCGTGTTGAGACTACAAAAAAAATAGTTGAAGTAATAAATTCAGTTTCACAAAAGCCGCAGGTCTATATAGGTGCTTCTGCCATTGGTTATTATGGTGTTCAAGCTAATCAGTGTGATGAAAACTCAAATAATGGAAAAGATTTCCTAAGTGAAGTAGTAGTTAAGTGGGAAAACGCATCTGAATCTTTAATATATGGAAGAAGAGTGTTAATACGGATTGGAATTGTCTTAGATGAAAACGAGGGGGCACTTTCAAAAATGATTGTCCCATTCAAGTTTTTTGTCGGCGGACCAATCGGTTCTGGAGATCAGCCATTTCCATGGATACATATTGAGGACATTGCAAATCTTTTTATTTTTGCTTTAGAGAATGATTTAAATGGTATTTATAATGGAGTATCACCGGAATCTGTAACATTAAAACAATTTAGCAGCGAACTCGGTAATGTTATGCACCGTCCTTCTTTTATGAAGGTGCCGGAATTTATAATCAAAATTTTGTATGGAGAAGGGGCTGACAATGTATTAAAGGGTGTAAAAATAAATCCTAAAAAAACTTTAGAAAGCGGATTTAAATTTAAGTTCGCGTCTCTTCACAATGCGCTGAAAATGATTTTAAATCAATAAAGTTGTTATATTACCGAATTAATTGTGGAGTTACTTAAATGGATCCGATTAATATAATATTATTAATCAATTTAGTTGTTACAATGAGTGCCAATGCTTCTGCGGCGAAGAAAGGTGTAAGGATTTCGGTATTAAAAGTAACCGAACGTCCCGAATCTTTTCTTCAAAAATTGCCTCCTAATATTTCTGCCCTCATATTAATTCTTACTATTGTGAGTGCCTTTAATGCTTTCGTTTTGCCTGAATCATTCAAAGAGCAATTTGCTATATGGAGATATATCGGTCTTGCACTTTACATAATATTTTCATGGATTCAAGTAATTTCATTTAAGGAATTAGGAGATAGTTACGCTCAGGATGTTGTAATTCTAAAAGAACATAAGTTAGTTAGTTCCGGAATTTATAAATATATACGTCATCCGCAATATTTATCGCAATTCTTAAGCGATTTTGGTGCAGGTATTGCCCTTCTAAGTTACATCATTATACCATTGGTGATTTTGATCGAACTGCCTTTATTTATAATGCGGGCATTTTTAGAAGAAAAAATTTTACTTAAACATTTCAAAGAAAATTTCAGTGAGTATAAAAAGAAAAGCAGATTTATGATTCCATTCATTGGATAATATGAAAAAAATTATATTCATATACATATTGCTTATAATTACCACATCTATTAACGCTCAGCGATTATATAAAATAAGTGTGGATAATAATGGTTCCCCTGCCACACTTTCATTTGTTGTTAGGGAAGGGGTTACATTTGTTTCTCTTAAAGAAATGTCCGCTCTTCTAAATGCAGGTATATACATAAATCAAGAATCGAAAAAGATTGAATTAAAATTTACCGATTATAGAATTAAATTCACGGGAAGGAATCAATACGTGGTTGTATCGGGAAGAGCAATCGATTCTCAAGATGAAGCATTATTCCAATTACCAATTTCAACTATGATAATTGGGGATGATATTTTTGTGCCGCTTGCATATAGTATAGATTATTTTTCTTTGGGATACAGTAAAGAACTAATATTTAATGAATCAGCGAAACAATTAAATATTACTTCTAAAAAATATAATCCTGCAACTATGTTTGTGGATTTGTTTAAATCGGAAAGTAATTCTATTACTAAAAGCAGTGAGAAAGCAATATTAGAAACGAGTGCAAATTCAGCAAAAATCGCAACGAATACTACGGCTAATATCTCCGAGGTATCTTCAAAGCAAATAGCCGCAATAACACCTATTCAGCCTCATATTCCTAATGCAACGAAAAATTCGCCGGATAATTCGGGTAAAGAATCGACTTCGATACCGAAGCCTGCTGCGAAATCACCGGAAGCACTAAAATATAATATTTATGGTGCGAGCATTGAAGAAAAAGCTAATGGCACGATGCTTAGATTTAATACTTCTAAGAGAATTAATACTCCTCGTCATTCGATTAGCGATGGTAAGCTTTATCTGTTTCTAACAAGAACTACAATTGCCCCAGGAATATTAAATTTTATAGAGCCAACCGGATTAGTAAAAAAGGCCTCACTTAAAAAAACAGGAGGAAATAATTGGCAGTTTGTTTTTGATCTTAAAGAAGGATATTCGAGAAGTGAGGCATTTTTTGATGTCGAAACAGGAGATTTATTAGTAACCGTTCATAATAAACTATTTGAAGGCACTACAAACAAAGCCGAAGTAGAAGAAGTAAAAACAAAGTGGACTTTCGATGCAATAGTGATTGATGCAGGGCATGGCGGTAAGGATCCCGGAGCAATAGGCATTACGGGAGTAAAAGAAAAAGATATTAATCTTGCAATAGCTCTTAAACTTGGTGCGTTAATTAAAAAAAATCTTCCCGATGTTAAAGTAATTTATACGCGGAGCACAGACCAATTTATAGAACTTTATCGCCGAGGTAAAATAGCAAATGAAAATAACGGCAAGTTATTTATTTCCATTCATTGCAATTCATCGGCCCAAAAACCGAGCAATAGAAAAGGTTTTGAAGTTTATCTGCTTCGCCCCGGACGTACAAAAGAAGCCATATCTATTGCTGAGTTTGAAAATAGTGTAATTCAATATGAAAATGATCCGAATAAATATCAGAAATTGACGGATGAGAATTTTATTCTCGTGAGTATGGCGCATTCTCAATATATGCGTTACTCTGAAAAATTTTCAGATGTATTAAATACACAATGGAAAACGGGTGTATCAAACCCTTCCTATGGGGTTAAGCAGGCGGGTTTCTATGTACTTGTAGGTGCTTCAATGCCAAGTGTATTAATAGAAACCGGGTTTTTATCTAACTACGAGGACGAAGCATTTTTAAATAGCAAAAAGGGGCAGGATCAAATCTCCAAGGCAATTCTTGAATCTGTTATTAAATATAAAGCGTATTACGATTCAGAAGTTAGCGAATAATATTTACTTTACTGCTTCTCTTTTAATTAATTACTCATTCCTAACTTATTTAATTGATTTCGATTGCCTTATGATTTGGTATAACTTGATTTTATATAAGAACAAAAAATATAGTTGTTGATGATTTTGATGAAACATTTAAGAGTATATTCCCTGAGTGATAGTTTGTTCCTCAGGGAATTTGATTCAAAATGATTTATATCATTAGGAATGGCTACTATTTATTTAACAGGAAATCTGCAATTTTACCAAGGTCTTTTACTTCCACATTACCATAAGAAGGCATAATGCTTCTATATTGTGCTTTATATGCTTCAAAGCGTTTATCACCACTATATGAAGATGGATTGCGCAAATAATTAATTAAACCATCTCTATCCCAATGTTCTTTTAGAGAAGCCAATGCTGGTGCTAATGTAGTTCCATTAAAATCTTCTCCATGGCAGGATTGACATCCATTTTGTTCGATTAAGACAAGTCCGGCGGGTTTATTTGATTGTTCCTTATTTTCTCCACCCATAAATGCGTTATCTTCAGGAATCATGGATATTTCATCTTTTTGAGTGAATCTCCCGATTAAAAATATGATTAAAAAAAGACCTAAAAAAGCGGCTACCCATTTTTGTGCATTTGTCATTACTTGAATTTCCTTTCAAATTAATTGCTTGAACACAAAGTTAAAATTAAAGAACGCAATTTACAAGCAAGGGAGAAATTAATACCGGATAGAAAGTCCAAGAATCGACTTACTCCCTTTAGGGTAATCAATATTTTTCGTAAATTATAGCTTAAATTTTAAGAAAGTGAGTAAATATGACATTTTATCCAATATTAGTAACTATACATATTTTGTTTGCCGGTATATGGCTTGCAAATTTTTTAAGTGATTATATACTAAGAAGCTACATAAAACAAAACCAAATGAAATTCGGCGAAAGAAAGTTTATTAAGCTATATCTTAATTTTATTAATATTATTGGAATAGTTGGCTCAATGGGGATTTTAATTACAGGAATCTTTGTTGTATTCCTAAATCCTGGATTTTCTTTCTTTCAAGTTTCAGCAAATCATTGGTTGATAACTAAGCAAGTAATAATGGTATTCATTCTTTTCCTAATTGGAGCAAAAGTAATTCCGGCGGCGAAAAAAGTCAGACTTGAATTAGGTGAAAATTTAGAAAATAGCGAGACCCTTAAGCCAGTAGTTTATGAGAATTTAAGAAAACTTTATACCTTAAATAGCTTTATCAATCTATTGGTAGTTATAAATATACTGCTTGCATTAAGCAGGCATTTTGTGGGATAAAGCTTACTTTTAATTATAAATATAATTAATATTGTGGTTTACCCTTTGAGAAAAAAATGAAACGCATTTTAATATTAGGTTCTACCGGTTCTATCGGTGTAAGTACTCTTGATATTGTAAGAGAGTTTAAGGAACATTTTTATGTTGCCGGACTTACAATTGATAAGAATATAGACCTACTTGTAAAGCAGATAGAAGAATTTCGTCCGGAAGCCGTGGCAGTGAGAGATAGAAAAAAAGCCGCGGAACTAAGAAAGATCGTTGGCAATAAATGTATTGTTTTAGAGGGTGAAGAAGGGATTTTAGAATTAAGTGGATCGCTTGATTATGACATTCTCCTTTCTTCTATGGTTGGATTTGCAGGATTAGCTCCTACTATAGAGGGAATTAAAAGGAAAAAACGGATTGCACTTGCTAATAAAGAAACACTCGTAGCTGCAGGTGAACTTGTAACATCGCTATGCGAAGAGTATGGTACTGAAATGCTTCCGGTAGATTCAGAGCATAGTGCGATATTCCAATGCCTTGTTGGCGAAGAGAAAAAGAATGTTGATAAATTAATTTTAACAGCTTCCGGTGGACCTTTTCTTAATAAGGGAAAAGAAGAATTAAAATCTGTTACGATTACAGATGCACTCAATCATCCAAATTGGAAGATGGGAAGTAAGATAACGATTGATTCCGCTACGATGATGAATAAGGGTTTAGAAGTAATAGAAGCACATTGGCTTTTTAATTTACCAAAGGAAAAGATTGATGTGGTGATACATCCTCAATCTATAATTCATTCAATGGTAGCTTTTATTGATGGTTCAATAAAAGCACAAATAAGTACACCGGATATGAAATTGCCAATATTGTATGCTTTAAGTTATCCGGAACGTTTTGAATATAAAAAAGTTGTAACAAATTTTAGTGAAATCGGTACCCTTTCTTTTCAAAAACCGGATTCAGAAAAATTTGAATGCCTTAATTTGGCTTATGATGTTATGGAAGCAGGAGGTACTGCACCATGTATCTTGAACGCTGCGAATGAAGTAGCTGTTTATAATTTTTTAGAGGGGAAGATTGGTTTTAACAAAATTCCCGAATTTATTGGTTATGCACTTGATACTATCGAGAATCACAGAGAACCCGATTTAGAAACAATATTTGAATGTAACCGTATAACAAGAGAATGGTTAAATAAAAAGTTTAATTAACGGAGATAATTTTTAATGGATTATATTATTTATTTTGTAATAACGATAGCCATATTGGTGTTTGTTCATGAGTTTGGACATTTTGCCGCGGCTAAGATTTGCAGAATGCAAGTGGACGCATTTGCAATCGGGTTCGGTAAAAGGTTGTTTGGTTATAATAAAATTACAAAATTCACATTTCTTGATCTTCCGAAAGATGTCGATTTACAAGGTAATACTGATTATAAATTATGTCTTTTGCCATTAGGTGGGTATGTAAAAATCGCCGGAATGGTGGATGAAAGTAACGATACTGAATTTTTAGAAAAAGAACCTCAACCGCATGAATTTCGATCTAAACCAACTTATCAGAAATTATTTGTAATCACTGCCGGTGTATTAATGAACCTTCTCCTTACACTCTCAATCTTTTGGGGAATTAATTTCTATCAAGGTAAACAGATATTTAAATCAACTACTATCAGTAAAATTGAAGCTAATAGCAATGCGGAAAAAGTAGGTTTCCAATCTTTCGATAAAATAAAAGAGATTAACGGTAAAAAAGTAAGTAATTGGGAAGAAGTTCTTGATAATTTATTAGTAAATAATACCGGAAATAACCTAAATGTATTGGTAGAAAGAAACGGTGTGGAACAAAATATTTTAATTTCTCGTTCACAAATTACACAAGCATCACAAAAGGGAATTTTCCTTTTTCCAAACCCTACTCAGCCTTTTGTTCAGGATGTAATGAAGAATTCACCTGCTGAAGCTGGAAAAATTGCTTCCGGTGATATATTCTTAGAAGTTAATAATGTTTCGGTAAAAGATCGCGAGGAAGTCGTAAAAATAATTACTGCCAATAAGCAGACTGATATACCGGTAACTATTTTAAGAGGCAAGGATACAGTTCAGACTGTTGTTAATCCCGGATTGGAAGGTAAGATAGGAATAGCGATTGCTGATGCTTATACAGGCGAATTTGAATATAAAACATATGGTGTATTCGGTTCTCTTAGTCAAAGTGTTTCTAATATTGGGCAATATACTGAATTGACTTTGACAATGATGAAGAACGTAATAACAGGGAAAGTGGAATTTAAGCAGGCGTTTGGCGGACCAGTTAAAATAGCTCAATACGCTGCAAAATCAGCCGATTCCGGAATTATGCCATTCTTATTTTTCCTTGCTATGCTTTCCTTGAGTTTAGCAATAATAAATATAATGCCTTTCCCGGTTTTAGATGGCGGGCATTTTGTTATTATTCTTATTGAAGGAATTATTCAAAGAGAAATTCCGATTAAGGCAAAGATTGCTATTCAAAATGCCGGGTTTGTTTTATTACTTATCTTAATGGCATTTATAATATATAACGATATAATTAGTATGTAAGATTTTCTAAATTGCTATTCTGGGCTTTGAAAAGCTCAGATAGCAATACTTGATTATGTAAGTCCTTATGGAGTAATGCTGTTGATTCTAAAAGCACGCCATTAACATTCGTAATTACATTCCTTCCGTTATATTTATCTTTGTTTCCGTATCTAAACGCAATAGCTTTTCTTTCGCCAATATCGAACCATTCATATCTGCCATCAAATAAAAAATCACCTTTCAATTTCTTTTTGATTAATTGAAGTGATAGCTCGGCAACTTGATACAAGAGGTCTTCGTCATCAAGCGAATTGCTGTTTTCGAGATTGAGTTTATTAATTGATATATCAGACGAATAATCATCTTTAACGAACCATAATTCGCGACAGAAACATTCATTATCTTCAACGAAGTGGTATTTATCCGGAATTTTTAATGATATATTTTCAATAAAGTGGGATGTGTTTTGAAGGGGGTAGTTGTTACCATATACCGATGGTTTGCTTATCGAACAACCGGTAAAAAAAACAATGCAAATAATCGGTATAAAATATTTAATATTTTTTAATCGCACTACAATCCGCTTCGTAAAAATTCCGGTGTATCGAGTGTAAGAATTAATGAAACACGGTGTGAAGCCGGAAGTGTTTCATCTTGTGAACCTGTAAATCGAGCATAAGAATAATCGATTGTAAGTTTAGGTAAAAATAATCCTGCACCGAGAGTAATCTGTTTAACATCACTATAACCGGCACGCACAGCTACTACATTCTTAAAATTATATTCTAAGCCGGTGTGCAAGTCAAAACTTACCGGACCGAGATTAAATGTCGAAGCATATTTTCTATTCTCAAAACGAATATCGAAATCTGTAATAGGTGTAACAACACCCCCTAGAATATTGAATGAATATGCCGCCCCAACTTTTAAAGTCGGAGTGATCAATTCATTTCTTCCTGTATCCCAGGCAATTAAAGTGGAAGTAACGTCTTGGATGACTACACCAAGCATTAATTTTTCGTAAGGACGATAATGAACGCCAACATCGAAACCAATTCCCGTTGCTCCATATTCTGCAAGGTCTCTTCTGATTAATTTAACGTTAGCACCCCAATAAAAATCATCGGATTGTCTCTTAGCAAACGTAAAATAGAATGCCCAATCGGTATTACTAAACTCGGAAATTTTTGAATAGTCTAATCGGTCGGTTCTTATATCGAGGATGCCATCACCATTCGCATCATAGAGCGCATTACGAGTATCAGGAATGCCATCAATGCTTAGACGAATAATACTTAGACCAAAACTCATATCCGCACCGTAAGGTATAGCGGCAGCGGCATAATTGTAATTAACAAGATTTCCAAAATGTTCTTCGTGCATTAATGCGGCTTGTGGATAGTTAATATGAGCTAAGCCGGCTGGATTCCAGTATCCTGCGGTAACATCATTAACTATTGCGTTTTGAGCACTCCCCATTGCGAGGGCTTTACCGCCCACACCTATTGCCAAGAACTCTCCGGCATACTTGCCAATTACTGTTTGTGCATTCAACCCTACGAAAGAAAAAAGAACGATTAACGATACTTTTTTAAACATTTATATTCCGAACATATTAATGAAATAATCATATTAGAAAATTGAGAAAATAGTTTGAAAAATCAAGGTTATAAATGATGCACTAATACTAAAGCCCGACTTATGCCGGGCTTTAGTAAAACTAAAACTATTTTTTCTCAGTTTGCTTAGCTACTGAATTAATCGCAGCAGCAATTTTTTCTTGATCGCCGAGATAATAATGTTTAATCGGTTTTAAGTCATTATCCAATTCATAAACCAACGGCACTCCCGTAGGAATATTTAATTCAACAATCTCTTCATCAGAAACATTATCGAGATATTTTACTAATGCGCGGAGACTATTTCCGTGAGCTGCTATAACAACATTTTTACCTGCTTTAATATCGGGAGCGATTGTCTCGTGCCAATATGGTAAAAAGCGATCAACGGTTAGTTTTAAACTTTCTGTTAATGGAATATCTTTTTTATCCATATCAGCATAACGGCGGTCTTTACCCGGATATCTATCATCCGATTCTTCTAATGCCGGAGGTGGAACGTCATAGCTTCTGCGCCATACTTTTACTTGTTCAGCACCATATTTTTCGGCGGTCTCGCCTTTATTTAATCCCTGTAAAGCTCCATAATGTCTTTCATTTAATCTCCAGCATTTTACTACCGGAAGCCATAATAAATCCATCTCCTCCAAGACAATATTAAGAGTGCGGATTGCTCTTTTTAAAAGTGAAGTATAGGCAATGTCAAACTTGTAATTCCCTTCTTTAAGGAGTTCGCCCGCTAATTTGGCTTCTTTTAATCCCTGCTCCGAAAGTTCTACATCAGTCCAACCTGTGAATAGATTGAGTTTATTCCATTCACTCTCTCCATGTCGTAATAAAACTACTTTATACATTATTTCTCCAATTTGTGATAATCTAATAAACAAATATACATAGAATCTAAGTTTTGCGGTAAAGTAAAAAATCTATTATCTTAATACTAATGACAAAAAAACTTATCTATAATTATTTCTCGGATGATGATTTCTTAATAATCTCATCAAAGATTACCGAGGTTGAGAAATCTACTGCCGGTGAAGTGCGCGTTGCTATCAAAGAAAAAAGAAAATTTTTTGAAAGAAAAACTTCCATTAGAGAATTTGCGATAAAGGAATTTAGAAAACTCGGAATGGATAATACACTTGATGGTACAGGTTTTTTAATTCTTATTCTTCTTGAAGAAAAGCAATTCTATATCCTTGCAGGTAAGGGGATAAATGAAAAAGTCGAGCAATCTGTATGGGACGCTATTCGCGATGAGATGCAATTGGCGTTTAAAAACGAATTTTATTTAAATGGTATATTAACGACCCTAACCAAAGCCGGCAAGCTTCTTTCTGATTACTTTCCTATAAAAGAGGGAGATACAAATGAACTCTCTAATAAGGTAGCTTTTTAAGAAAGTCTGCCTTTTTATCCTCAATCAAGTAATTTTTTGCAAACTTCATCAATTTGGAACAATTTTATTAAATAAGATGTTATGTAGTATATGAATACAAGAAGAAATTTTATAAAAAATTCGACATTGACGGCTTTAGGTGCGGTATTATTTCCAAAATTATTCACGGAAAATATCGAAGCCCAGCCTTTAGCTTCGTTAAATTATAAACCCGAACCTCATTTATGGAAAGACGAAGAGGTTAATGTTGCTTGGTTAGGTCATTCGACTGTTTTAATCAATTTTTATGGCAAATGGATTTTAACTGATCCGGTATTATTTGATAGAGTAGGTATATATTTTCTTGGTACGAGTTTCGGACCTTCGAGACTTACACCACCTGCTTTAAAAGTGGAAGATTTACCCAAACCTGATTTAGTTTTGCTTTCTCATGCACACATGGATCATACTGATGTGCCGACTCTTAAAGCAATTACAAAACGATTCCCGAATGAAATTGATGTAGTTGTGGCTCACTTAACCGCAGATGTAATTGATGATATGCCATGGAAATCGATAAATGTACTTGATTGGCAGGAAGAATTAAATTTGCCCGATTTCAGAATCAAGGCATTTGAGGTTAGGCATTTTGGATGGCGGTTTCCTTGGGAAAAAGACCGTTCACGCGGACATTTCAAAGATGGAAGAAGCTACAATGCCTATGTTGTTGAACGAAACGGAAAGAAAATTTTATTTGGCGGCGATACTGCAAAGACAGATAAACTTAGAGCTGCAAAGGAAGAAAATGTAGATATTGCAATAATGCCGATCGGTGCATATAATCCATGGAAGCAGGCGCATTGCAATCCCGAAGAAGCCCTTATTATGGCAAGTGAGATTAATGCAAATTATTTTATTCCGATTCACACAAAGACTTTTAGTCAAAGTTCGGAACCATTTGAAGAAGCAATTGAATGGATGAATAATGCGGCAGCGAATATGGACATACAAGTTGGGTTGGATCAGATTGGTCAGACATTTACTATCTCTTAGAAATATACCAAATCAAACTTTAATCGTTCCAAGGTCAGCTAAAAAATGGTAGAGATTGACCAAGGAAATACTGCCATTAAGGAACAAAACTGATTTATTATTTTTATCCCAATTCATAAATGGAATTAATATATTTAAAGTAAAGATTTAATTCACTTTGCAAAAACATTTAAGATAGAATAAATTAATGAATATGTTACCAAACGACCAATTGACAGCAGTACAAATAATCCAGCTTATTTTAGCCCCTGCCGTAATGATAAATGCTTGCGGTTTACTTTTACTTGGAATAAATAATAAATATTCTCTCGTTGTAAATAGAATCCGTTTACTTAATGAAGAAAAGAGACGTTTATTTATGAAAGTGGGAGAAAGACCTCTTACAACCGATGAGGATGTACGCCTCGAAAGCATTGCAATCCAGATTAAAGCATTAGTATATAGAGTAAAATTGGTGCGTAATACAGTTCTGTGTTATACAACAGGTGTAGCTATGTTTGTATTTACCTCTTTATTGTTGGGAGGTTCTTATTTTATTGCGGTGGATTTAAATATGGTCATTGTCTCATCCTTTTTATTGGGAATGCTACTTGTCTTGGTGGGAGTATTTTTTGCAGGATTGGAAACATATAAAGGCTATGAAATTATTTCTTATGAAGTAAAGGTGCATGAGTAATAAAGATATATTACTTAAAGAAAGAGCAGAAAAAGTTTTGCAGATATATGCGCAAGGTGCTTTCCCTATGGGGGATAGTGATACCGGCGAAATTGAATGGTTTTATCCCGAAATTAGGACCATTATTCCTCTTGATAATTATAATATTCCTCACTCCTTAAAAAAATTCTTAGATTCATCTAATTTTGAATTTAGATATGACACTTCCTTATTTGAAGTGATTGATAATTGCTCGCATCGTGAAAGCACTTGGATATCTACGCAATTAGTTAAAGAGTATAAAGGTTTAAATAAAATTGGAGCACTTCATTCGGTAGAAGTTTTTTCCGATAATAAATTAGTAGGTGGACTTTATGGTATAAGTTACCGTGGAGCTTTCTTTGGCGAATCAATGTTCTCTAAAGTAAGCCAAGCTTCGAAAGCAGCTCTTGCATCTTTGTTAAAAAGACTCAATGAAAAGGGTTTTTCATTACTTGATGTTCAATTTCAAACAGACCATCTAAAAATGTTCGGAGCAGTTGAAATTCCACTTTCCGACTACAATTTTATCTTAGAAAAGGCATATCAAGATATTGATACAAAATTTTAATTATTTGTGGCTTTTATCTTTTTAGATAAAAATCTCCCATAAAAAGACCCCTATAACTTGAAAATTACTTATATTTAACAGATATATTTTTCGGGGGTTGAGTGAAAACTCGTTTACTTTTATTAAGCTCGTTTTTCTTCTTAATGTTCTTTAAAATAAATGCACAGACTGTCGGCGGCGGGCTGCTAATTGGGCTGCCACAGGGAGAATTTAAGGAGAATGTTGACCGTGTAGGATATGGATTAAATCTACATGGCACAATATGGAGTCCTTCAAAGGCTCGACCATTTTCAGTCGGATTAAATATTGGTTATATGATATATGGTGAGAATACGGAAAGACGTCCTTTTTCTCTTACTAACCCAGATGTAACCGTAGAAGTTTCGAGAACCAATAGTCTCGCAAATTTTCATTTGTTGTTTTTAATTACTCCGTTTCAGGGGACTGTAAGACCATATCTCGAAGGACTATTCGGAGGTGCTTATATTTTTACATCGACTGATATAAAGAGTGAGAATTCAAATGAATCGATAGCATCATCAACAAATTTTGATGATCTCACTTTTAGTTATGGAGGAGGAGCCGGTCTGCTCATTCAAGTCGGAAAAGATATGGGCGATGTGTCGCGTTTATTTATTGATATAAAAGGAAGATATATTCTTGGCACTGAAGCAGAATACTTAACCGAAGACGGAGTAGAAGTAAGATTAGGCAGCGTAAAATATTATCCAGTTAAATCGAAAACCGATTTAATACAAATTAGCATAGGCGTAACAGCATTTTTTAATTAAATATATAGAGGAACAAAATGATTG
>JBAYVI010000012.1:0-36010 GCA_041674625.1 Melioribacteraceae bacterium | reverse complement strand
CTAAATTTTATCTTAAAAAGTTACCCCAATCCACTTAGAGATTTGTCAATTTCTTTTTAAAAAACCATAAAGCATTTTTTATCACTATTGTAATTGTACCGAAAGGTCTCTTCTGCGGAAAATTTAGAAAATATTTTTTTTAGAGACGGTTATTTCGGTAGCCTAATTTCTTGATTCCAATATTTATTCTTGGTCGGATAATCTACTAATTTATCACCATCCCAATATTTTACAGAATCGATTAATTCCTTCTTATATTCTTTAAATGGAATTTTGAATGTTCCATCCTTAAGATAATCATCATAAGCATATCCATAAGAATTACCCATGGAGACATCTAAACATTTGAAAGATTTATCAAATACATAAGGAAGCTGCATAGTATTATTATATGTTATGAATCTCTCATTTGCAAGAACTGAAAATCCGTCATCATTTGTTTTCATAATTAAAGCTACATTAGGCGGGGAAGGATATTTAACCAATTCTTCCATTTTACTTATAGGCAATACTATATAGTAAAGCGAATTGCCTTTAATTTCCGGTTTGGAATTTTTAAGACTTGGCATCTCACCCATTAATAAATCAGATTTTAGTATCACTATCACTGGTTTATCATAACTGCTTGTCCCACCGATAATTATTTCATCTTCGCCGTCTTTATCAACATCAAAACATGACTTGCATGAAAAATTACCACTATGATAAATTGAGGAAGTAATCTCTCCGGTTTCCGGATCAAGCGAAGATACGACCGCTCCTGCAAAAGCTCTTACGTGAGCAATTACAAATAATCTTATTCCTGATTTTGTTTTTACTGTAAAGAAATCATCGAAACGCCATGAAGTTCTGGTCCATTTTGGTGCATAATTAAATTTTGAGTCCTCCGGTGAGGCAACCCATCTTTGAGTACCATCATTATTGAAGCAATATAAGTACCCATCAACAAAAGTATCCGATTCTCCAAAACGAGTCATTAGCACTTCTTTTTTTCCATCATCATCAATATCTAATAAACTAACATATTTTCCCTGAACAAATCCATGCCACCTCATTAATGAATCTATATCTTCATTTCCGCTTTTAGAACCGGTGGGCTTGCTCCAAATCATTTCGCCTTCACTATTAAATGCCTGCAATACTCCATTTTTATTATCAAGGGAAACCGGATTCATATCTTTTATACTGCTTTTATAAGTTGTTACTAAAAACGCAATCGCCAAAGATGCAACAATAGAAAACCCGAATGAAATTAAAGGATAATTTTTTACGAAAAAATAAATATTCGGAAGTGTAAATAATTTCGGTTTACGTGTTATCTCCGCTCTCCCTTCATAAATCCTTACCGCAGATTCATTACCAAATAATAACTTCTGTTTTTGATTCCCTTTAATTATTCTTTTAATTCGATCAGCTAATTCTATATCGTTTTCCGTTGGAGACTTATCAATTTCATCATTTATTTCAAAATATAGTTTCTTATATGTCTCATAAGCTTCTCTGCATAAGGCACACTCCTCCAAATGGATGAATATTTCTTTTTTTTCATCATTGGAAAATTCTTCATTCATTAAAACCAATTTTTCTAATATGTTATCATCTATGTGCATATATGCTTTCATATATAATTGTTATTGTACCGAAAGACCCCGATTGCAGAATTATATTCATCTCATTTTTCATTAGAAAAAAGATAAAGTGAAAATTCTCTTTTAGTTATTTTTACCAAATACTCAATCTTGGCTTTTATTAGTAATTCATATTCACTTTCACTAATTTCCATAAATTTCTTAAAGTGTTCATAAAGTGAACTATTATTGTTCCCTGAATTGCGCCAATCCAATACTAAATTATCGATTGTTAAATAAATTGCTTCGCTTTGTGTGGTTGTAAGTTTTCCTTTGAATAAATAATTAACAAGAATTTTTTCTTTAACATTTTCCAATACTTTTGAACAAATCTGTTCCAATTCTATTTCTTCTGCAAATGAATTTGCCAAACTAAATTCCGAATATTCTTCATCGTAATGAAGGTCATCTGAAGTATAATTAAATACTTTTTTGAAGAGTTTCACAGCCTCAGTTAGTTTTATTTCTTTCCTAAATCGAGATTGTTCAATTAAAAGATCGTGTAATATTTTCAATAAATTCTTAGTGTTTCTTTCTTCTTTGACTGCAAAAAGGAAATCACTTTCGATATCTTCTGCATTAATAGGAGGAAGACTATTAAATAATTCATAAGTTGGTATAATTAGGAAAATTCCGTTTACATTTTTATATAAATTAAAAAATTCGATGTGAGCAATAACCTCTTTTATGTTTCTTTGGATTTTAAATCCGGAAGGATCATATTGAGCATAAGTGTGGGCAATCTGTGTTTTGGCGATTTTTATAAGTAATGCTTTCCATGTAAGAAAGATTTCTTTATCTGGCATTTCTGAGATTGGGCTTCGTAAAGAGGAAAAATAGCTTTCTAATTTAGGAATATGATTATTTTCGGTTTGTTGAAAAACTTCCGCAATACAATCGATGGCGATATCATTTATCGAAATGCCCTGTTTATGGCATAATGATACGGCAGAGGAAAATGAGTTTCTGATATAAGAAACTAAAATCGCACGGGATATGTGAACCAATTTAGTAATATCTGCGTTAGAATAATTTTTAAACGATAAATCGGTCAGTATGTTTTTAAGAATAACACTAATACTTTTTATAACCACCCTCGAAGATACATATAAACAACATATAATATGCCATTTTGGTTATTATTATTTAGAAACAATTAGATACTACTATTCTCCTCTCTTTATAGTTTCTAATTCTTCCCATCTCTTGTAGAGCAGATCTACTTTCTCTTTTGCTTGATTTAGCTCAGCATTTAATTCATTTGTCATCGCCGCATATTTTATATGATAATCGGGAGCTGCAAATATCGCTTCAATTCGTTCCACTTCTGCTTCTGAATCTAAAATATTTTCTTCCATTGTTTCTAATTCTTTTGCTTCCTTCCAGGTAAGTTTTTTTGTTGAGATTTTTATTCTTGTATCTTCTTTTTTAATCGACACTTTGGGTTGTTCATTTTCCTTCTTACGTTCTGTTTTTTTTTCTAAATAATAATCATAATTGCCTTCATTAAAAAATGTTTTACCATCTTCTTCAATAGCGAGTACTCCATTGCAAATCCGATTTAGGAAATATCTATCATGACTAACGACTACCACGCATCCATCAAAATTAATTATTGCTTCTTCGAGAATGCGAAGTGTAGGCAGATCAAGATCATTAGTTGGTTCATCAAGAATCAAAAAATTTCCACCCTTCTTCAATATTTTAGCAAGAGTTAAGCGGCTTCTCTCCCCTCCCGATAGTCTTCCCACAAAAGTATTTATACGATCATCGGTAAAAAGAAATCTCCTAAGATAAGTCCAAATACTAATTTGTCCATTACCAAATTTAATTGATTCACTTCCCTCGCCAATTGCTTTTATTACGGTATCCTCGTCATTTAATAAAACACGCGACTGATCGACATAATTAAATTCCACATTTTCGCTTATATCTATTTTGCCTTTATAATTAACTATCTGCCCGAGTATAAGTTTTAGCAAAGTAGTTTTTCCAACCCCATTCTTACCTACAATTCCGAGTTTTCTTTTTGGATCAAAAAGGAAATTAAGTCCATCAAATAATTTTCTACCGCCAATTTCCACGCCAAGATTTTTAAGTTCAACAACTTTATTACCAAGGCGAGGGGGGGGGGGGATTATAAGTTCGACATCAATTTCTATTTCAATATCTTTTTGTGAAGCAATTTCGTGATATTGGTCTAAACGGCTTTTAGCTTTTGTACGTCTGGCTCTCGGACCTTTCATAACCCATTCGAGTTCACGCCTAAGAAAGCTCTGTCTCTTCTGTTCTTCAGTTTCTCTAATCGCCTGCCGCTCTGCTTTATTCACTAAGTAATCAGTATAATTTCCTTGATGCGAATAAAAAACTCCATTAGCAAGCTCCACAATTCTATCGGCAATGCGATCCAAAAAATAGCGATCATGTGTAACGAATATGCAAGTACCTTTATAACCTGAGAGGAAGTTTTCAATCCACTCTATGGAATCTGTATCAAGATGGTTGGTCGGTTCATCTAAGATTAATAAATCGGGATGCGAAATAAGTGCCCTGCAAAGAGCTACTCTTCTTTTTTCTCCACCTGAAAGTAATCTTACTTCTCGTTCTCCTTCGGGTGAGTTAAGCGATTTAATCATCAGCTCAATATTGCGATCAAGATTCCATCCGTCAACTAAATTAATTTTCTCTTCTATTATATGCCGGTCTTCTGCATGTGGGTCTAATGCTTCATACTCAGAAACAAGCTTCTTAATATGATCTGCCCCATCAAGAATATTATTAAAAACAGTTGTTGACTCATTTAATGAAAATTCCTGCGAAAGAAAACCAACGCGTAAATCTTTTCGCTTTGCCACTTCCCCATAATCAGGAACAAGCTCTCCGGAAATAATTTTTAAGAAAGTAGATTTACCTGCGCCATTCCTCCCTACAAGTCCAATTCTATCCTCTTCGTGAATGCTTAGAGAAGCTTTATCAAGAATAATATTTTCACCATAATGAACTTCAAGCTCTGATGCTGTTAAGATTACGGGGGTTACATTTGTATTCATTTATCCATTATTTTTTTATTAGCAAATATAGCATTTTGTTTCTACTGATTCGTGGTACCTATTTTAAACAACTGATATTTGAGCTAAAAACATCCTCCAACTATCTTTAGAAGTACACGTCTAATAATTGTCTCTTTTTTGTTTTATATTGTCTTATTAATTAAAAACGGTGCTTATGTTAAAAATTAAGAACATCACAAAATCTTTTGATAGTATTACTGCATTGGATAATATCTCTCTGAATATTGAAAAGGGGGAATTTTTCGGGCTATTAGGTCCAAACGGTGCAGGCAAAACAACCTTGATTAATACTATCATTGGCTACTTAGAACCAGAACTCGGCGAAGTTTCAATTGATGGCGAAGTGATAACTGTTGAAAATACTCAATTAAGAAAAAAAATTGGATATGTTCCACAAGATATAGCACTCTATTTAGAACTTTCGGCATATCAAAATTTAAAATTATTCGGAAGAATATTTAATCTTTCTGGCAATGAACTTGAGAATAAGATAAACGAAGTAATGGAATTAGTTCAGCTATCCGATAGAAAAAAAGATACGGTGAAAGATTTTTCTGGTGGGATGAAACGGAGAATTAATCTTGCAGTTAGTCTTCTTCATAATCCTGACATAATACTTTGCGATGAACCAACAGTGGGAGTTGATCCTCAATCTCGTAATGCAATATTCGAAATGCTGCACAACTTAAATAGAGAAGGAAAAACAATTTTATATACTACTCACTATATGGAAGAAGCAGAACGTCTATGTTCACGTCTTGCAATTATCGATAATGGTAAAATTATTGCGCAAGGAACATTAGTAGACTTAATAAACATGCTCGAACAAAAAGAAACAATTAAGATTCAAAAAACAGCATTCACTCAAGACCGAATTAGGTCAATTAGTGATATGGGAATAATATCTGAACATGATTTTTATTATGAATTAATCGTAAATGAAAAATTCAAACAGCATTCAAAAACTTTTATCAGATTAGAAGAGGAAGAGATTCATAACGAATTTGTCCAAGTTAGTCGTGCCACCTTGGAAGACGTATTCCTTAATTTAACAGGAAGGAGTTTAAGAGATTGAAAAATATATACCACCTAATTGTAAAAGATATTGTAAGATTTTTTAATGATAAACCGGCATTTATTTTGACTTTTATAGTCCCAATGTTATTAATTGTAATTTTTGGCAATGTATTCAGCGGTAAAGGAGGCGGTCCGCGTGGGAAAACCGATATAATTCTAGTAAATAATAGTACTTCCATTGTAGCTGATTTAATTGAATCTAAACTCGACACTTCTAAATCGCTTAGAATGATTAAAAAATATTTACCGGAAAATTCTAATGATTCTGTTTTTATTGATGAAGAATTAGCAAAGGAATTCGTTCGTACAGGAAAGATTATGGCTGCTATCGTAATGCCTAAAGATTTTTTTCTCGACACATCATCTGCTCTTAAGTTCAAGTTTTACTACGATCCAAAGAATGAAATCGAATCCGCCATTGTTCAAGGCGCAATGCAGCAAACCATTATGACTCAGATTCCAAAGGTGATGCCCATCATAATGAAAAGGAAAGCAATCAATTATATTGGGGGTGATAGTACTGCACGGTTTTACAGAGATATGTCCCGAACCGTTACTAAATATTTTGGCGTTGATTCTGATTCGATTATGCAAAACCTTACAAAAGTTGATTCTTCCTCCTTATTCAGTAGTTCTTCAGATACTAGTGCCGAAGTTAATTTTATGGGTAATATTATTCAGTTTGAAAATGAACAATTGGTTGGTAAAGAGATTACCAATCCGGGACTTACGAGATCAGTCGGCGGATGGGCAATTATGTTTTTGCTCTTTTCTATTACAGGGGCAGCTTCATCTCTTTTTGAAGAGAAGCAGGAAGGTACATTAAAAAGACTTCTTTGCATGACTGTTTCAAGGGCGGATATCCTTTGGAGCAAATATATTTATTCAACTATGCTTGGGGTAATTCAACTTTTGGTTCTCTTTGTTTTCTCATGGGCATTCTTTGATATCGATATATTTTCCAATTTTTTTAACCTAATGATTATTATAATCGTATCGGCAATGGCTGCAGTATCTTTTGCAATGTTAATTACATCAACTACTAAAACTGCAAGCCAAGCCAATGGCGTAAGTACACTTTTAATACTTGTTATGTCTGCACTTGGTGGTTCTTGGTTTCCGATTCAGTTTATGCCTGAATGGATGCAAACCGGATCAAAAGCAACAATGACATATTGGTCGGTAGAAGCATTTTTAAGTGTTCTTTGGCGGAATGCTCCATTATCATCTGTCTATACAAATATAGTTGTATTACTCGTTTTTACAGTTTTACTTAATACTTATTCATTAGTACGATTCCGAAATGGAAGAGTGTTTTGATTAAGTTGGAACTAAAATTTTTTGATTTTTATTCGATAATTAAGTGGTGAATAGTTCCCGGTGAACTATCCTGGAATTTTTGTGATTAGATTTCTAAAGAATATTTAGAAATAATATTAGAACCATTCCCGCAGGAGGCACAAGGTTATTACATAAGTTGCATTGAAAATGTAATTATTCAGGCTTATGTTAAAAAAATAAATTGCGTAATAAATAACTCAAGAATTGATGTAAGAAGCGAAAAAAGAGAAAAGCTTAACTTTTCAGTTTACATTTAATGGATTAGAATGAGTAAAGATTTTGAATTTGGTCATTTAGAAAATGCCGAAAAATTATATACTACGTTATTCGAATCAATAACTGATGCTATCTTTTTAATAAGGAATGAAGATGGTGCGCTCTTACAGTCGAATGATGTAGCCTGTAAAATGTACGGCTATAATAAAGAAGAATTGGAACACCTTAAGAATACTGATCTCTCTGCCGAGCCGGAGAAAACAGAAAAAGTAACAAAAAGTTTTGATAACTTGATGGATCATGCAATTAAAATTCCAATTCGTTATCACAAAAGAAAAAATGGTTCTATTTTTCCGGTTGAAATAACAGGACGATTTTTCAAACTTAATGATACACATGTTCACCTTGTTGCTATAAAAAACATCTCTTCCCGTCTCAAGAATGAAGAAGCACTTAAAGAAACACAGGAAAGATTCAAAGAAGTATTTATGAATGCTACTGTCGGAATTGCTATTACAAGCATAGATGGCTTTATGGAAATGAATAATGCATACGCAGATACCTTAGGATATACAAAAGACGAATTAGTAAATAAAAATTGGAGAGAACTGACTTATCCAAATGATATTCCATATAACGAAGAAATAGTAAAAGAGATAGTAGCCGGAAGAAAAAATAGAGCGAGATGGGAAAAACGATATATCCATAAAGATGGGCATATCGTTTGGACAGATATTAGTACTGTTCTTCAAAGAGATAAAGATGGTAAACCATACATTTTTATTACAACAATTAATGACATTACTAAACAGAAAGAAAATCAAATTGAGCTTGTAAAAGCGAAAGAGATTGCAGAAAAATCAGACCTAATTAAAACTGAATTTTTGAATCAGATGTCACACGAAATAAGAACTCCTATTAATGTTATTCTAAGCAGTTTAAATTTAATAGAAGAAATTGTTCGAGACAAAGTAGATAAAGAATATAACGAACTATTCCCCTGTGTAGAAAGTGCTTCAAAAAGAATTATTAGAACAATCGATTCAATACTCAATATGTCTGAACTTCAATCAGGGCTTTATGAACCGAAGTTAAAGGAAATTGATTTGGATTCCTTAGTGATAGATCCACTTTATACTGAATATAAAAGAAGTGCTGAAGCTAAAGGCATTCGTTTAATCTATTCAAAAAATCGAAGTAATGTAAAAATATTTGCAGATGAATATAGCATTAATCAAGTCTTTGCCAATTTGATTGATAACGCCATTAAATTCACACTAAAGGGGTTTGTTCAAATATCACTTGAAGAATTAAATAACAAAATACTTGTTGAAATAAAGGATACTGGGATAGGAATGAGTGATGAATTTCTTCCGATGTTATTCTCTCCTTTCCAACAAGAAGAACAAGGCTACACAAGAGGTTTTGAAGGTAATGGCTTGGGATTAGCATTAGTCAAAAGATATTGTCATATTAACAATGCAGTTATTGAAGTAAAAAGTAAAAAACATGAAGGAACTACCTTCAAAATACTTTTTAAAGGAACAAATTAGTACAAAGTAGAATCACAACATTCGGGAAACTTTCATGCGAAAACCTCTTCTTATTTTTCTATTATTTTTAATATTTTTTTCACCTCTTCAATCACAACCTAAACCCCCTTTTAAGCATGGATTCAATCTTACGATGTGGATGCAACAAGGAAATGAAATTGATAAACTCAACTTCGGAGCTTTTGGTAAAAAAGATATGGAAAATATTAAGTTGCTTGGAGCTGATGTAATTCGTCTCCCGATTAATCTTAATTATTATACAAGCGGCTCACCTAATTATACTATTGATCCTTTATGCTATTTCTTCCTCGATAAAATTATCGATTGGGCAGAAGAACTTCAACTGAATCTTATATTAGATAATCACACATTCGATCCCATTCAACCAACCGAACCCAATATAGCAGAAATATTAGTGCCTATATGGAAACAGATGGCTGATCATTATAAAAACCGCTCGAATCTTATCTATTATGAAATTCTTAATGAACCGCATGGAATTAGTGAAGCCGATTGGAATATTGCACAGAAGAAAGTTGTTGATGCTATTAGAAAAATTGATACTAAACATACGATTATAATCGGTGGCTCAAATTTTAATAGTTATAATAGCTTAGATCAAATGCCTGTCTATGAAGATAATAATTTAATTTATACATATCATTTTTATGATCCATTCCTTTTTACACATCAAGGAGCTACGTGGTCTGATCCATCCATGGAATTAGTAAGAAATATTCCATTCCCTTATGATGAAGGAAGAATGCCATCAATGCCGCCGGAGTTAGAGACGACATGGTTAAAATGGTCTTATAACGATTATAAAATCAATGGAAAAATTTCTGAAGTAAGAAAACTTTTAGATATAGCTTCAGATTTTTCTAAAAAAAGGAACGTTCCTGTTTTCTGCGGTGAGTTTGGTGTATTTATGATTAATTCCGCCCCAAATGATCGTATCGCATGGTATTTAATTATTAAAAATTATCTTGAACAGCTAGGTATGTCATGGACTGCATGGGATTATAAAGGGGGCTTTGGAATCTTTAATAAAAATTCATTAGAACGTTTTGATTATGATCTAAACATTCCAATGATTAATGCTCTCGGCTTTAATCCACCTGCTCAAAAGACTGATTTATTTATTCCTGATTCATCAGAAATTATTTTATATGATGACTATCTAAATTCTCAATTTTATTTTTCTGATTATGGTGGTGGCGTACTAAAGCTTTATGAAACTGATTCTCCTAAGGATGGCGATTTTTATTTGACTTGGGAAAATTCCGATCGCTATGGAAATTTTAATTATAGTTTTAAAAAGAAAAGAGATTTCAGTTATCTCGCTTCAAAAGGATTTACGCTCGATTTCTGGTTTAAAGCTTCACAAGAAACGCGCTTTGAAATCCGCTTTGTAGATACAAAGCTTGATAATGAAGATCACCCTTGGCGTAATGCAGTAACAATTGATAAATCAAAAGTAAAATTTGATGGTACTTGGCAGCATGTTCAAATTCCATTAACTAATTTTTCTGAGACCGGCTCTTGGGATAACGAGCAGTGGTATAGCACCCAAGGAAAATTTGATTGGAAAGAAGTAATATCATTTCAAGTAGTCGCCGAGCACAACGATTTAAAAGGAATTAAACTCTCGTTCGATGATATTAAAATAGTTGACCCTAACCCTGTTTTTGTGCAAAATCAAATTATTATTCCTAACGAATTTCAATTATATCAGAATTATCCAAATCCCTTTAATCCATCTACAAATATTGAGTATTACCTTCCCAAAGAAACACATGTCTCATTGAAAATATATAATACTCTTGGAGAAATAGTTACTGAATTAGTTAACGAAAATAAACGCACCGGATTGCACTCAATTGCTTTTAATGCAGATAATTTATCGAGCGGTGTATATTTCTATAAAATAGAAACTCCTGAATATAGTTCAATTAAAAAATTAATTATTGTAAAATAAGTAAAATCGAAGAAGATAAATAAAATGAAAAAATTAATTGTATTGCTTTTGGTAACTGTAAGTCTATGCTTGAATCAAAATCTAACCGCTCAGAATAGAACTCCTGTTGATTACGTAAATCCATTAATAGGAACTGACGATATGGGACACACTTTCCCCGGTGCAGCGGTTCCTTTTGGTTTAGTACAATTAAGCCCTGAAACTGATTCAGTATTATTTAGCTATGGGAAAAATTATAATCCCGATGTTTATAAATACTGCGCCGGTTATCAATATAGTGATAATACAATAGTTGGGTTCGCACATACTCATTTTAATGGTACAGGGCATTCGGATCTTGGAGATTTATTAATAATGCCAACAATCGGAAAACTACTTTTAAATCCCGGAACGAAAGATAATCCTGAGAGCGGTTACCGTTCTCGTTTCTCTCATGCAAATGAAAAAGCTTCCCCAGGATTTTATTCGGTTAAATTGGATGATTATAATATTGATGCATTTTTCACAGCTACAACTCATGCCGGACTTCATAAATATAGTTTTCCTAAATCCGATTCTGCTCATATTATCCTCGATCTCACTTATGGCATCTATAATTATGATGATAAAAATGTTTGGTCATTCGTTAGGAAAGAAAATAGCACATTAATCACAGGTTATCGTCAAACAAATGGTTGGGCTCGTACTCGATATATTTATTTTGCAATTGAGTTTTCTAAACCATTCAAATCTTATGGATTCAGAAATGAAGAACAGATGCTCTATAAAGGATTTTGGAGGAGATTTAATGAAAACAATAACTTCCCCGAACGTGCCGGCTCCAAGATAAAATGCTATTTCGATTTCGATACAAATGAGGGAGAAGAGATTTTAGTTAAAGTTGGAATCTCCGGAGTAAGCTCAAATAACGCAATCGAAAATCTTAAAGCAGAAATTCCCGGTTGGGATTTTAATAAAATCGTATCGGAAGCAAAAGATAAATGGAATAAAGAACTATCAAAAATAACAATAGATGCAGATGAAATAAAGATGGAGAATTTTTATACTTCAATGTATCATGCATTCCTTAATCCCGTTGTGTTTTCAGATGTAAATGGAGAGTACCGCGGACTTAACCAAAATATTTATAAAAATACTAACTCAGATAACTATACAACATTTTCATTATGGGATACGTATAGAGCACTTCATCCACTGTATACAATCGTTCAGCAGAAACGAACAAGCGATATTGTTAATTCGATGATTGCACATTACGAGCAAAGCGTTCATCATATCTTACCAATATGGTCCCATTGGGCAAATGAGAATTGGTGTATGATCGGTTATCATGCAGTCCCTGTAATTGCTGATGCCTATATGAAAGGGATTGAAGGATTCGATAAGGATAAAGCATTTGAGGCAGTCATATCGAGTGCTAACTATGATATTAATGATGGTATTGGCGCATATAAACAGTATGGTTACGTGCCCGAAAATATCTCTTCAAATTCCGCCTCTAAAACATTAGAATATGCTTTTGATGATTGGACAATATATCAATTTGCTAAAAAACTTGGCAAAAAAAATGAAACTGAAATTTTCGCTAAACGTGCAGAAAGTTTTAAAAATATTTATGACTCTGAGACACATTACATGCGAGCAAAAAACACAGATGGTTCATTTAAAACTCCATTTGATCCATTAAGTGTTTCGGGACAAGGTTATATTGAAGGTAACGCTTGGAATTATTCACTATATGTTCCTCAAGATATAAAAGGATTTATAAATCTCCTCGGAGGAAATGATAATCTAATCACTTGGCTCGATTCTCTTTTCACAGTTGATCTGCCTGAAAAATATTTCGGCGAAAGTGAAGATGTTACACGTGTAGGAATGATTGGAAATTATGTTCATGGTAATGAGCCATCGCACCATGTACCTTATATGTATAATTATGCAGGAGCTCCTTGGAAAACTCAAGAACGTATTCATCAGATAGTCAATACGATGTATAAACCCGAACCTCACGGTCTATGCGGTAATGATGATTGTGGTCAAATGTCAGCTTGGTATATTTTCAGTGTTTTGGGATTTTATCCGGTTGCACCGGGAAGCAATGAATACGTTATCGGAAGCCCTGCAGTTAATTCAGCTTCAATCAATTTAGAAAATGGAAAATCGTTTAAGATAACAGCGGAGAATCTTTCGGATAAAAATATTTATATCAAAGAATTATTGCTCAATGGTAAAAAAATTAACCGCACATACATTACTCATGAGGAGATAATGAATGGCGGTCAACTTAAATTTGTAATGCAATCAGAACCGAATAAAAATTGGGGAACCGCATCTGATTCATTGCCATATTCGATGACAAAGTAATTATGAAATAAATATTACCACTTCTTCCATCTCCAGAAGAGGAAAAAAACCATTACCGATATAAGAGCCAGTGCCATAATTAAACCAAAGGCATAAGGCTCTTTTTCAAATGGCATACCAACGTTCATTGAGAATGCACTAACTACAAATGTCGGCACCATTATCATAATTGTAATAATATTTAAGGTCTTCATCAGCATATTAAGATTATTACTGATTAATGATGCTTTAGCATCCATTAAACTCGCAAGAATATTTGAATAAATTTCTGCTTGTTTATAGCACTGTGTATTTTCAATTAATATATCATCAAGCAAATCCACTTCATCTTGAGTAAATCCTTGTTTACCAGAATTTAATTTTAGCTTTTCAATCAAAGCCGAATTTGAATTTATAGCATTCTGATAGTACACTAAACTTTTGCCTAAAGTAAATTGCTCCATAAGATAATGGTTTTCCATTGAAGTGCTTATCTTCTTCTCGATTTCATCAGAAAGAATGTTAATTGTCTTTAAGTGATCGATGAAATGGATAATAGAACTAAATATTATTTTCAACATTACATCATTAAGTGTATTAGCTTTATTAAAATGCTTACCACGGATTAGATCAATATCTTCGCTAACTACAACAATAAGTTTGTCTTTGAATAAAAACATACCCATAGAGGAGACTCTGAAAAGTAATCGATCCGCTCCGGAATATGGCTTAGGGATTTTCACGATCATAGCCATGTGATCCGGTTCAAATTCTAAACGAGCAAGTTCATCAGGATCTAATGTGGAGTTTAATGTATGTTCATCTAAATTATATTTACCAACTAACGATTTTTTTTCTTCCTCGGTGGGTGAAACATAAATAAAGATATTACCTGAATTGAAATCAGCTTCTACTGTTTTTGTGTTAATGAGTTGGAAGGTTTTTACCATTGTTACCTCCGGTGTTATAGCTTTAGAATCATTATTTAACGGAAGGTATAAAATACCCTCCGTTAAACTAATCAGAAATAAATTTGTTTCAAAAAATCATCTAAAATCCCAATCTAATTCAGGCTTTGTTTGAATTATTTCTTCAATTGATTCCATTATATCATCAGTCAGTAGAGATACTTTATCAATTGCTTTCATATTCTGTTTTACCTGTTCAGGTTTAGATGCCCCGGTAATAACAGAACTAACGTTTGGATTTTTAAGACACCATGCTAATCCAAGTTCGGGGAGCGTTAATCCAATCTCTTTTGCAAGCTCTTGAAGCTCTTTCGTTTTTTCTATTTTTTCTTGACCGGCAGGACTAAGAATTATATTCTTAAGCCATTCGTAATCTTTTAGATTAACACGTGAAGAATCCGGGATACCATCATTGTATTTCCCCGTCAAAATACCACTTGCTAATGGGCTCCAAATAGTTGTACCTAAGCCGATCTCTTCATATAAGGGAAGGAAATCTTTTTCAACTTTATCGCGGCGGAACATATTATACTCAGGCTGTTCCATTAATGGTGGTATTAAGTGTTCTCTTCTTGCTATGTGATAAGCTTCCATAATACGTTCAGCCGTCCATTCACTTGTCCCCCAATAAAGAGCTTTGCCTTCACGAATTATTTGATTCATAGCCCAAACAGTCTCTTCCACAGGAGTATGAAAGTCAGGGCGATGCGCAAATATTAGATCAACATAATCAACTTGCAATCGCTTTAATGCGGCATTTGCACCTTCAAAAATATGTTTATAGGAAAGCCCTTTATCATTAGTACCTTCTCCACCCCAGAAGATTTTAGTAGAAACTACATAGTCGCTTCTTTTCCATCCCATTTTCTTAAATATATTTCCCATCATCGTTTCTGCTTTACCACCTGAATATGCTTCGGCGTTATCAAAGAAATTTACACCTGCATCATATGCCTCTTTCATACAGGAAGAAGCAATTTCCTCACCTACTTGATCACCAAATGTAACCCATGCACCAAATGATAATGCAGATACTTTAAGTCCCGATTTGCCTAAATATCTGTACTCCATAATTCCTCCTATTTATTTTAATATGGTATAATTGATTTCTGATTTTGATTTCTAAACTCTGCTGGAGACTTATTAAATTTCTTCTTAAATAGATGATAAAAATGACTAAGATTTTCAAATCCGGCATCTAATGAAACTTGAACTATATTTTCATCACTATTCGCCAATATATTGGCGGCATAATTTAACCGCAGTTCATTAATATAACCCGTAGGTGAAATATTATAATACTTTTTAAAGACTCTACTTAAATGTTCCGGCGTTCTATTTGAAAGTATATAAAGAGTTTTTATTCCACCAGTAAAATTCTCTTTCTTCTGCATTTCATAAGTCAAAGAATCTAACCATTCAGGAAATTCGCTTTTCTCTTCATTGATTTGCGAAAAATATTTTGTGAATATTTCAAATAGTAAAATTCTTAATGCGGTTTTTATCTGTCCCTTTTCATTTAGTGGTATTGTGTTTAAGTGCTGTAATTTAGTTGAAAGAATTTCTCTTTCGCCTGATGTTAAAAAAACATGAATGGGAGTTTTTCCCTCCAACAATCCCTTAGATGGGAATCCTTCTGATAAATATCCAAATAAATCTTTTAAGGTCGATTCTCTAAATGCCAAGTTTATGATATTGCAATCGCTTTCTCCCGATTGCTTGTAATAATGAATATCTTGTTTGCGAATAAAGACTAAGGAACCTTCGCTTAATTTTTGATTTTTTTCATTAATTACATGTATCACTTCACCACTGACAACTAAGAATAATTCATAGAAATTATGTGTATGAATTGTCGTTATACTTTTCAAAGATTTATGGAAAGCATAGTGAATTTCGGTTTCACGATCGATTAAATCTTCGGAATATAACTTGATCGATTTTTGTTTAGTTTGCATGTCTATAATTATTATAATATGTCAATAAATTACAAGTTTAGAATCATTAAAAGACAAGAATAAGTTCATTTTATTCGATATTTATGACATACAATATATAATAAATATAATAAATATCAATAGAAGCGAAAAATGAAAGATTACTGCAAAGAACTAAAAATTACAGAAGTTTATAAAGAATATAAAGATGCTCATCCGGCAATTAAAGAAGCAATGATATTAAAAGCTGAGTATCCTGCATATTTTACTCCGCTTCAAGATGGAGACCTTTTTGCTGGAAGATTGCAGCAAGGAAGAGTGGGATTTACAATCGATGAATGGGGTCCTACGGCATTCGCATACTATTGCCAATTTGAAGAGATTCAAAATGATCTCGATACATATAACTATCCTCAAGAAGAAAAAGAAAAAATAGAAGCGATGCTAAAGTTTTGGGAATCAGAAGATACTTCTAATAAGATAAGAAAAGAATATCCTCCGCTTATGGCTCAATATCTTTTCTCAGATGACTGGATGAATACGAGCGGTGTAGCTTTTCCTCTCTATCGTTTGACCGGAAGCACTCCTAACTTCAAAAAACTTTTAGACCTCGGTATTCCCGGAATCTATAAAGAGATCGAACAACATAAATCTAACGCTAAAAATGATGGACGGGATATTCAATTTTATGAAGGAATGAAGATAGCGATCGATGTGCTCGTGGATGTATGCTTAAACTACGAAAAAGAGATTCGCTTTTTATCAGAGATTTCTACAATCGATAAAAATAGAGAAGAGCTAAATAAAATTGCTGATACCTTACATATAATTACGATTTCAAAACCTCGTACCTTAAGAGAAGCGATTCAATTATTCTGGATTTATACCTACGTAGCTGACGTTCGTAACTATGGAAGAATGGATATTTATATGGGAGATTTCTTAGTAAATGATATTAACTCCGGTATTATTGATGAAGATGAAGCGCTCAAATATTTACAATCGCTCTGGCAATTAATGGCAGACCGCAATACCGTAGTTCATAATCGTGTGATTATAGGCGGCAAATCGAGACCAAACGAAGAAAACGCTGATCTATTTGCACTTCTTGCAATGGAAGCAACACGTACTGTTAAAGAGATTGAACCACAATTATCACTTAGAATTTATGAAGGCATGAATCCCGCTCTATATGAAAAAGCACTTGATGTAATCGGGGGTGGTGCTACTTATCCAATTCTTTATAACGATGATATAAATATTAATTCAATAAATAATGCATTCGGTTTTTCGATTAAAGAAGCTGAAAGATATTTCACTCCTTACGGATGCGGCGAATATATTTTAGAAGGAAAAAGTTTCGGTACTCCAAGCGGAGTAATTAATCTACTAAAAGCATTGGAAGTAACTCTCAGAAACGGTGTTGATCCGGTTACCGGAAAAGTAATAGGTTTGCAATTAGGTAATTTTGAAGATTTTCATTCATTCGATGATTTAATGAATGCATATAAAAAACAAGTTGAATTCTTTGTATCTATGCTTGCTGAACAGGAGGTAATAGAGTACAAAATATGCGGTAGAGAAGCTCCTTTCCTCTACAATAGTCTCCTTTATGATGACTGCTTGGCAAAAGGGAAAGGTATGTTTGATGGTGGAATTAAATACTTAGGTGGAACCCTCGAGACCTATGGTAATACAAATACCGCCGATAGCCTCACCGCAATAAATGAATTGGTTTATGAAAAAAAATTGATCTCTAAAAAAGAATTAATTGATGCTCTCAATAATAACTTTTCAGGGTATGAAAAAGTTCAACATGCACTGCTAAGAGCACCTAAATATGGTAACGATAATGATGTTGCAGATTCAATGTTGGAAAGAGTTCATAATCACGTTTGCAATTTTGTAAGGGATCAAGCCGCGCGCGTTGGACTTCATTCCTATCTCGTTGTAATTATTAATAACAGTGCTAATACTTTAATGGGTCGTTCTACAGCTGCATCTCCTGATGGAAGAAAAGCATTTGAACATATGAACAATGGAAATTCGCCCTCAGGCGGTAATGATAAAGAAGGTGTTACTGCTATGCTTAATTCATTAGTAAAACCGAGTACTGCAATTCATGCAGGTGCAGTTCAGAATATGAAATTTAGCCCTGAACTTTTCTTCGAGAAAAGGGATATTATTAAATCTTTACTTAAAACATATTTTGAAAAAGGCGGCCCCCAAGCAATGATTACAGTGCTAAACCGTGGCGACTTGGAAAAAGCTTTAGTTGAACCTGAAAAATATCGCAATCTGTTTGTTCGTGTCGGCGGTTTTTCGGCTCGATTTGTGGAGTTATCAACTGAAGTACAAAAAGATATTTTAAGTAGAACTCTTTATTAGCATGACCGATTCAGGAATTATTGTTGATATACAACGATTTTCGATCCATGACGGACCGGGAATAAGGACAACTGTTTTTCTTAAAGGGTGTCCGCTTAATTGCAAATGGTGTCATAATCCGGAAGCAATTAATTATAAACCGCAGCTTTCATTCAATCATGAAAAATGTTTGGATTGCTTTGCATGTGTATCTGTATGCCCTACTGGTGCTCATTATATAAAAGAAGAAAAGCATGAAATAAATTTTTCCTTATGTCAGCTTTCGGGTGATTGCGTTCCTGCCTGCCCCAACGAAGCTCTTTCTATTATCGGTAGAGTAAATAGTGTAGAACAAGTAATCGAACTCATTCTTAAAGACAAAGATTATTATATAAATTCCGGTGGAGGAGTTACTATTTCGGGTGGCGAACCGATGACTCAATTCCAATTCACAAAAGAAATACTAAAAGCATGTAAGAATAATGGGATTCATACTATACTTGATACTTGCGGTCATACACCATCAGATAAATATTTAGAAATACTTCCGTTTGTTGATCTCTTTCTCTACGACTATAAAGAGAGCGACTATGAAAAGCATAAAGAATATACAGGCGTATATAATGACTTGATTCAAAAAAATTTTAATCTACTATACAATAATGGAGCAAAAATAATTTTAAGATGCCCGATCGTAACCGGATTTAATGATAATGAACATCATTTTCAAGCGATTTGTGATATTTATAAAAAATATCCAAAGTTATTGGGAATTGAAATTATGCCTTATCATAATATTGGATTAGATAAGGCGCGGAAAATCGGTACGGGAAATAAATTTATTTCAATCGAGACAACAGACAAAGAAAAGAGCAGAGAATGGATATCTGCTCTTAATGAATGTGGATGTAAAAATATCAAACTTGGTTAATTCCCCTATTAAGGAATAAATCCTTTTGAATTTTCTATTCCATAATTAATTGCATCGATAACTATCACCATATCCCGATACCCTTCTTCAAAAGTGCTAAATGGTTTTTTCTTCTTCGTTATCGCATTATAGAAATCCGTGAATTCTTCATAGTATCCAAAGCTATCATTATATTCAAATATTTCATCAGGCATATCTTCTTTCTTGACTGTAATTTTATTAGTGCAAAGTTCTATCGTACCTTTAGTGCCGAATATTAATAACTGATCTTCCCAATATCCCTTAACGGAAAAATAAATATTATAAACTCCATTAATTCCATTTAGCATCTCGAAACTAAATGACATAGTATCATACTCGCCAATTTTTGAATTAATCGATTTTATATATGAAGTACCATTATCGACTTCGCCGAATAGATATCTAACCGCTGCGATATTATGAACACCTGCATCAAGCACGAATCCACCCGGATATTTATTTTCCTGACGCCATTTGGTTTGAGCATATTCATTTTTCTTCGATACGTTATAATATAGATTCCAAGAGAATGCATAAACTTTCCCTATCTTTCTTTTTTTAATTAATTCCTTTGTCGATCGAAAAACCTGTTTATATCTAAAATTTTCTGCAAGGAGTGCGGTTACATTATACTTCTTCTCTGCTGCTAATAGTGACTTACCTTCCTTAATCGAAGCGGCAAGCGGCTTTTCTAAAAACACATGTTTACCGGCTTTGAAGGCATCCATTGTAACCTGATGGTTTAATTCAATCGGAAGAGCAATATCCACCGCATCAATGTCAGCTTCTATTAGCATCTTTTTATAATCGGTATAAACAGGTACATTACCGACTACGGCTGAAAATTCCTTTCCTTTCTTTTCGGTTTGATTACATACAGCTGTAATCTCGAATTTATCGTCTAATTTATAAAGTGCAGGAAGATGTAAATTTTTTGCAGCAAGTCCAGTACCTATAATCCCAAGTTTAATTTTTCTCATCTTCATCTCCTTTTACTATATCAAAATGATTAATAAATTTTTTGTAACTCTTACCATTTACTATTATCTCATTCGTTGTTTTGCTTTTTTCTATTGTAACGTTCTTTCCATCTATTGAAAGCGTGATTTTATCAAATAATGGGACTCCGATAGAATAATTTTCTGATGCAGTTAAATCAGGATAAAAACCAAGAGCAGAAAAAGCGAACCAAGCCGAAGTAGCACCGCAATCATCATTGCCAGGAAGACCAGCATGATCAACTCCGAAATCTGATTCCATTATTTCAGTAACTAATTTCGGTGTATTATGTTCGTATCCTTTAACATAATTAAATAGATATGGATAGGCAAAATCGGGTTCATTATTTATCGTGAATTGATTATTGTTAAAACATTCGAGCAGTTTTTCGACGAATGCTTTTTCTCCGCCATACAGTTTTATTAATCCGGGAATATCAAATGGTACAAACCAAGAATAGTTCCACGCATTTCCTTCTACATATCCGGGTCCGCCTGATCCTTCCCAATCAGTAGAACCGACAGTCAAAAATGGATCAAAGGGTTCGAGCCATTCACCGTTCTTTAATCGTGGTCTTGCAAATTTTGTTGTAGTATCGATAATGTTTTTGTATTCCATTGAACGATCAAAAAAATCCTTTTCTATTTTTTCGTTACCAATTCTCTTAGCGAATTGTGCTATTGACCAATCTGCTAAATTATATTCTAAGTTTGTAGATACCGGTCCCCAGACCCACCAATCATCATCCATACTTTGCTCGAAAGGTATGTATCCATATTCTAAAAATTGATGATAACCGGCACGGATTGGAGGTGCATGCTCACCCTTCTTTAGTATTGCCGGTTTTATCATTGCCTCTAAAGCAAGCTTTGTATCGAAATCTTTTATCCCTTTTATATAGCTATCAGCAATAACTATCGAAACAGGATCACCAACCATCATATATGTTTCTTTTGAAAGCAAATCCCACTTAGGCAGAAATCCACCTTCCTTATACATAGCCAACATCGTATTTATTAATTCTAATTGAATATCGGGATATAAAAGTGTATAGAATGGATGAAGAGTTCGATAAGTATCCCATAATGAAAATATCGTGTATCGATTCCCTTTTGTTTTTCCTATTTCTTTACTATTATATAAAGGGTAATCACCATTCACGTCATTAATAATATTTGGGTGAATAAGCGTATGATAAATTGCAGTATAAAACTTAATCATATCATCTTTTTCACCTATTACCTTTGCTTTACCTAAAACATTATTCCATTTTGCTATTGCTTCGTTTCTAATTTTTGTGAAGTCAAAATCTTTTACTTCTTCTTTTCGATTATTTTTCGCATTCGCTACTGTTGTATATGATATTCCGGTTTTAAGAATTAATTCTTCCCCCTTCTTTATCTTAAATGAAAAAATAATTCCTTTTGTAGAGTCGATTAATTTAGTTGAAGTAAAAGGCTTATTAAAAACAGAAGAGAAAAAAGTTGTATTTCTATTTTCTTCACCACAGAACCCACCGGATATATTATATCCTGATATTTCATTTTCCGAATTTATTAATATTTTTCCCCCACCTTGAAGTGTGAGACTTCTTCCTACATCGATAAGGATTTTTAATTCCATTTCATGATCGGGAATAAATTTTATTAAACCGGTTCTTTCCGATGCGGTTGCTTCTACTCTAACTTTTGTTTTATCAAGATAGAGTGAATAGAATCCCGGCGATGCGTTTTCGTTTTTGTATGTCGCAGAGTAATCATTGTAATCAATTTTTCCGGTAAATGGGAAAATTATTATAGAGCCGAGATCGCCACATCCGGTTCCACTTAAATGATTATGCCCAAAGCCACTGAAATTTTCTTCACCATATAAATACCCTGAAGGAGCTGCGAATGCGTTTTGGGGACTAACGGATACCATTCCCCAAGGCACAATTGCACCCGGAAATGTATTGCCACCATTTGACGTCCCAATAAAAGGATTAACGTAGTGTGCAAAATTATTTTCTGATGGTGAATCGAATAGCAATCCATCATCAATCGGTTTTCCAAATTTAGGCTCATTATTATCATCGAATGTAAATTTTTGAATACGTACATTCCTATTCCAACCGCTTCCTTTCTTTTTAGCGGTGTGATATACAATCCAATTTTCTGTTAAGTCAGGTGAGTATGTAAATGATGCGTGCCCCGGACTAAATATTTTTTCTGTGCCTGTAAAAACCGGATCGTCTTTTTTCTTCCAATTGTTGCGATTGAGAGGATCGTCTCCGATTAGACTTAATTGTCCTAAGCAATAATGATCTGTCCAGCTCCCACTTGCTGAATATATTATAAATATTTTTCCATTGTTTTTTAGAATTTCCGGACCTTCATTAATCCACGGCTCACCATATATTTCCCATTTGTATTCAGGTAATGAGATTCTTACACGTTCTCCTGTTATAGTATAAGGATTTTCCATCTCAGCGATATAAAGATTTTGTGCTACATTCGTATCATCCTCCCAACCCGACCATATAAAATAAAGTTTATTACAATACTCTAAAATTGTGCCGTCTATTGCCCATTTATCAGTTTTAGATTTTAGTGGTCCCTTTAAAACATAATCTCCTTTAGGGTTATCGGTAGCAGATTCGAGTACAAACATTTTATGATTTTCATTTTTTCCATCATCAGCAGCAAAATAGATATACCATTTATCATTCACGAAATGTAGCTCCGGAGCCCAAATCTCTTTTGAATATGGTTTTCCCGCTTCAGGCATCCACACTTCTTTACCTGATTGCTGAACCGCATCTTCTAATTTTTTGGAGCTATTAATACAGATTGTAGAATCGTTAGAATAACAATAATAGTAAAAACCATCGTGTTGAATCACCCATGGGTCTGCACCCTTAGGTGAAATGGGATTTGATATTTGTCCATAAGAATAATTAATTCCTATACTCAATAGAATGATAATCGATACAATTTTTTTCATAATTTAAATTCAATTTATATTTATAAGGTGTTACTCATAACCAACTATATTTTTCCGATTCTCAATTTAAATTGTATTTATAAAGTGATCCACCGGCAGTAATAAAAAGATAATTGCTAAACTTACCTTTTCCGAAACAAAGATTAGAAGGCACTTCAGGCAATGGAATACGCATTAACTCTTTTCCCTCTGAATCATACTTGCCGATATATGGAGCAGCTTCTTCACGGATAGCCGCCCAAATATTTCCTTCTCGATCAACCAATATTCCATCAGGTCCGGTTGGATACTTAAATGATACTAATAGACCGAGATATTCAATTGGTTGGTTTTCATGAAGTAAAAACTTAGCTATAAAATTGCCTTTCAGATTTTCACTCGTATTTGTTGCCGGATCGGTTTCGTCATTGCACACCACATAAAGAATTTTTTCATCAGGTGATAATCCAATTCCATTCGGCATCGAAATCATTCCTGTGAGCAGTTCAATTTTCTTATCGGGTGTAACTTTGTAAACACCATTTACCGGCTGTTCTATCGGTTCATGTCCTGAATAACGTGGATCGGTAAAATATAAATTCCCTTTTGAATCGAAAATTAAATCATTTGGTGAATTGAAATGTTTCTCGTTGTAATAGGCTGCATATATTTTGGCTCTACCTGTTGCTATATCAGTTTCAGTAATTCTTCTTCCACCATAGTCAGCGGCTTCGCAGGCATAAAGTTTACCTTTATAAATTTCTAATCCATTTGCCATTCCACTAGGAGAGCGATATAAAGTTGTTTTATCGGTATTAGCATCATAGAGCCAAATATTGCCGGCTTGTAAATCGGTTTCAGAGGTGAATGTGAGATCAGTAAAAAATATTTTTCCATCATCGGTAGAAACAGGTCCTTCGGTGAAGAACCCATCTGAAAATACTTTCTCTAATTTTCCTAAGGAAGTTTGCGAAAAAATAGTACCAACAAAAACAATTAAAAATAATAGAACTGACTTTTTCATAACTACCTCATTCTGTTTTTATTTTAGTTTATTTCCATTCTCTAATAATTTCTCATCAAGCCCTTTAAGTGAACCATCCTTTTCATAAATTATTTCCGGCGAATATTGCAGTGCCCATGCACGCCTCATTTTATCAGTGCTATTAGCACCCGATCTATGAAAAGCGACACTTGAAAAAATAACTATCGAACCTGCTTTAACATCCATTAATTCACCTTTTTCTTCGCCGAAATAACCATGACGATCACCATCAGGCTGGGTAACGTGTTCTATTTTTTTATCAGTTCCGGCTTTTGAATATGGGAGTATTGATATCGTTCCATTTTCTTCACTTACATCATCGAGCGGAATCCAAAAATTGACATAATATTTATGGTCGCCATCGACATAACCCGAATCTTGATGCCACCCAAATTCTGCACCTATTTTATCAGTACCTTTAACTACAAATTGCTCCCAGAAAAGATAAGCAGTATCTCCGATAGTTGCTTTGCAAAGATCAGCCATTAAATCAGAAAATAAAAACTTTGCCAAATAAGGACGCTCTTTATAGGCATTAAAAACGAAGTAGCGGCTGTTCTTGCGGCTAAGCCCCAAGGTATCTTTACCTGTTGCTTCCATTTCGTCATCTTGCGCTTTTATTAATGCATCACATTCAGTCTGCATCTCTTTGAGTTGTTCCGGTGTGATTGCATTTTCAAAAACGAAATAACCTTCATCTTGATACTGTTTCTTTTGTGCTTCCGATATATGTGTGTACATCATTTTACCTCTATTGTTTTATTGATTCTAAAAGTTTATTTCCCTTTTCGACTTGTTCCTTGAGTACATCCGCAGGGTCTTTATTACCAAGTATTGTCTGCTCAACGGCTTCGGCAATAATTTGATTAATCTCAATTTTATAATGATCGATTGACGATTGTGCTTTTGCAATTTTTATTTGATCGATGTAAGCATTCATATACTCATCTTCTGAAAGGAATTTTTTATAGCTTTCTAATTCCAATGTCGATTTACGTACTGGCAGATATCCTGAGAGTTCTGAGAAGAGTGCTTGATTTTGGGGTTGTGTAAACCATTTTACAAATTTCCATGCTTTCTCGGGCTCTTTCGTTTTCTTAAATATTGCAAGGTGCTCACCAGCGATAAATGTAGCTTTTTCTTTCGGTCCCGCTGGTAATGATGCAATGCCCCATTTAAATTTATTTAATTTTTTATACATAGGAAGATTCCAAGGTCCATCCATTACCATTGCAAGTGTGCCCGAAGAAAAACCAAGATCATGAGAAAGAGTAAAATTAGAAAAGTGCATCATATCATACATTTTCTTCCAGAAGGATAGTGCCTCAATTGCGGGAGCTTGATCGATCAATAATTTCGTTTGCTCATCATTAATGATTTTTCCACCTGCCTGCCAAACGAAGGGCTCCCATTGCAAAACCATCCAGATAGATAACTGTCCTGAAGCCGGAAATACAGGAATATAAAAACCATACTGGTCAATCTTACCGTCATTATCTTTATCTACCGTTAATTTTTTTGCAGCTTCATAAAGTTCGTCCCATGTCTTAGGCGGTTCGTTTGGGTTTAAACCTGCCGCTTTAAAAGCATCCTTATTATAATGGAGTGCTAAAACTGTTGCCTCCATTGGTAATGCGTATAATTTTCCATCCCACATTGCTGATTTAAGTAATTCTGGAAAGAAGTCATTTATCTCTTCTTGCGTTAATCCATCACTCGATTTGATAAAATGTTCGAGATCATAAATTGCATCCCCTTCAATCAACTTATCGATAAAATCGGAATGTATCCAAGCAATATCGGGCTGAGTGCCGCTTTGCAATGATGTAATTAATTTTTGAACTAATGCATCGCCGGTCGGAACGTATTGAGCTTTAATATGAATGTCGGGATTTTCTTTTTCAAATTTCTCAATCATTTTGTTTAATGCCGGCTGAGTGGCAGGAACAAAACTATGCCAAAATACTATTTCGTGATCGTTCCGATTCCTGCCCGAACAACTAACCAAAACAATCATTAATATGACGATGAGAAATTTTTTCATCACTTAAATACACTAAAATATTCTTCAAAGAATTTATCTTTATCTACCTTCAAAGCTACTTCATGCTTACCATCACTATTCGGGCTCCATCTTGTAATTCCCGGATGTTCTGGATCATCAATATCTAAATTTACATCACCTCTTGTGAAAGTGCATATATCTTCGCTAAATATTGTTGTGGCAGCTAATGGATCATGGAATGTAATTGAATCATAGAACTTCTCAAACCACACAGTTGCAAAGTCTAAAACTGGTTTTAGTAGAGGATGTTTAAATCTTTCTTTTACTTCCTTTGAATCCATTATCACTTCACGTGTTACATCCAATCCTATCGAACGATGTATTTTGACATTAGCATTATAGACTATCTTTGAGGCATGATAATCTCCGAAGGCATTCCATTCACGCGGATATGCGGTCGTATCTTTTCTTTCAAAATATCCTGCCATCATTACTAAGCCTTTTAATAAAGATGGGATTTCGGGATCTGTTGCGAATAGAAGTCCAATATTTGTAAGCGGTGCAATAGTAAGCAAAGTTACTTCACCCGGATTTTTTCTTATCGTATCACGCATAAATTCAATTGCATCATACTTTGGGAAATTCTTCTCATGTACCCATCTATCAAGAAATATTGCCTGTTGAGCCACTTTCTGATTTTGTTCTATTATTAATGGATTTTCTGCACCGGGATAAATTGGAATTTTCTTTCCCGCTACGTTACAAATTGCAGAAGCTATCATTGCTCTTTTTTCAGCTTCACCCGTTACCGTTGTAATTCCTAATAATTCACATTCTGGCTTCATCAGCAGATAAGCTAATGCCACAGCATCATCAATATCAGTCCCAATATCCGTATCTAATAAAATTTTTTGCTTCATCAATGCGTTCCTTTCTCTAATTCAGTTTTGCGAAAATATTCATAATACCAATGCGGATAAATATTCTTTGGTGTACTTAAATTATCGAGTTCATCAAATTGCACTTTTGTCAATTCCCAATTCACTGTATTAAGATTATCTAAAAGTTGTTCCTTATTCTTTGCACCAATCACCAAAGAGGTAACTCCTTTTTTCATTAATAAATATTTTAATGAAACTTGAGAAGGACTCACATTATTTTCTTTTGCAATTTTGATTACCGCCTTAATTATTTCTTCTCCTTTATCAAGATCATAAGGGAAATGAGCACCTGGTTCTGAGATACGAGTATCTTTAGGCCAATTCTTTTTATCTAAATATTTACCCGATAAAATACCCCCGTGAAGAGGACTCCAGATTGTGTTCGCTACGTTTTCTTCAATAGAAGCTGGTAGCATCTCATATTCCGCTTCCCTTCCGAGAAGTGAATAATAGATCTGATTAACAATTATTTTTTCCCATCCATTTTTATTTGCTATTGCATTTGCTTTTACTAACTGCCAGCCGTAAAAATTAGAACATCCGATATAACGCACTTTCCCCTGACGTACTAAATCATTAAGAGCCGAAAGTGTCTCTTCCATCGGAGTAACAAAATCTGCAGCATGAATTAAATAAAGATCAATATAATCAGTATTAAGACGCTCAAGGCTTTCGTTACATGCTTCAATTACCCTCTTGCGTGAAAGTCCATTATCATTTACGCCAACGCCAACTTTAAATCCGAACTTTGTTGTAAGTATAATATCCTTCCTTTTTGAACCAAGTGCCTTGCCGAGCATTATTTCAGAAGCACCTTCAGAATAAATATCTGCCGTATCGATAAAATTGATTCCATTATCAATTGCTATTGCAGTTAATTCATCTGCTTCTTTTTGGTTTGTTTTAGAAATATGTCTCCATCCTTTACTCCCTGTAAAAGACATCGCTCCGTAACAAAGCTCCGATACAAATATTCCGCTATTACCAAGCTTTTTATAATTCATTCATAACCTATTTATTTTACTAACCTCTTTGAAATAAATTAATAAAGCATTCACTATACAGATATATTATTCAATTCTATTGCCCGTCTCCAAATCAAAGAAATGAAGTTTATCAAAATCTACCTTCATGAAAATATTTTGATTATATGAAACCGAACTATCCGCAGGTACTTTAGCTGTATAATTATGAGAACCAGTAGTTACATGTAAGAATGATTCATTACCCATAAGTTCTACAACTTCTACAAGTCCATTTATTGCATTTGTAGAATCGCTTGTTAGATGTAGATTCTCCGGTCTAATTCCAAGCGTTACTGCTTTACCAGAATAATTTTTTAACACATTATTATTTGGAAGTGTAAGAGAGAAATTACCTTCTTTTAATATTACGGATCCGTGATTCTCTACCATTACATTAAAGAAGTTCATCGAAGGGGAGCCGATAAATCCCGCTGTGAATTTATTAAGTGGATGATTATATAAGTCCAAAGCCTTATCAGTTTGCATTATATATCCATCTTTCATCACGACAATCCTATCGCCCATTGTCATTGCTTCTGTTTGATCGTGAGTTACATAAATCATTGTGGTTTTTAGGCGGTGATGCATTTTTTTAATTTCTGTTCTCATCTGCACTCTTAACTTTGCATCAAGATTTGATAGCGGCTCATCAAATAAGAATACATCAGGCTGGCGTACGATTGCCCTGCCTAATGCTACACGCTGTCTCTGCCCCCCTGAAAGTGCCTTTGGTTTTCTCTTTAGTAATTCCGTAATATCCAATACCGCCGCTGCATCATTTACTCTTTTCTCAATCTCTTTTTTATCAACTTTTCTAAGCTTGAGACCAAAAGCCATATTATCAAAAACTGTCATATGTGGATAAAGAGCATAATTCTGGAAAACCATTGCAATATTTCTATCCTTCGGAGCTATGTTTGTAACGTCTCTATCACCAATAATTACTTCACCCGATTGAGCCATTTCTAATCCGGCTATTATGCGCAGAGTGGTTGATTTTCCGCATCCCGATGGACCTACAAGAACAACGAACTCTCCGTCCTTCATTCCGGTACTTATATTATGAAGCACTTTCGTATCTCCATAACTCATCTCAATATTATTTAATTCTACTTTCGACATTTATCTGTACCTTTTTATTTTTTATATCTTTTTAAGAACGGGACATCATCATTAATATCCGGGCCAAAAAATTTATAGATTATCATATCAGTATTTTCGTTATTAACAATCTCCACACCTTCTACTGCGGCTTTGTGTGTTACAAGTATCTCATCTTGATCAAAATCTCCGGCTTCGATTTTTAATCCGCCAAAAGTTCCTTTTCCATTCCAAACAAGTATATTATATACCCCTTTTTCTTTTGAGAAATATTTTCCACCTGGTTTGATATTAATTCTTTTACCGCTGAATTTATTGGTGTTATAAAAGAACCAATATTCCTCGGCTGTATTTGTCTTTGTAATTAGAATCGGTGGAGTATGTCTATTCTCATAAAAATAAGGGTCGCCGCTTGTATCCCAATCAATCATATCAAGAATTATTTTTTCTCCAAGGGCTGCTTTATCTTCATTTCGTACATCTTTAAATAATAAATCTTTACTAATTATTTTCGGTCCACATTTGGCTTGGAGCATTGCAAATACATCGGAATCTTCCTGCAATTCAATTGTTAAAGCAGTGCCTGGAGCATGAAGTGTTCCTGAAGGGACATGAAAGCCATCTCCCGGCATTTGTTTGTATGCTCTTGCAAATTGAAGAATAGAATCATCTTTCCAATTAATCATTGCGGGTAATAACAATTCTTGTTTATTTTCATCAACTATATAAGGATGCACACCGAAATATGTATCCGGTGCTTTACCCGTATCTAATCCCTCCGGGAAATAATAAGCCTCCTCTTTAGAGTTACATCCAACGAGTTTTGCATGTTTTTCCATCTGATGAATGTGATATGGAAGGCGCTCTTCATAATCGAATATCTTTGGAAGTCTCCCTAAACCTTTATGTGTTTTTGAATATTCTTCACCCATAAGTAAATCTGGTGCAGCTTCTACTGCATCTTTTAATGTGAGTTCAGTATCATCAATATTGATGATACTTAATCCTTCATTAGGCACTGATATTTTATTGTCTGCTTTTGTAGTCGATGCAACCCATCTTTCACAGATACCGCCTCTCTCCCCAAGATTATATTCCGATTCAGGCAGTCCTAATCTTTTTCCCGGAGGTAAAAAATCCCTTGCTACCCATGCCGGTTTTAGTTTTAATAATCCTTTTCGTTTTTCTAATTCTTGTTCGATTACTTCTCGGATATTTTCCATTTCATGCCTCTATATTTTTAGTTAAGCTTCCAGTTATATTTTGGATTGCATTTACTACTTTTTATATATTTAATTAATTCATCTGTTAATTGAGCTGTATATGGATCTGAGCCATAATTATCATTATGCTTAAAAGCAGATAATATTAATTTCCCTTCACCCGCTTTCATTTGAACCATAAAAGCTGATGTAAAATGAACCCAACCGATATACATTCCCGAAAGTACATCATCATAATTTTCTTTGGCAATCTCTCTAATCACATAATTTGGAATGGCTTTTTTTGCTTCAAATCCGAGTGACTTACCGAAATTAATTTCACTGAATGGCGGTTCTGAATCCAATACCCAATTCAAATTTGATTGCCAATTACCATCAAGATTATCTACATTCCTACCACTGATTTTGAATGGAGTCCCTTCAATATTTTTACTGTTACTATCGACTATACAAATTACATTATAACCGTTCTTTAAATAATTTATTATGTTTTGATCAATGTTATTTGTAATCAATACGGCATTTTTCTGCGGTTCATTTAGAAGACTATATTTCTTAATTAAATTCTCTTTCATCTTATCTAATGAAATACTCTTCTCGATAAATAACATCTGCTTATCATTAATTATTACGGTAGGATAAACAAATAACTTTATAAAATTCTTAGCTAATTCTTTCCCATCTTTTTTGACCACAAATTGGAATTGTAATTCTTTAGTGTTATCTGCTTTTTCTATTTCATAAGTAAATGTAAATACTTTTTCTACCGATGCTGTTTTAATATTTCCGAGTGTAAATTTCTTTTTCTCACTTCCATTTAAATAAACATAGAGTTCTGAGTTAGATAAATCAATTCCGCTATAGTGGGAAAGAAATATATCTATATTAATGGTCTCATTATCATAGTAATTATATTTTGCAACTTCAGGAATAATAACATCTGCTTGTTGAATATTCGCTAATTCTTTATGACCATATTTGAAATTACGCCACATATCCATTAGTCCATTACTTTCCCAATTTATATCGGTAAATTCAGTTATAACATATCCTTGAATTGGATTTTGGAGACGAATCTGTTCGATCTCATATTTAAGTGCATTAAATTCTACTTTTTGACTTTCTAATGCGAGCGCAGAATAGTCATTAAATATTCTATTGTATTTATAATCATTCATTCTTTGATATACTCCGGCAGGAGTATAATTATCATTATCATCAAATTTTCTATTGAACCAGAAAGGAAGTTTTTCGGGAAGCATAGGTAAACCCCAATTACCAAATTCTGAAAGCACTAAGGGCTCTTTTCCGGTTTCATTTGAATCACCATATTTTGTAAATAGCCAATCGGGACGACCTGACATATCGGTTACAAATTTTTTAAACTGATCTGCATTTTCAGGAATTGAATAATATGTATGATAGTCGTTTATGTCAGTCTTTACATGAAAATTATTCCAACAAGCTGAATTATCAACTACAAGACGACCATGTGCAATCGATTTTATAAAATCATATTCTTCACTTAACCATTTTCTTTGGCTTTCTTCCTTTAAGTCGATACCCCAGCTTTCATTTATAATTGTAAGTATTACTAGCGAAGGATGATTCCAATCTCTATCTAACATCTGCTCTAATGTATTTCTTCCTCTTACTTTTGTACTATCATTAAACTGACTCCAATTAGGCAATTCGTACCAAATCAATAGTCCTAATTCATCTGCAAGTTCTAAATATCTTTTTTCCGGTATTTTTATATGACATCGCAATAAATTTAGCCCCAATTGCTTTGCCTTTAGCATTTCATCACGAATCGCCTCTTCTGATGGTGAGTGATATTGAGATTCAGAATAAAAATTTTGATCTAATGCTGCTATCATATAAAATGGTTTTTTATTTAAATAGAATTTTCCATCATTAGCTGTAAATTCACGAAATCCGAATTTTTCTTCATAAACCGATTCACCAACTTTCATTTCAAAGCTATACAAATATGGATTTTCTAAATCCCACAGAATAGGATTCACTATTGAACCCGATATTGTAAAAGACCCATTTTTTATATCTGCTTTCCCTGATTTCTCAAAGACTTTATTACCTAATTTGTTTTTTATAATCAGTAAATAAGGAGAACTACTAATTTTTACTTTTGAATCAAGATTTGTTTGAAATGAAAATTCACCATTTAATGAACGGGTGATATGAGAATTGCGTATAAATAAAATGGGTTCAGTAGTAATATAAACCGACTGCCAGATGCCGCTATTCTGTGTATACCAGCTCTGTTTACCATGTGGAATATTGCGATAATATATACCTTCAATATTCGTACTATCATTCGGATCTAAAACACTTAGCAAAATTTCATTCTCTCCATTCATAATATAATTTGTTATATCAAAATAAAAAGGTGTAAATCCCCCTTCATGACTGCCTACATATTTTTTATTAATATATAGCTTAGAAAGATAATCAACTGCATCAAAATGAAGAATTATTCTTTTGGGTTCTTCTGGTATATTGATATTCACTATTTTCTTATAGTAAGCATATCCTTGATAATCAATAAGATTATCGATTGCAAGATGCCAATTTGAAGGGACTTCTATTGTCTGCCATCCATTTTGTAAAGAAGCCACTTCAAAAGCGATTGTATTATTTTGATTTTTAAGAAATCCCCAATCACCATCTAAACTAATCTTTTGCCCCATAATAGGTATTGCAAAAACTAACATTGTGAATAAAACGAATAACTTTTTCATACTTTCACCCTCGTGATTAAGTTGGAGTATTCGTACTGCCATTTATTTATAAAGTCTATTTCATCATTACGAAACGAGTAACCCGTTGAGTTGCCTTTATGATTATTTATAAACCAATCGATAGTCTCACGCATCCAGTTCTCGAAAGGTGTAAACTCGAAATTAATATCATTTTTAATTTTCTCTATACTAAATATTGCAGGTCGTCTTGTATTGAATGTAAAAACATCTCCCTCGTTAAAATAACTGAATGGGAGTGAATCAAATAAATCTTGAGGGATATGAGTAATCGAAGGTTTAAAATCAGTATGCAGCATTTTTATTAATTTACCTAAATATTCGTTGAGAGTATTAATTTCGCCCGAAGCGACATTATATGCTTGACCGATTGTAGCAGGATAATCTAACAGATTGACAAAAGCCTTTGCTAAATCATTAACAAAAACGACTTGACCTGAGAAGTCTCCGCTTCCCGGAACAAGAAGAGGTCTTTTATCTAATATTCTTTGAATCCAAAAATAATCTCTCTTTGCAGGGTCTTTAGGTCCGCAGACATAAGGTGGGCGAATTGTAGTTACAGGAAAATCTTTTTCTAAGTGTATAGACCATAGATACTCTTCTATCTTTCTTTTATTGATTCCGTAATTCATTCCAAATGGATTTCTCGGGAAATGAGGCATCAATCTGGATTGCCATTGATCTTCTGTAATAGGTGTAGATAAATCATCTGAAACCATATAAATAGAAATTGTACTACAATGAATAAATCTGCCTATCTTTCCTTTTGCAGCCTTATATACAATTTCAGTTTCGTATGGCTCATAAGCAATCATATCATAAAGAACATCAAAGTGATCCTTATTAAACAGGTCTTTTAGGAGCATTTCATCGTGTCTATCGCCATAAATGAAATTTATTTTTTTAGAGTTACTAAAATTAATTGGGGTTTTGCCTCTTACAAAAAGAGTAACAGAATGTCCTTTTTCGATAAGAAATTCAGTTACTTTTGAACTGATAAATCCCGTCCCGCCAATTAATAAAATTTTCATTTTAGTAAAATCATTTTTTTCATAATTTGTTTGCTATCAGTCTGTAATTGATAAAAATAAATTCCACTTGCAAAACTATGAGCATTAAAATTTATCTTGTGATTGCCTGCTGACTTAAATTCATCAATCAAAGTTACCAATTCCCTCCCTAATATATCATAGACCTTAAGAGTTACATTGCTTTCTTTGTTTAGCTTATATTGGATTGTCGTCTCAGGATTAAAAGGATTTGGATAGTTCTGCATTAATGCAATTTCATTTGGTATTTCATTTATTTCCGAGGATTCATCAACTCCAACAATAGTTGCCATAGTATCAGCAAGTAAAAATATCTCAGTAGAATATTTACTAATTACTGTATTGAAGGAAGCGAGTTCCGATACTTTCCCTGAAATAATTTTTCCCGATTGAAGCTCAGTCAAATAATAAGTTTTAGTAGTATCTAAATTTAATTTCGATATAGGTAAATCAACTCTTAGATTAATATTTGTATCACCCATATTCATTACAGTAATAATGTTTTCAACACCCAACCATCTTCTAAATGCAAAAGTATAACTATCCGGGGCTGTCTTAATTTCTTCATAATTATCTGTTCGCAATGAAGAATAAGTTTTTCTTATCTCCATTAATCTTTTATAAAATGGGAATAAACCGGTTTTATCTTGATACTGGATTGAACTTTGATCCCAATAGATCATCCAAGCTGAATAAGGATGAACTGTTAATCCCACTTCTTGACCGTTATACATCATAGGCACACCATTAAGTGTAAAGAGCATACCCGCCGCCATTTTTGTACGGTCAATTCCATGTATTTTTATAAATCGATCCATATCATTATTTTCAAGAAATCTTAGAATCTTAGAATAAGATGAATATCCTTTTCCAAAATTGGTAAGAGCATTTCTAAGTTTCATAGAGCGATAATTTTGATCACCCATAAACACCGATTGATATGGCGAATAAACTGTTTGAAATGCCCATTGCGAAACCCAATCATATGACTCTGACCAATCATAAGCTACATCAAAACGCTCATCGAATGCCTGCGGTTGTGCAGCCTTATCTTCTGCTAAGAGTAATATTTCCGGTTTTATCTGTTTTAATTCTGCTCTCATTTTTTTTGTAAACTCAGGATTACGTGCGGATACAGCCCAAACAGCATCAAATCTATAACCATCTATTCCAAACTCTTCCACCCAATAACGCATTGCGCTAATCATATAATTCTGCACTTCTACGTTATCATAATTAAGATTAGGCATATTACTCCAATCGAAATAATATACAAATCCATTGCCCACTCTTTCATTTGAAGCATAAGGAGAATTATCTTTTTTGCGTTGATAATAATCATAATAATGTGAGCTTTCTCCGTATTGACCCGCTTGCTTAGCAAAGTAATGTTCGATAGAAGAATGATTCGGAACGAAATCGATTATCACTTTCATTCCATTCTCTTTAG
>JBAYVI010000011.1:0-37050 GCA_041674625.1 Melioribacteraceae bacterium | reverse complement strand
TATCAAGATTCTTTAATATTGGATAAGGAAGTTCTATGAGTTTAAGTCAAATAGCACGTTCAATCAAAGCATCTCCCACCTTAGCACTAAATGAAAAAGCAGCAATTTTAAGAGAAAAAGGTGATCCAGTAATTCATCTCGGAGGTGGCGAACCCAAAAGCAGAGCGCCAATGGATGCTCTATTAGCAGCAGTTAATTCAATCAACACAGGCGAAGTAAGATATGCACCCGCAGACGGAATACCGGACTTAAAGAAATCAATAATCCGTTACACAGAAGAATATTATCACAGAAAAGTAAATCCCGAAAATGTAATTGCTTCAAGCGGTGCAAAGCAGGCATTAATGGTAGCATTGCAGGCAATACTTAATCCGCAGGATGAAGTAATTTTCCCGGTTCCTTATTGGGTTAGTTATCCCGATATGATAAAACTATGTGGTGCAATACCCGTACCCGCACCCGCAGAAGATGGAACGTTTTATCCTCGTTTGAAAGATATCGAAATGAGGCTTGGTTCTTATACAAAAGCCGTCATTATCAATTCACCTAATAATCCTTCGGGTGCAATGTACTCGAAAGAATTTATTGCCGAAGTAGTAGAGTTTTGCGAGAAGAAAGACCTTTATTTAATTATGGATGATATTTATCATCGATTAGTATTTGATGGAAAGAAACCATTTAGCTGTTATGATTTCACAAAGTTATCAGTAGAAAATTCTAAGATTATTGTAATAAACGGTGTATCGAAACAATATGCAATGACGGGATTTAGAATCGGTTGGGCAGTAGGTAATAAAAAAGTAATTGAAGCAATGGCGAATATTCAAGGACATCAAACGTCTGGTCCGTCGGTACTACTTCAAAAAGCTGCTGTCGGTGCTCTTAATGGAATCCAATCTTCAGTTGAATCATTACGTGTTACATTAGAGAATAATAGGAATATCTTAATTGATCTTCTCGGTTCATTTACCGGAGTTAAAGTAGCTAAACCTGATGGAACATTTTATTGTTTCGCTGATTTTAGTGCTTATGAAAAGGATTCAAATAAATTATCTCAATTCTTAATTGATAAGGTAATGGTACTCACTGTTCCGGGAAAAGAATTTGGAATGGATGGATTTTTAAGAATCAGTTTCTGCGGAACAATTAAAGATATGACCGAAGGAATCGAGAGAATGAAATGGGCACTCGATCCTAATTCACCGAATGAATTATATATCGGAGATCGCAAGTTAGTGAGGGATTGGTCATGAGTAAATATTTAGAATTTCAAACCCCTGCATCAAAACAGGCGATGGAGCTTGCTTCCGATTTTAGATTGAAGAACCAAGGACTTACGAATCTCGACCGAGTTTATTGGAATCTCGCAGATGAGCCATTATACGAAGAGATAATTTTTAGGAATGAGGCAAAACTTTCTAAGCATGGCGCAATAGTAGTAAATACAGGTAAGCACACAGCAAGAGCCGCTGCAGATAAATTTATTGTAATGGAAGAATCCAACGCTAAGGATATCTGGTGGGGGAATTATAACCGCCCTTATGCACATGAAAAATGGAGCCAATTAATGGGACGTTTGCAGGCATGGCTTCAAGGCGAAGAAGTTTTCGTTCAGGATGTTTATGCAGGTGCTGACCCCGATTATAGAATGCCCGTGAGAATCATTACCGAAAAAGCATGGCATTCGTTATTTGTACGCAACATGTTTATCACAACAGATGATAAAGATGAATTAAAAAACTTAATACCGGAATTTACTGTTATCTGTATGCCCGGCTTTAAGGTCGATCCAATTACAGATAGCACACGTACTGATACTGCGATCATACTCAATTTTGAACAGCGTACAGCGATAATTGCGAATACATTATATGGTGGAGAGATTAAGAAATCAGTTTTTACGGTGCTCAATTTCCTTCTTACTTATCAGGATGTATTACCAATGCATTGCTCTGCAAACGTTGGTGATAATGGTGAAGTGGCTTTGTTCTTTGGATTAAGTGGTACAGGTAAAACAACACTTTCTGCCGATCCAAAAAGAAAATTGATTGGTGATGATGAGCATGGTTGGAGCAGTCAAGGTGTATTCAATTTTGAAGGCGGATGTTATGCAAAAGTTATTCGTCTGTCTGAAGAACACGAACCACAGATTTATGCAACCACAAGAACCTTCGGTACAATATTAGAAAATGTAGTTTTCGATCCGATAACAAGAAGAATCGATTTAGATGATGATACATTAACAGAAAATACGAGAGCTTCATATCCATTGGAATTTATTCCTAATATTGCAAAAGATGGATATGTAAGAACACATCCAAAGAATATTATTTTCTTAACGTGCGATGCTACCGGGACGCTTCCTCCAATTTCGAGATTAAACCCTGAGCAGGCACAGTATCATTTTATAAGCGGATATACTTCCAAGATTGCGGGAACGGAGATTGGTCTCGGTATCGAGCCGCAGATTACGTTCAGTGCGTGTTTCGGTGGTCCGTTTATGGTTCGCCATCCATTTGATTATTCCGAAATGTTAAAGCAGAGAATGCTAAAAACAAAAGCTCAATGCTGGTTGGTGAATACCGGCTGGGTAGGCGGAAGATTCGGTGTTGGAAAAAGAATTAGTATTCGTCATACTCGTAATCTTCTTAATGCCGCTTTAGAAGGAAAACTTGATAAGGTAAAATATAGGAAAGATAAGTTGTTTGGTTTTGATGTTCCGCTTACCTGTCCTGAAGTCCCTGAAGATGTATTAGACCCATCAAGCTCATGGGGCAATAAAGATGAGTATTGGAAAAAATATGATGCACTTGCAGCACGATTTGTAGAGAATTTTAAGTTGTTTGAAAAAGGTTGTTCCGAAGAGGTGATTGCTGCCGGTCCAAAACGGTTATCATCTAAGAAATAGAGTAAATACTGTTATTCCTTCCGATGGGAATGGGGATAATTTCCTCATTCCCTTTTTTGTTTTCATTAGAGCGATGCGATTTTATTAATATATTCCTTGACATCGAACTTAGATTTTGCTCCATTATAGTTCATATAACGTATTTTTCCGAATACAGGTCTATCGAACCAAGCACGATCATGAATTCCACCTATCGACCAAGCAATACCGGTATAACCATTAGGGTCGCGTCCATCTAACTGATATTTGTCGTTAAGGTAAATTGCAGTCTTCATCGCCTCTTCATTAGAAGGAGTCCATTCCAAAATTTTCTTAGCCCAATACATTCTCATATAGCCATGCATAGTCCCGAGCTTCACCATCTCCAATTGAGCAGCATTCCAGAGCGGATCGTGAGTTTTGGCGTTCTCAAATTGACTAAGTGAATAAATAAATTCACGAGGATCATTTTGATGTATTGTAATAGATTTTTTCGCCCAATCAGGAAATCCATCTACTGAATCATAATTTTTATTGTAATAACAAAAATTATCCGAAAGCTCCCTTCGTATAATCAATTCTTCCAAGAAAGATTTTTGTGCTTCGGGATATTCAATAAATGTTTCTGTCGCAAGAGCTATTCTTTGGGCTGAGATTTGTCCGAAATGTAAATAAGGAGAAAGATTAGATGTCGCCTCTTTATTCGGATCGTTTCTATCCGTAGCATAATTTTTTAATTTCTTATTCAAGAAATCTGCAAGAGTTTTGTGTGCGGCATCTTCACCCGGTTTAATCCAATCCACTTCCGATACATTTCTATTAATTTTCAGCGATGCGAAAATATCAGTCCAATCATTAACAAAATTTTTTTCCGATGAAGGCATTTTTTGCAAAGTAGGAAACGGTTCTAAAAACTCACTAAGCAATCGATTAATCTTTGGACGAATTGTATAAGCACCAAATTCAACTTTCTGTGAGACAAGTAAACAAGGGACAATGTTATGTGCATCAACTTCATAAAATGGAATTGAAATTTTTTTCGCTGCATCACGTTTCCAGATACGAGCAATTCTTAAGGGATTGAAATCGGAAACTAAAATTGAACAATTATTCTCTTCTATAAACTTAGGAAGAGATTCTTCAGGACTGCCTAATAATATTTTGAAAGGAATGTTTTTCCTAGAAAGTTTTTTTTCAACTTCTTGAAGACCTCGTAGCATAAAATTATATTGGCGGAGAGTTGCCTCTAAAAAATCGGAGACTAAATTAAAAACTACAATCAAAGGAGAATTAGTTTCGAATGCTTTTTCTTGAGCAAATATTAAAGCCCAATTATCATCAGCTCTTTGGTCGCGCTGCATCCAATATAGAACCGCACCGTTTTTCTGTTCGTCTTGAAGTATTCTTGAGCGGCTTTGGATTAGATCGTTGTTTTCAGAGAATGTTTTATGTTCACCGTCTTGAAGCAGCTTCGCATTACTTTGATTTACACCCAATGATTCTGTGGAGTTTTTGAATTCACCACCTTGAAGTAATCCTACTCTTTTTGTATTCATTTAGTTACTAATTATTCTCGAATTTTTATTTTATCAGAAATTATTTGGCTTTTGCCATTTTAGCAATTTCCTCAAATTCAGCTTTTGTAATAGGCATAACAGATAAACGGCTTCCTCGTTGAATAAGTTTCATTTCGGAGAGCTTAGGATTGTTTTTTATTTCGGAAAGTGTAACAAGATATTTAAATTTCTCTAAAAATTTTACATCGATCATAAACCAAGTGGGATCATCTTTTTTACTTTTAGGATCGAAATGAGGGTCTTTCTTATCAAACGCAGAAAAATCGGGATATGCTTCTTTTACAATTTCACAAATTCCTGCTACACCCATTGGATCGGAATTGGAATGATAATAAAGAATCTTATCACCGATTTTCATTTCATCCCGCATAAAGTTACGAGCTTGATAATTCCTCACGCCATCCCAATATGTAGTTTTATTATCTGCATTAGCGAGGTCATCGATTGAAAAAACATCGGGTTCGGATTTTATTAACCAATACTTAATCATAGTTACTCCAGTCCTAATAAATAAATTATTCTCTTGTTGCGAGAATCAAAATCAAAGATAATTTTTCAAAAATCTTCCGGTGTGAGATATTGGATTTTTAATAATCTCTTCGGGAGTTCCCGTTGCAACAACTTCTCCACCTTTATCGCCTGCTTCCGGACCGAGATCAATAATATAATCGGCACATTTTATTATATCCATATTATGCTCAATTATAACCACCGAATTGCCCGAATTAATAAGCATATTAAAACAATTAAGAAGTTTTTTAATATCATCAAAATGAAGTCCCGTAGTCGGCTCATCGAAAATAAAAAGAGTATGTTTATTCTTTCTTTGAGTAGAAAGATTATACGCCAATTTAATACGCTGTGCTTCACCACCCGAAAGTGTATTTGAAGGTTGTCCTAATTTTATATAACCAAGTCCAACATCAGCAAGCACACAGATGCTTTTACTTATTTTTGCATTATGCTCAAAGAATGGCACGGCTTCATCAACGGTCATATTTAGAACATCTACAATATTTTTTCCTTTATAGGTTACTTCACGAACTTCCTTTTTAAATCGTGTACCTTTACAGTCTTCGCATTCCAAAAACAAGTCTGCAAGGAATTGCATTTCAATTTTTACGAAACCATCGCCTGAACAGGTTTCGCATCTTCCACCCGGAACGTTAAATGAAAAATATCCGGGTTTATAACCGCGTGAGCGTGCTTGTGGTGTATTTGCAAAAAGTTCTCTTATATGTTCAAATCCTTTTACATAACTGATTGGGTTTGAGCGTGGAGATTTACCGATTGGTGATTGATCAACTATCTCAATAAAATCAATACCACGAACGCCATCGATACTCTCGTATTTGCCTATTTTATCTGGATTTTCTCCGAGTGTTTTTGCGACACCACCATATAATACGTCATGAACAAAAGTGCTTTTACCCGATCCGCTTACACCTGTAACTACAACAAGCTTTTTTAATGGCACTTCAACATCAATATCTTTAAGGTTATTTTCTCTTGCCCCGATTATTTTAATTGTATTAGTATTAGAAGTATTTCTTTCTTCAGGCAATGGAATGGATAATTTACCCGAAAGGTATTTCCCGGTTAATGAATTTTCATTATTAATAATTTCATCGTAAGTGCCGGAAGCAATAATTTCACCACCATGCACACCGGCTCTTGGTCCCATGTCATAAATTAGATCAGCTTCGTGCATCATCTCAGGATCGTGTTCTACAACAAGCACTGTATTACCAAGATCACGAAGGGATTTTAATATTTTTATTAGACGTGTATTATCACGTGGATGAAGACCGATACTTGGTTCATCAAGTACATATAAAGTACCCATTAAAGCAGAGCCGAGTGAAGTTGCGAGATTAATTCTTTGAGTCTCGCCGCCTGATAATGTATTGCTAAGGCGATCAAGCGTTAAATATCCAAGTCCCACTTCATTAAGGAACGTAAATCGTTTTACTAACTCATCATAAATCTGTTGGGCGATTGCAAGCTCAGTCTTTGTTAATTCTAAAGTCTTAAAAAATACTAAAGCTTTATCGATAGGCATACATACGATTTCGTGAATTGATTTAAATGCAATCTTAACTTGAAGTGCTTCTCTTCTTAGTCGAGAACCTTTGCAAGCCGAGCAAGTGGAATAGCCCCGATATCGAGCCATTAGGATACGAATATGCATCTTATAATTTTTCTTTTCGAGAATTTCAAAGAAGCCGTTAAGCCCTGGAAAACCATCAAATCCTTCCATCACCATATCAAGTTGTTCTTGAGGTAGATTCTTAAAAGGAATATTAAAATTAATTTTCCCTTTCCCTTTTTGAATCATATCCCTTTGATATTTTGAAAACTTAATCGAACGCCAAGGAGCAATAGCACCATCTGCAATGGTCAAGTTTGGATTAGGAACAATCAGATCAATATCATAGCCGGAGGTTTTCCCGAAACCTTGGCAGACTGGACATGCGCCGAAAGGATTATTAAAGGAAAAAAATCTCGGCTCCGGTTCTTCATAGCGGATACCACAGCATTCATAATATTTATTAAATTGTTTTTTCTCGTGTGTATCGGCATTAATAATCGTAAGACGACCTTCGCCCTCTTTGAAACTTACTTCAATAGAGTCGGCAAGCTTTTCTCTTACCTTACCTTTTTGAATTTTGAATCGATCTACAATTACATATAAATCATCTTTAGTTTTAGGTATTTCTTTGGAGTCATTCAGATCGATATATTGATCTTTATAGTAAATACGGAAGAAACCTCTTTTTATTAGAAGATCAATTTCGTCTTGTACTTTTCTTCCTTCGTGAGAGTGAAGGGGGAACGCCAAATAAAAGCGGTTTTCTTCAGATTGAGTTTCAAGCCATTCAGAAACAGTTCCTGTTGAAGCACTCTTAACGACATTGCCGCAATTGAAACAGTATGTCTTACCAATTCTTGCATAGAGCAATCGGAGGTAATCGTAAATTTCGGTAGAAGTGCCTACGGTTGATCGGGGATTTCGTGCACCGGTTTTTTGTTCGATTGCCACAGCGGGAGATATCCCAAAAATGAAATCAACATCAGGTTTATTCATTCTTTCGAGGAATTGACGTGCATAAGAAGAAAGACTTTCTACATAGCGTCTTTGTCCTTCTGCATAAATAGTATCAAAAACGAGAGAAGATTTTCCTGAACCGCTTACACCAGTAAAAACAGATAATTTTCCGCGTGGTATTTCTAAATCAATATTTTTAAGATTGTGTTGTCTTGCGCCCTTAACAATAATTTTATCTGGCATAGTGTTCTATCTATTATCTAACTTCTTCTCGAGGTCTAACATTTCTTTAATTTTCTTATCGAGAATAAGATTTTGTGTTTTTACTTCCTGCAATTTAGCTTCTATATTTTTTTCGTATTCAAGCACGTCCCAATAACCGCGTTCCTCGAAATAACTTTTGAATAGCCAATTATGTTTAAGTGCTTCCATATTCTCTGCAAGTTTTACGGTGGCAACATTTGCATTTTTTGCTGTTAAAGCTAAATTATTGACCATTGCCCTTACAGAATCGACCATACTCTTATCTTTGATTAATGAACCAACCAATCCTTCACCATTATCAACCGATTTAACAATTTCCTTAATATCAGTCATAGCATCATCAGCATTCTTAATTATGTTTTTGAGATTATCGCCAAATCCAACAATAAAATCTGTAATTTCACTTAGTTTAGTAGTCATACTATCAAGCGATTTTTCGGCAGTTTTTGTAATTGAGACAGCCGAACTATAAAGTTTATCATCATTTATTAATTTACCAAGAGAGCCTTCCCCAGTATTAATTTTTTGACTTATTTCAGCGAACTCTTTTGTCATTGTTTTTAAATAACTCAGTGTAGCAGTAGTCTCTTCAATAATTGCAGCAATATTGAGAGGATTTTTTGATTTTATAAAACCACCATTTTGGATAACTTCAAGATCGGGAGAACCGGGAGAGATAGCTACTAGTTTTTTACCAACCAAACCTTCTGTTTCTATGGATGCTTCGCTATCTAGTCTAATTAAATGACGCAAATCTATATTGATATTCATTTCAATAAGAACACGTCCCGAATTATCATCAGCTAATTCGATTGCTGATACATTCCCGATATCGTAACCGCTTAAACGAACCGGGGCACCGGTTTTAAGTCCTTCAATAGAACTAAAATAAGTTTTAATCTTGATTGTAGATACAAAAAGAGATTCCTTACTTCCAACCAAGAAAATTGAAAGCACTAAAAGAACAGTGCCGAAAAAAATAAAAATACCAAGGCGGGCACCTTCTAATTGTTTAAACATTTTTACTCCGGCTATTCATTGATTATTTCTTGACTAAAAAAGTTTTTCAGGAATGGATCTGATGACTGGGTAAGTTCATCAATTTTTCCTTCATGTGCAATATGCCCATCTCTTAAAAATATTACACGATCGGCTATAATTTTTGCACAAATTAAGTCATGCGTTACAACTATTGAAGTCATATTTAATTTTTTTTGAAGATTAATTATTAACTCACTAATTTCTTTAGATGAAATTGGATCAAGTCCTGTTGTAGGTTCATCATAAAGCATTAACTGTGGATCGGTAATAATAGAACGAGCAAGACCAATCCTTTTTCTCATACCTCCCGAAAGTTCAGAAGGCATTTTATCGACAGAATCAGCTAAAGATACTAATTCAAGAGTAGAAATTGTTTTTTCGTCTAATTCCTTTTGGGTCATATCAAAATGACGTTTTAACGGGAATTGCAGATTCTCTCTTACTGACATTGAGTCGTAAAGTGCAGCACCTTGAAACAAGAAACCTATATTCTTTCGTACAGAGTTTAATTCTTTAATTGATATGGTGCTAATATCTTTATCATTTATTAAAATAGATCCGTTATCAGGTTTTAAAAGTCCGACAGTACATTTAAGTAAAACACTTTTTCCGGTACCGCTCCTGCCAAATACAACGAGATTTTCACCGCGCTCGATATTAATGCTAATATTATCGAGTACTTTAAGAGAGCCAAAGCTCTTGCTTAAATTAGATATTTCGACTATCCGAGAGTTGGCCATAACCACAAAGATACCTTAACTAAAACGACATCAAAAATAAGAATTAAAAGAGAAGCCATAACAACTGCGGTAGTAGAAGCTTTTCCTACACCTTCAGTTCCACCGGTAGTTGTAAAACCCTTATAAGCCCCGACCATACCGACTATATATCCAAAGACAAATGTTTTAACAATGCCCGGTATTAAGTCCCCAAATTGAATAGCAGCTACTACCGATGCTCTATAATATTCAAAAGTCATATTTTCAGTGATGATAACTGCAATATAACCGCCGAAAATGGCTATTATGATTACGTATATCGTAAGTATTGGAAGGATCATTGTAGTAGCAAAAACACGAGTAACAACAAGGAACTTAAAAGGATTAACAGCAGATACTTCCATTGCGTCAATTTGCTCAGTAACACGCATAGAGCCGAGTTCTGCACCAATACCGGAGCTAACTCTACCTGCAAAAATTAATGCCGTTAAAACGGGTCCTAATTCCCTTACAACCGAAAGAGATACCATACTAGGAAGGAAATCAGTTGCACCGAATCTTTGCATCACCGGCTGACTTTGCATTGCTAAAACCAAGCCGATTATTATTCCCATTACACTAACTATAGGAAAAGTCTTAACCCCTAATTCATCCATATGTTTTCTGATTTCAGAAATTTCAAAGGGAGGCTTAAAGGCTTGCTTAACAAATTCGATATTGAAAATTGTTAAACCGCTAATATTTAGAAGAAAATTATGGATTAAATCTTTAAACGATAAATTCCTTCCCTCTATAAGTGTAGGTAAATTCATAGAGTTATTGTTTCGTAAATTCTATTGTTGCCGGAAGAGTCATATTCAGATAATCGAATTCTTGTTCGATTTCCACTTTGTTATCGGCTTTCATTTTGTAAGGCATTACTAAAACTTCACCCGAAATACTATTTTTAAGGGAAATTTCAGTTTCAGTGAATGTATATGTACCGGAACCTGTATCGGTTGTTCCTGATTGAGTAAATGCAAATACAAATGTATTGTCACTATTCAAATGAAGCGACCCGGAAACGCCTGCCTGTTCGGGAGTAAGAACTATCGGAGTACCAGAAAATTGAACTGTTACTTTAGTTACAACCCAATTACCAACTAATTTCTCTTTTGTAGATGGTTCAGTAGGATTATCATCTTTGCTACAACCGGAAAAAGTGATGAATATTAATAAAGGTAATACTAAGAGCAATTTAATTAAGTGATTTTTCATTTTTTCCCTTTCTAATAAATGAAAAGATATGTAATTACAAAAGTAATGATAAAAATACTTTATTCAAATGGTGTTTAGCAATCTTTATATCTTATAACTATTTAATTATATTAAAAAATTATATTAAAATTTTATAGGTAAAGATGGATTTATTAATTGGAATAGATGGCGGTGGGAGTAAAACAAACTGCTTATTGAGCGATAAAGGAATGAAAATTCTCTCTAAAAGTGCCGGTGGTCCTACGAATTTTCTGGCTATTGGTATGGATAAAGCAGTCGATAATGCAGTAGAAGTCATTAGAAAATCATTCAATCTTATAGATGTTAAAAACTCGAAATTGGTTTCGGTTGTAATAGCCACCGCCGGAGCCGGAAGAAAAAATGATGCTTTTGAATTTGGCTATCGTGTAAAAGATAAATTTAAAAATATTATTACAGTAGAAGAAATAAATGTAGTTACTGATGCCGAAGCCGCTTTAGAAGGGGCGTTAGATGGAGAAGAAGGTGTTGTTGTTATCTGCGGAACGGGCTCTATCGTTTTCGCAAAAGATAAATTAGGTGAACATTTTAGAAGCGGCGGACTCGGAAAAATATTGGGTGATGAAGGGAGCGGACACTCGCTTGGTCTTAAAGGTCTATCCTTAGTTTCAAAAGAGCTTGACGGACAAAAAATTAATACAAAACTAACTTCGCATGTTATGAGTAGATATAAAATTGCAGATATTCATCAATTAATTAATCATGTATATAAAGGTGCACCCGAATATTCAGAAATCGGAATTGAAGTGATAAACTGCGCTTCCGAAGGTGATTCTGCCTGCTTAAATTTAATTGATAGTGAAATTTGTGAATTGGTAAATCAGGTCGAAGCTGTTTCTGTGAAAATCAATAAAGATGATTTTAAGATTTCTTTATTAGGCGGGTTAATTGAGAATCATACTTTCTACAAAGGATTAATTAAAAAGAAACTAATTGAATCATTCTCAAACATCCAAGTAATCGAGCCGATAAATAAACCGGAATATGGTGCATTAATAATAGCACAAAAAGCGATTCTCAATAGTAATGCGAAGAATTAATGAACGAGGATAAAAATCCATCGGGCGGGATACCATCACTCTATATAATTAAGCAAATAAATAATGAATAAAAACAATAATCAAAGGAGTAGCAATTCAGCGCTCTTTAAATTAAACCGGACTATTAATGAATAAGCAGAAAACCCCGTGGAGTTGGATTCCATCGCTCTATTTTGCAGAAGGGCTTCCCTATGTAGTAATAATGACCGTCTCCGTAATAATGTATAAAAGAATGGGGATTTCTAATGGTGATATCGCTCTATATACGAGTTGGTTATATCTGCCATGGGTAATTAAACCATTATGGAGCCCGATTATTGATCTCTTTAAGACGAAGCGAATTTGGATTGTAGTGATGCAATTATTAATCGGTGCGGGAATGGGTGGAGTGGCTCTAACTATTCAGATGCCAAACTTTTTCCAATATACACTTCTATTCTTTTGGCTAATGGCATTTAGTTCTGCCACACATGATATAGCGGCAGATGGATTTTATATGCTGGCATTGGACGAAAGTAAGCAGGCGTTTTTCGTTGGCATAAGAAGTACTTTTTACCGAGTCGCAATGATTGCTGGACAGGGAATGTTAATAATATTAGCAGGGTATTGGGAAGTAACGAAATCCATTACTTTTGCATGGACTTTCACATTCGTGGTAATCGCAGTGATGTTTGTAATATTTGCTTTGTTTCATTGGTTAATGCTGCCTAAACCGGATAGCGATCATTCGGTTACTGAAATAAGAGAAACAAAAGCGGTGAAGGAATTTTTTGCATCATTTTCAAAATTTTTTATTAAGAAAAAAATCGGTTGGATTTTAGGGTTTTTACTTTTCTTCAGATTTGCAGAAGCTCAATTAGTAAAAATGGCAGCACCATTTATGCTTGATGCAAGAAATCTTGGGGGACTTGGACTTACGACTTCTGAAGTTGGATTCATATATGGTACTGTTGGAATTATTTCACTCGTATTGGGAGGATTGCTCGGTGGTTTTTCGGCATCGGCAAAAGGTTTAAAATACTGGATTTGGTGGATGATAATCGCTATAAATATACCAAATTCTGTTTATGTATATTTATCTTTAGTACAGCCGGAAAGTTTTTGGATAATTAATGCTTGCGTGGCGGTGGAACAATTTGGCTATGGATTTGGTTTCACTGCTTATGTATTATATATGATTCATATTTCCGAGGGTGAATTTAAGACATCGCATTATGCTATCGCTACGGGTTTCATGGCTCTTGGAATGATGATACCGGGTATGTTTTCTGGTATGATTGAAGAAATGCTTGGCTATAAAACATTTTTTATATACATAATGTTTGCTACTATTCCATCATTCTTAGTTGCTAAATTTATTCCAATTGATCCAAATTTTGGAAAGAAAAAGAAAACATCTACGGTTTAAGTTCGTCTAAACGTTATAACAAAAGGAGTGCTATTGGATTCTGAAAAAATAATAGAAGTAAGAAGTCTCACTAAAAAATTCAAAAGCCTTACCGCAGTAAATAATCTTGATTTGAATGTTTATAAAGGTGATGTATTTGGATTTCTGGGACCGAATGGAGCAGGAAAGAGCACAACAATTAGAATGCTACTTTCATTAATAAAACCGAATTATGGCGAGATAAATATTTTCGGAAAGCCATTAGTTCAGAACCGTAAAGATATTCTTAGAAGAATCGGAGCAATAGTTGAGAAGCCCGATTTTTATCTCTATTTATCAGCGTATAAAAATCTTGAAATCTTAGGAAGAATTTCGGGAGCTGATATATCGAAGAAAAAAATTATGGAAATGCTTGAGCTTGTAGGACTTGCAAAGAGATATAATAGCAAAGTTAAAACATTTTCACACGGTATGAAACAGCGTCTTGGAATTGCCCAGGCATTATTGCACGATCCTGAATTAATAATTCTTGATGAACCAACCACGGGTTTAGACCCACAAGGCATGAAAGAGATTCGCGATCTTGTCCGTCATCTTAGTATTGAAAAAGGGAAGACAGTTTTTCTCTCTTCACATATTCTTAGGGAAGTGGAAATTATTGCAACACGTATGATTATCATTAATAAGGGGGCTACACTTGTAGAAGGTACGGTGGAAGAGCTTCTTAAATCCGATTCGATGCAAGTAACGGTAACTGTGGATAATATTGAAAAAGCGAAATCAATTATTGATCTTTCCGGCTGGCAAAATAATTTGAAACATATTGAAAAGAACGATCTTTTATTTGAACTACCAACAAAAGAAGTGGCAGATTTAAACAAACATTTTGTTATAAATGAAATAAAAGTAAATGCCTTAGTGCCTGTAAGATCGCTCGAAGATTATTTCCTGAAAATTACAGAAGGAGTAAACAAATGACTACTATAATTTATGTAGAACTTCAAAAGATTTTCAGGAAGTGGAGAACATATATAGGATTTATCGCAATTGGTGTTTTAGCTCCAATAGTTCAGATTGCTCTTTATTATGAAGGTTCAGGATATGTTAATCACGTTACTCGTGGTCTTCAAGATTCTTTCTTTATGTCCGGAAATTTATTCAATGGTTATTTAATTGGCTACATTATTTTGCAGGCATTGTATATACATATTCCGTTTTTGATTGTGCTTGTAGGAGGCGATTTATTAGCCGGTGAAGCAACATCAGGGACTTATAGAATGCTGCTTACGCGTCCTGTATCTCGCTTTACACTCGTAACTGGAAAGTTCATAGCAGGGGCTTTTTATGTATTTCTTCTTTTGGCTTTTTTATTCTTAGTGAGTGTTGTTGGAAGTCTATTAATTTTTGGATCGGGAGAACTTATTACTATCAAGGGTAAGCTAATAATTTTTGCTTCTGATGATGTGCTGTGGAGATTCTTAGCCGCTTATAGTTATGCCTTTTTAAGTATGACTACGGTTTTTGCGGTATCCTTCTTCTTCTCTTCAATGGTTGAAAATGCAATTGGTCCGATAATGGGAACTATGGCAGTATTAATTCTTCTATTAATTCTATCCGTTATTCCTATTGATGCACTTCAGGGGGCTAAGAAATTTTATTTCACTTCGTATATGGGAGGCTGGGATAATTTCTTTACTGACCCATTAGAATTTTGGAATATTCTTAGAGATGCCGGTGTGCTCCTCCTTCATATATTTGGATTGTACGGATTGACTACATATATTTTTATAAAAAAAGATATTCTTTCTTAGGACGAGGTAATGATGAAAAAAATATTTATTCTATTCTTTGCAGTTACATTTGTATTAAATGCTCAGAATAATAATGCTGATAAAATTCTATCAGAAGTAAAAAGTAAATTTGAAAAGATTAATGATTACAAGTGTGATGTAAATGTAAAAATTGATTTTGATTTTATAAAAATGCCTGATACTAAAGCGGTGGTTTACTTTAAGAAACCAGATAAAGTAAAGATGGAATCGAAAGGTTTTGCTATGCTTCCAAAGCAAGGAATTAATTTTTCTCCAATGCAATTGCTCGAAGGTGATTTCAATACTCTTTATATCCGCCAAGAAAAATTAGGAAATTATACGACTGATGTAATAAAAATAATTCCTAATTCAGATTCATCTAAGGTAATAATGACAACATTGTGGATAGACAATGGACAATCACTGATTAGAAAAATAGAAACTATTTCAAAAAAAGCAGGAACAATTAAAATCGAATTAAACTATCCCGGAAATCAAAGTTATCCATTGCCTGAAGCCGCTAAGTTTTATTTTAATTTTGGCGAAATGTCTATGCCAATGAATTCTATGCAGCAGGATAATAGCGAGGACAAAACGAACGGAAGAGTTCCGCAGGAAATGAAAGGTTCTGTTACTATTACATATTCTAATTATGAAATTAACAAAGGTCTGCCTGATAGTTTGTTTAAGGATGAGACTAAAAAAGAAGATTCAAAAAAATTAGATAAAAAGAAAAAATAATTAACCGATATTTTCTATTTGCTCAATTTCGGGTTCACCGTTTTTATATGAGATACCGATAAAATCTATTCTGCAATCGGTATCTTTTATTTTATTCACGGCAATATATGCTTCAGCGATTTTATGAATTTGATTTAATTTACCTTTTGAAATAGCAGTAATTGGGCTTCCATATTTATCTGATAATCTTGTTTTAACTTCAACAAAAACCAATATGTTTTTGACTTTTGCAATTATATCTATTTCTCCGTGATGAAATCGATAATTTAGTTTAATTATTTCATAGCCCTTTTTCTGCAAGTAGTCGGCTGCGAGTTTTTCTCCACTGCTCCCGAAATTTTTATTGTTTATTTTCATCTAAAATTCTCGAAAGAAAAGTTATTCTATGTAAATCAGTTACACCGCATTTTTTAATTGCGGATATATGTTCTTTAGTTGCATATCCTTTATTTTTCTCCCATTTGTAGTCTGGGTGCAAAAGAGCATGATTACGAACAATTCGATCTCTTGTAACTTTTGCCAAGATTGATGCTGCTGCAATAGAGAATGATTTATCATCGCCCTTAATAATTGTTTGTACATTAAGTTCTGTAACAAAAGATTTATTGCCATCGATCAAAACTAAATCAGGAGTAATGCTTAATTGAGAAACTGCTATTTTCATAGCTTTTAAGGAAGCCTGCAAAATATTGATTTCGTCTATCTCGATATTATCAATTATTCCAATTCCGTAACAAAGAGATTTTGATATAATATGATCGAAAAGCAATTCCCTTTTTGGTTCGATAATTTTTTTGGAATCCATTATTCCTTCAATGAAAACAGAATTATCGAAAATAACAGCGGCAGCTACAACCGGACCCGAAAGCGGGCCGCGCCCTGCCTCATCCACTCCAGCAATTATTTTTATTTCTTCAGTTATATAAGTATTATCAAAAATTTTGTTTTGCATCAGAACTCACTTAGAATACCAAAATGAATTTTACCGTTACTAAAACTATCCCCCTTTGCAAGTGCATAATTAACTGTTAAAACGCCAAGTCCCGTTTCCACATTTATTCCGATACCATAACCAGTAAAAAATCCCGAACTATTATAAAGAAAATATCCCGTATCAAAAAAAGCAAATATGAATGATCGTCCTTCAATTAATAAGCGATATTCGAGATTAGACCAAAAAATTCGTGAACCGAGGAACTGCCTTTCCCTATAACCACGGAGAGAGTTTGTTCCACCAAGGGGATAGAGATCACTAACTTCAAATGAATCTCCTTTTAGTTCTTTTGCGTGAAGACCTAATGCGGCTACATTATTATTAAATAATTCATAATATAAAAGAAGGTCGATTTCTATTCGTTGCAAATACAATTTTGTTTTTGTTTCGGAAGTAATAAATTCAGCGGGACCACTAATTTTTTTAGATGATATTTTATAAGAATTGAATAGATAAAATCCTTTACGGGGTGCATAAAAATCATCTCTTGTATCAATCTTTAAAAATGCACCGGTAGTTAATTCAGAGGAATTAAATAAAGTGAAAACTTTATTTACGCGAACTGATGGAATAGTTGATTGCGTAGAAAAATTAATTCCAGCGGAGATATCTTCAGTAGCAAGGTATTCAAGATCGGCTTTTAGGAAACGTTGAACATAAGTCGAATCTTGTTTCCTTTGATATAGTTCAACACCTGCATTAAAAGGAAATCCGAATATCCACGGTTCGAGATATTTCATTTGAAGCTCTTGTGAATTCCTCTCCTCCTGCTGCCATTTGAAGAATGCATCTCTACCAGTTCCGAATAAATTTCGAAGCCCAATGTTAACGAAACCTGTAAAATATCCTTTTTGATTATCGCTTTGAGTTGGAACATATCCTACTATACCATCAAAATTATTAGTTACTTTTTCTTTTACTTTTATCTCAAGTATGCCATTTGAATCGGGGTCTAAATAAAAAACAGGTAACTCTACCGGTTCAAAAATTCTAAGTCGATTTAATCGCTTTGGGATTTCATTAGTTCTTTTTTGAGAATATTTTTCACCCGAATTTAATCGTAATGCTCGTAATATTACGTATGGTTTTGTTTTGTCGTTTCCGGTAATTCTTATGTTATTAATTTTGCTTAGTTGATCAGGTGTAATATTAAAAGTAATATCTGCTATATATTCCGATTCTAATGAGTCGTAGATGATCTTTGTATCGATAATTTTTATCTCGGCAAATGGGAACCCGTTCTCTTCGTAGTAATCAAGAATTTTATTAATTGTGTAACTAATATTTTCTTCAGTAAGTTGACCACCTTTCAGTTCATTGAAATAACGCGTTAGGATTAATGAATCGCTTCCGGTGTGATTAAAAATAATATTATTAATAATTAAGAGTGGTTTGTTCTGAGAAAAAATTAAAGATGAAGAGAAGAATAGAATTAAAAAATATTTAAATAGTTGGCGAGTCATCTAAAATTTTCATTTTTTTTCCGATCGGTTCGATTTTTATTAAAGGGAGCAAGTATTCTGCATCTTCTAAACCAACAGCGCAAGTTTCCCATTTTGTAGCATTAGCAGAAGCAAGAGCTATGGAAATTTTGAAAAAATCTTCAAACACGAGTGCGTGTTCCATCCCATAAGTTAGTCCTGCTGTAAACGAATCGCCGCTTCCGGTAGCATCTAAAACTGCAATTTCAGGTGGTGTGCATTTATAATGGAAATCGAACTTAGAAGCATAAACAGAATTGCCTCCGTCTGTTATGAATGCAAGCTTTATCCCTTTTTGATATAATGTGTTTAAGTAATCTCTAATCTCATTTTCATTCGATAAAGAGATGTTAAGAGAATTTTCAATTTCCTGTTTTGTATTGTGGATTATAGTTGGAGATGCTTCAATTGATTTTGAGAGTGCCTTTCCATAGGTATCTAAAATAGAAATTTTATCGTATTTATTAGCTAATTCAATTCCATAAGAAAAAATTATATCTGTATATTCAGAAGGAGAACTGCCGGAGAAAACAACGGTAGAACAGTTTTGAATCATTTTATCAAGCTTATTCATTAAATCTGCGCTTTCATCTTCCGGTATTTCTTTATCAGGAGAAAAGAAAGTGGTAATAGAATTTTCTGATTCATTAATGATAAGTGAAGCATTTCTTAAATCGTATTTAGAAGAAACGGGAATTAATTCGATACCTTCGGAGGCAAGAATTGAACGAAATAATTTTCCGTTATTACCTCCGATAAAAGTAGCAGCTTGGTTTTTAATATTTATTTTATTTAGCTGTCTGCTTACATTAATACCTTTACCGCCTGCTGAAAAAGATTCTCTATAACTCCTATTTACAGTTTGGTATTTAACGCCGCTAAAATAAAGGCGATGCTCTAATAATGGGTTTAGTGTTACAGTAAGTACCATAAATTACCTTTAATATCTATAACCGGGCCAGCGGCTGAAATCAGGATTTACCAATCGATAGTTCCCAAATCCGGTATTATCTGAAAATACAAATGAACGATTTATGTCGTAATATTCCCAAACTTCGTACGGTTTGGAGTATGCATCGATTGGATGTCTTTCAACATTGTTTGGAGGTCCAAAAGTAACATATATCATTCCCATATCAGAACGCCATCCTTCACCAAGACCTTTGAAAGTTTTGGTTGCGTAATCGATTCTTCGATAGTACTCGTACATCACGGGATTTTCTTCCGAGCTCCGGTTTGGTTTTTTCGATTGCCAAAAAGCTAAAAAGCGATTCAATTTCTCTTCGTAATTTTTTGCATCTTTTAGGTCATCTAATTGCTCGGGTGAAGCAATATATAGCATTTGATCGATTGCTTTATCGAGATCGATAATTCCACTCGGCACGCCGAATATTTTGGAAATAAACCTCTTCTCTGTCGATTTAATCTCTTTCCATTCGCTATTTTTTAGTAAAGCAATAATGGAATAATCGCCAACTGAAAAATCAGTTTTGTTGAAAGTATGTATTACTTTATTGATCCCTTTGTTTAATTCTTGTGGACTAAGTTGATTAAAGTTTTTCCCGTTCTTAATGTCTTTCATTGTAAAATCGATATATGCGAGCTGATTCTTATTGGAATAAATTTCTAAATAAACCGAAAGCTCGGATGTTTTATTTGTTACCATGCGAGCAACATTTGGAACAATTGATTCACCAAGAGAATCCTTAATTACATCGGTAACTAATAATAGATCGCTCAGATCTAACGAATCAGTAATCTCTCTTACGTTGAGAGGGAAATCACGGTTACTGCTTTTTCTTGAATCAGAATCTTCGACTGTACATTTAAGATTATACTTGCCCGGAGTAAGATCAAAAAATTTATAGCTGAGGTTATAATTATTATTAGAATTTGTTTCTTCAAAACTATCTGAAGAAAGTTTTTCTTTCCAGATACTTTCAAACATTATTCGAGATTTGTCTTCCGAATAAAAGGTAAGCGTAATGCTATACGAAGCAAGAAATTCGCTTCCTTTTTTTACAAATTGAATATTAGCATATGGCACTTGTATAAAGAAATCAACTCTTGTTTTACCTTCTTTACTGCTTTTATAAGACGCTGCATCTATCGAAAAAAATGGAGCCGAGCCTAAGAATTGTGAATCTCTCGAATATTCCACTTGCGCATTAATTATATCGACTGTAATTAAAAATAATAAGAATAGTAAGATTCGTTTCATAAAATCACCTTTTCCCTTTTTTTGCTAAATTACCAAATAAATCATACTCATTGCTATCATCAATTTCAATGTCATAAAAATTCCCTACTTTTAGTGTATTATCCTCAGCGTTTATTAAAACTTCGCCATCAACTTCAGGAGCATCTCTTTCGGTTCTGCCTATATAATATTCTCCCTCTTTGCTGTCTATTATTACTTTCATTGTTGTTCCAATTAGGCTTTCGTTTTTCCTTGTAGATATTTCCTTTTGAATCTCCATTAGAATCGATTTTCTTTCTTCTTTTAATTCATCGGAAACCGGATCTCCAAGAATAAAGCTTGGAGTATTCTCTTCAACGGAATAATTAAAAACGCCAACTCTATCGAACTCCATCACTTTAACGAAATCGCAAAGTTCATTAAATTCTACTTCTGTTTCTGCCGGATAGCCGACAATAAAGGTTGTTCTTAGAGTTATACCCGGAACTCTTTTTTTAAGTTCTTCTAAAAGCTCGGTGGTTCTTCTTTTAGTTATGCCTCTCCTCATTGATTTTAATACTTTATCTGATATGTGCTGAAGAGGAATATCAACATATTTACAAACTTTGGGATTATTGGCAATTTCGTCAATCAAATCATCAGGGAAATGGGAAGGATATGCATATAATAAACGCACCCATTCGATTCCATTGATTTCTGTGATTTTTCGGATTAGTTCTGCAGCGTTTCTATTACCGGTCTCTTTACCGTAATCCGTTGTATCTTGTCCAATAACATTAATTTCTTTTACACCTTTATCGGCGAGGAATTTTACTTCTTTTAGTAAATCTTCTATTGGAATGGATTTATGAAGTCCGCGCATTAATGGAATGGCACAAAACGAGCACGGGTTATCGCATCCTTCAGAAATTTTTAAATACGCAAAATGTTTTGGAGTTGTAAGAGTTCTTTCCCCCAAAAGCTCATATTTAAGATCAGCACCAAACTCCTTTAAAATCTCTTCATATTTTTCTGTGCCGAAGAAGGCATCCACTTCAGGAATTTCTTTTAGCAAATCTTCTTTGTAACGTTCGGATAGACAGCCGGCAACAATAACTTTTTTTAGCTTACCGCTTTTCTTTAGCTCGATAGCTTCAAGAATCGTATTAATCGATTCTTCTTTAGCGGCATCAATAAACCCGCATGTATTAATTATTACTGAATCTGCTTCATTAGAATCATCGACTAACGAAAATTTATTCAATTTAAGCTGATTCATTAATCGTTCCGAATCAACTGTATTTTTAGAGCATCCAAGTGTAATTATGGAAATTTTTTCTTTCTTAGGCATTATTACTTAAAATCCTTTCACAAACAAATATTATTTTACAAAAAAATGTAGATAGAGATAGATTACAGGAGAAGAATAAAGAAGAGAGTCGAACTGATCGAAAACACCGCCATGACCCGGAAGTATTGAAGAAGAGTCTTTCACACCGGCATCACGCTTAAAAAGACTTTCAATTAAATCTCCTGCTTGACCAATAGAACCGATGATTACACCAATAGCGAGGACATCAATCCATTGCAAAAAATCGATTAAAAATGATCGAAGAACAATCATTGCAAGAATGGAGAAAGCAAAACCTGCAATTGCACCTTCCCAACTTTTATTTGGGCTCACTCTTGGAAAGAGTTTATTCTTACCGAATGCAATTCCGAAAAAATATGCAGCTGAATCACATACCCAGATAGTAACCATTATACTAATTATTAAAAACCCGCCCTGATCGTATATTGAGCCTGAATAACTATAAAATTCTCGTATCTTAATAAGCGAAGCTGAAAATAATCCGATATAAAAAATCCCAATTAATGTAGATCCGATATTTTGAATGGCAGAATTTTTATTACGAAAAAGTTCATAAAATAAAATTAGTGGGATAAAGATCGTAACTAAGATTTCAAAACTGATAAATTCCGAATAGGCATTTATAATTATTAAGATTAACGCTAATCCGCTTAAAAGCAAATTGGCAGAATGACCTTTAGACTTTACCATTACATGAAACTCATATAATGCTACAATACCAATACCAAGAATGAAAGCAAGAAATGCCAATTTGCCTGTTAAGCTAAGAGCAATTAAAGCAGGGATCCCGATAAGGGCAACAGCAATTCTAACCGATAGATTGTTAAATTTCATTTAACCTTCTTCATCCTCTTCAGCTCGATCGTTTATATCATTAATAATTTCCGCAGCAGTTTTTGCATCCGATTTTTTCACTAATAATTTTACTAATGAAAAATTGGAGTTAGAAATATTATAGCTGCTATCTTTTTGGGAAAGAATTAAGCATTCAATATCAGCACCTTCAAGATTAGCTTTTAGCATATCGACTTCAATAGGGTCCATAGATGTAAATGCAATAACCCAATCTGCAGGAGTAATTAAGTTACCTTCAAATTCTTTCTCCGGAATAAGCTCGATGCCACAATCAGCACAAGTAATTATTCCATCAATATATTCTGATTCACAATTAGGGCAGATCATAATAACCTCCTATTATTTAGTTACGAACTTATTGTAGTTCTTCTTTAAAAGATAAATAAAAATAAAGAAGATTACCGTCAAAAAGAAAAGACTAATAAAGTGGGGTGCAATCACACCATCATCAGGCAAATTTGAATTTAATAACTCATCACTACCAAGGATGAAGTAAGCAAGAATAGCCAAAAAATTATTTAAAAAATGTAGAAACATCGGGACAATTATTGAATCAGAAGTATAAGCGGCGAATCCAAAATATAATCCAAGTAATATTAATGCAAGCGAGCCATACGGATTAAAATGATAGATTGCGAAAAAGAATGCTGTAACAAGTGCGCTGAAAAAGGGTTTAAATTTTTGATTGAAGCTCGTTAAAACGTAGCCACGAAAAAAAACTTCCTCGCAAATAGCAGGTGTAACGGCTACAACGGCAATAATTAAAACCATTTCCACCGGATTATTGGCATTAAGTAAACTTCCATATGCACCTTCTACAATTTTATCTAATTGGTCGAACATCTCTTTGAATTTTCTAAGCAAATCGAAATTTTTAGCACCTAAATCAAAAAGATAATTTTGGATGTAGATTATATCTTGAAGCAGGGGAGTAAGAATAAATAGTCCGACTGTAAAAACTGCAATTTCTTTCCAACTAGGTAAATGTGCTCGTAGTACACGTGTGATGTCATTATAAAAATATTTAGTAAAAAGGAGCGCAGGTAGGAGAATAAAGAGAATCTGACCGCCCATTGTTAATAAACGAGTGGCGTTCACATCAGCTTTTTGGAAATCAGCACCGAATATAAGAAGCGTAAGAATAGCTCCACCGAATTGATATAGAATAAACACGGCAAAGAGACCAAAAAAAGCGGCATAAACGGGATTGATGGTCGATTTTAACGGTGGTGGATTATCCTCAGGATTCGGGTTTTCATCCTCTTTATATTCGGAATTATTTTCTTTTAAATCGTCTTCTTGCATATATGGTATAATAAGTTAATAATGAAATAAAAATAACAAAGAAAAATGGCAATAAAAATGAATAATTAAATAAAAACCGGATTCTTATTTCGAATTAAATAGGAATTAATCCTTTTGTTAATCGAGAAAATGTATATTTAAGTAATTCTTAAGTAATTTATGAGCGATGATTCATAATTGAGATTGAAAAATTTATATTTTCTGGATTAATATTCAGAGAATTACGAACGGGGGCGATGGAGGGCATCGCCCTTTTTCATTTTACATAGAATATCTCGAAGGGAAATCCAGACCTGTAGAAGAGTTCTTAAAGAAAAAACGATTATAATAACTTTCTCATATATAGAAAACAGCAAAAAGTAGTCATAATAGCTTTATCATGTATAGAAAATGCCCAAAAGTAATCATAATAAATTGCGGGAGGGAATTTTATTAAGAATTTGCGAGTTAAAAAGGCAGTTTATTAAATTTTTTATGCAGGGCTTTGTCTTCATATTTATCTTCAGGGAAGGAGAGTTCTTTTAAAGTATATCCGCTGTGGATATTTTTTACTAATACTTTCTTCTCATGTTCATCCACCGTATAATTGATTCTCCAAGTACGGTAAGCCAGCTCAAACTCAGCGCCAATATTAGAAACACGTTTACGGGTATTATCCGAAGGTTTAAACTCCAATTGAAGTCGGGCGAAATTCATCAGCTTAATCTCAGCATTTTTTTCTAACCAATCACAAGCGTCTGCAGCTGCAGGCAAAAAATCAACAATATATTTTTCATCAATATCAGTTCTAACCCACCCGGTTGATGATTCAGGGAATGAATCTGAATAAGGGAGATATGGTTTTATATCAAGAATGGGCGAGCCGTCTAAAATATCAGATTCGCTGATGAAAATTTTTAAACCGTCTATCTTTTCAAATTTCACACAACTGATTCCAATTGGATTGGGACGGTGAGGCGAACGTGAAGCAAATACGCCAACTTTTTTATCTAAATGACGCGGTGGATTAACCATAGTCTTCCAATTTTCATTCAAGTGGAAAACATAAATAACCCAGATTCTATCGAAACCTTCTAATTCTTTTATTGCTTGTTGGAAATTATTACCCTCTTCTAATTGAATATAAGAAATAGAATCACCAGCGAGAACCCCCTGGCGGGGAGTCTCGTACCGGTGTTTAAAATCTGATTTTACGTATCCGATAGGAATAAACGAAAACTCGTGATTGTTTTTATTTTTCAAAGACGAATTTCAAAGCCCCATCTTTATTAATAATATCTTTTATATCGTTATAAGGTATCTTAACTTCAAATTGACCGTAGGCATAAGCCGCTATTTCATATTGATTATACAAAAATGAAAGCGAATCTTTTCCGATTAGGAAATTATTATTTAATTCATATTTATTATTTTCAAACCAAAAACCGGCGGATTCTAAATTATCATTAGGCATTAAATTATTCTTAGCTCTAAAATATTTTTCAGCATACTGCCTTACTGTCTCTTGAGAACCGTGATTAAATAATTGGTCTAACTCTATCTGTTTTCCGGTTGTAGCATCGAAATTATAATTAATGAGATAGGTCATACCATGAGCACCACCGGTAAATTGATATCCGGTAATTTGATAAGTAAAAAGATTAAAATCATTTAAAACGACTTTTACTGATCTATCTACTCCAATACTATATGAAAAACCCATTTCGATAGCACTTGGAATTTCCTTTTTGAAATCAGCTAAGGTAGAATCAAACAAGAGCTCTACACTATTAACTTTATATTCTCCTGTAACATTTTCATTATAGAATAAACGGAGATACTTATTAATAGAATCTTTCGCAGCAGAAGTAGGTGCTTTATCAATTTCTAAAATGTCAAAATTAAATTCCACCAAATGCATACTATCTACTTCAAAACTATTTATGAAAGACTTGGAATGATATTCTACTTTGGGCTCCTCCTTTTGTCTGCAAGAAATTAGATTAACCATTAACACAGCAAAAGAAAAAAATAAAAGATATTTTTTATTCATATTATCTATCTCGATAACTAATTATTTCAAAGTAGCCATATCAATGACAAAACGGTAATGAACATCTCCGGCAATTGTTTTATCAAAAGCCTCATTAATTTTATCAATCGGGATTACTTCCACTTCGGATGTAATATTATTTAGTCCGCAATAATCGAGCATTTCTTGAGTTTCTTCTAACCCGCCAATTAATGAACCTTGAATGGTTTTATTACCCATTACAAGACTCATTGCATGAACGGGCGTTGGAACGGGAGGAACTCCAAGACAAACCATAACACCATTTACACCAAGTAACTGCATATATTTATTATAATCATGCTGTGCCGAAACGGTGTTAATAATAAAATTAAAATAACCTGTATATTTTTTAAATTGTCCTTCGTCAGTTGTCAGGACAAAGTGAGTAGCACCTAATTTTTTAGCATCTTTTTCTTTTTCCGGGGAAGTACTAAGCATTGTTACTTCTGCACCGAGTGAAGCTGCAATTTTAACCGCCATGTGCCCTAAACCGCCAAGACCAAGAACGGCTACTTTATCGCCTTCGCCCATTCTCCATCTCATTATAGGCGAATAGGTTGTAATTCCAGCACATAAAAGTGGAGCCACTTTTTCTAAAGGCAGATTTTCAGGAATGCGTAAAACAAAATGCTCATCCACTACAATCTGATCTGAATAACCGCCCTGAGTAAAGGTCTCTTTGCCTCGTTCTTGAGAGCCATAAGTGCCAATCATTCCTTCTGCACAAAATTGTTCTTGACCGGCTTCGCAGCTCGGACATGAATGGCATGAATCAACAAGACATCCAACTCCAACTGTATCACCGACTTCATATTTTGTAACGTCATTGCCAACTTCTACTACTTTTCCAACAATTTCATGACCCGGCACTAATGGATAATTAGTAGGGAACCATTCACTACGCGCAAAATGTATATCCGAATGGCATACGCCACAATAAAGAATTTTTATATGAACATCTTTTGGTCCTACTTCTCTTCTCTCAAAATTCCAAGCTTCTAATGGTGTAGTTGCAGATTTGGCTGCATATCCTTTTGTTTGTATCATGGTATTCCTTTTTTGTTTAATCAGATAATCAATCTAAGTATAATTATACAATTCTGCTAAATCATATTTATTTAACTGCAAGATATAATCAATTTATAATTAAATTAATAGTGAATGGTAATAAATATTAATCTTTGTTAATTTGGTAAGATTCAATTCCAGAGATTATGCTTCGATTTATAAAATTTTCAATATTGCTACTCTTATTGCTTTCGGAAATCAGCTTTCCTCAAAGCAATTTCAAAATTAATCAAATTACTACCGAAAATGGTTTAGTGAATAATACTGTTAATTGTATTTTTCAGGATAGCCACGGGTTTATCTGGATTGGTACAAATAACGGACTCCAAAGATATGATGGATATAATTTTATAACGTATAAGAATAATCCTTCCGATTCAAGCTCACTTTCTAACAATTATGTTGAAAGCATAATAGAAGATACTCATGGATTTTTTTGGATTGGGACAGTTGGAGGTGCATTAAATAGATTTGATCCTAAGACCGGAAAATTTACTCATTATAATATTATTTTCAATGATAAAAATAGTTTCCCTCATGTTGTTGTAAAAAATATATTTATTGATTCTAATGCAAATATCTGGTGTGCTACTCCATTTGCTTTAAGTAAATACAATTACGAGGAAGATAACTTTACAAATTATTTCGCCGGAGGACCGACTTACAATCCAAAAGTAATAGAAATCATTAATTCCCTAAGGAAAAATAATAAGATAATTATTGATGCAATTAAGGTCGAAAATAATGAAAATATCTCTAAAAATTTTACAGTAAAAGAGAAGAAAAAATTTCTTGTAGCTGCATCAGGTGAAATACCTAATGGACAACCCTTTGATTATGGCTCAATTGTAAACTCAAAAGGGAAAATAATCTGGCAAATGAATTGGGATAAAAGTTTGAATGCCGGGGGAAGCGATAAGAATAGGATTTGTTATGATATAATTGAATTAGATGAAGGTCAATATAATTTAAAGTATGTTTCTGACAATGACCATTCCTTCGGGAATTGGAATCTTACTCCACCCGATTTCCCCGAATTTTGGGGTATCCAATTATTAGAACTGCCATTATCGAATGCAAATTATATTCAGAAAGAAATTAATAAAAAAATTATTAGAAATGGATTAGTATCATCAGAAGTAAATAGAATATATGAATTTTCAGATGGAAATCTTTGGTTTGCTACCAACTATGGTATAAGTAGGTTAAATAAAAGGACAGGTAAATTTAGTAATGTAAGTCTTTCTAAAATTGTTGTTGCTATTTGTGAGGATACAGTAAATAAGGTTGTCTATTCTTTTCCTACTGCGGGTTCTATAATTGCTACCAATGAATCCGACTTTAAGACAAAAGAAATCATCAGCAAAAATAGTTTTCCTTATCGAGTAACATCGGCTGTAGAAATTACAAAAGGCAAAATTTGGATTACTACATCTAAAAATGGAATTTTTGAATTAGATAAAAATTCATTTAAAATAAGTCCTTTATTTACTGAAAAAGAGAAGCCAAAAAATTTCGAAATGGATGGACTTTCGTTTCCATTAATTGATAAAGCTGGTTCAATATGGTTACCAACTACTTATTCAGGTGTATATATCCTTAATAGAAATAAGGAGAATTTTAAAAATCTATTTGCAATCACAGATGATAAAGAAAAAATTTCCATTGGTACAGTTTCAGCATTATATAATGATAATAACGGAAATATTATTTTAGGTACTGAGGGAAAAGGACTTTACTTATACAATAGCAAAACTCAATCGCTAAAGAATTTTCAGTTTACAGATAATACTTCTAATAATCTTCCAAATCAGATTTATAAAATCTATAGAGACAGTAAAGAAAATCTATGGATAGGGACAGGTAACGGAATAATTAAATTCAATCCTAAAACGGGCACAACTAATTCTGATTTGAATAAATTTACTAATATTAAAAATGCGGCAGTATATTCAATTTACGAAGATGAAGATGGTTTTCTCTGGTATGGATCGGGAGATCAATTAGTAAAATACGATTTGAATACTAATAAAGAAAAAATTTATCACGTTACTCCACCTACAACTTTTGTAATTCCATTCCCATCAATCACTGGAATTATTCCACATGATAACGATAAACTTTGGATACTTACTTGGTGGGGGTTATTTAGTTTTGATAAAAATAATAAGCAGTGGACTTTTTATAAAGATGTAAACGAAAAATTCCCTATTAGCAATCAATACTGGGCTTTAGCCCAAGATAAGGATGGAATGCTTTGGCTCGGTTCGCTGCATGAAGGATTAAAAAGTTTTAATCCAAAAACAAAACAATTTTATAAATATACACTCGAAGCCGGGCTTCCTTCAGATAGAATAAATTCTATTGTTTGTCTCGATGATAATAAATTTTGGGTTGGTTCTGAAAAAGGTTTAACTCTCTTTGATAAGAAAAAAAAAACATTTATAAATTATTCAAAAACTGATGGACTACCGAGCAATAATTTTTTTAGAAATTCATTCTCAGTTTCTCCATCGGGCGAACTATTTTTTGGTACAGATAATGGGGTATTATATTTTGATCCTCAAAAGATAAGTTTAGAAAATTATCTCCAGAATGTTCAGTTAAGCAATTTAAAAATCTTTAATAAATTTGATCCCTCAGGTAAGCTTTTTTCATACTCAAATGAAATCAAATTAGAATATGATCAGAATGTATTTTCGTTTTCGTTTAGTTCCCTAAATTATATAACTCCCTCTAAGGATAGATACAAATACAAATTAGAAGGATTTGATAGTGAATGGATAGATGCCGGGAAGCGAAATGAAGTTACTTATACTAATCTCGATCCGGGTGAATATAAATTTGAAGTAATTGGGTTTAATGATGGATTATGGGATACATACCCTCTCGAAATTGCAGTAATTATAAGTCCTCCTTGGTATCGGACTTGGTGGGCATATTTATTTTATGTTGCTTTATTTAGTTTTCTTTATTTATGGGTAAGGCGTTATGAATTAAATAAAATAAAACTTCAGAATGATTTAAGATTTCAAAAACTCGAAGCAGATAAATTAAAAGAAACCGATCGAATTAAATCCAACTTCTTTGCAAATATCTCGCATGAATTTAGAACTCCATTAACTTTAATCTTAGAGCCGGTAGAAAATTTAATTATAAAGACAAACGATTTCAAAACAAAGAAAACTCTTGAAATGGTTCATCGAAATTCAAAGCGCTTACTTCAATTGATAAACCAATTATTAGACCTCTCCAAATTAGAATCGGGTAGAATGAAACTAGCTGTTATAAAAAAAGATTTTGTCCCATTCTTTAAAGGTATTGCGTCTTCCTTTGATTCGCTTTCACAAGCGAGGGAGATTGATTTTAAAGTAGTTTCTTCAATCGATTCACTTTATACATATTTTGACCCTGATAAAATTCAAAAAATCATCAACAACCTTGTTTCAAATGCTATTAAGTTTACTCCTAAAGGGGGAGAAGTAATTTGTGAATTATTTACCGAAGAAAACAGAATAATCATGAAAGTCAGCGATACCGGAATTGGAATTAAGGAAGAAAATAGAGAAAGAATATTTGATCGATTTTATCAAGTTGATTCAAGCAAAATACGTGAACATGAGGGAAGCGGAATTGGTCTTGCGCTTACAAAGGAACTCGTGGAAATTCATAAAGGTAAGATTAAATTATTGTCGAACCAAAGTTCAGGCTCTATTTTTATTGTTTCAATACCAATCGATGATTCTTTTTATAGCGATTGTATAATCCTTGATGAATTGGAATTAGATGAAGAATATATTATTTCATCAGCAAATGAAGAACCGAATATTATTACAAATCAAGTTGATTACCAAAATAGATCGGTTATCCTATTGGTTGAAGATAATTCGGATATGAGAAAATTTATTGTGGAAGTCTTATCCCCACACTTCAATATTCTTGAAGCAATTAACGGCGAAGAAGGTATTAATGAAGCATTAGAAAAAATTCCGGATCTTATAATAAGTGATGTGATGATGCCAATAAAAGATGGATATCAACTTTGCAAAGAGATTAAATCTAATTCAATTACAAGTCATATTCCCGTAATATTATTAACTGCGAAAGCTGCAATCGAAAATAAGTTAGAAGGATTAGAAACCGGAGCAGATGATTATTTGATTAAACCATTTAATTCAACCGAGCTGGTTGCCCGGATTAGAAATCTTATAGCATTAAGAGGGAATCTTCAGAAAAAGCTTCTATCGGAGATAAGTAAACAAAATTTCTCTGATTTCGCAGATTATAATGGTCTTACAAAACTTGATAAAGGGTTGATTACGAAAATTGTTGATGCGATGGAAAAGAAATATTCAGATCCTGAATATGATGTAATAAAATTAGGGGATGATTTAGGATATAGTTCTTCAACATTGCGAAGGAAAATGAGTGCACTTCTAAATAAATCTCCGAATGAATTTATTCGTCATTTTAGATTGCAGAAAGCATTAAAATTAATTACTGAAGATGGTAAGAATGTTTCAGAAGCAGCTTTCGAAAGTGGATTTAATAGTGTTTCTTATTTTTCAAAATGTTTTACTGATCAATTTGGCAAAAATCCATCAGAATTAATAAAATAAAAAAACCTCCCTAAGTAGCAAAAGGGAGGTTTCTAAATGTTATATTATTTCTCTTCTTTTCGTATTCCTAATCCTTTTTATTCCTTTTAAACACTTCAAAATGAATTATTTCTGTACCGTAGATTTAAGCATCCAAACATGTTTATCATATTTTTCAGCTAATGAATAAAGCTGCCCTGCGGTAACTTCATCGCCAAGCTCCTGCACTTTAGCACCTGCATCTTTAATCCTCATAGTCAAAAATTCATAATCATTTGCAATGTTTTCAGTCATTTTAAATTGATCAGGGTAGTTGCTTTCTTTTTCTTCTGTTATACCTGAAAGCTTAAGAAATTCGCTCATTGAGCCTGGAGCAAAAACACCGAGTGCACGAATCTTCTCTGCAAGTTCATCAACATCTAAAGCCAATTCAGTATAAAGTTCTTCAAATTTTACGTGTAGAGCAAAAAATTGACTTCCTGTAATATTCCAATGATAATTTCTAACTTTAACGTATAAAACCTGTTCGTCTGCTAAAATTGGTTTTAATAATTCTGCGATTTCGTTTTTTACTTCTGAGTTTAATCCATTTTTCATTTCATTTCTCCTTTAAATAATGTTTGCTATATCTATACAAAGAACGTACCAGAGATTTCAATCAAGCTAACTTGTTTCATTATAATGAGTTAAGTATAAAAAGCAAAAAATCATTTGTAAAATACACGATATTTCGGTATTTATAATAACTAAATATCGTTATTAACGTAATATCGGTGGAAAACATGAAAAATAATATGTCTTATGATGGTGCGAATTTTAGATTAACACCAAAAAGAACGATGGATATTGTTCTTGAGGCAATTAATGAGATTATCCCCTATGAACTTGCAGTAATATTAAGTAGAGAAGAAGATAATCGACTAAAGGTGCGTTATGCAAAAGGTCCCCTTGTAAATGGAGAGATTGAGAAATATCAGATTGGATTGGCAAATCGACCTGATCTTCAAGAAGTAATGAGAATTGGTGAAGTAAAATTGGTGGAAGAAACAGCAGATGAAAATCATCATGATACTTATGAAGAAGTTCTTGATTTGCCGATGGGTCATTCGTGTATGTTAGCCCCGCTAAAAGTAAATAATAAAATTCTTGGATTAATGACTTTAGACCATCGGCAGTGCGATATTTTTACTCCACAACGCGTAAGTATTGCGCAAACACTTTCAAAGCTTATCTCGTTAGCATTGCTTCAGACAATTGAAAATGAAAACTTAGCAAATGAAAAAGAAACACTTATGTATGAACGTACATCTCTATTAAGTGATATTGGTAATACTGTTGAAGGTTTAGTTGGGAATTCCTATCAATGGATTCAGGTGATTGATAAAATTAAATTAGTAGCACCAACAAATTCGCATGTTCTTATTTTAGGGGAAACAGGAACCGGAAAAGAGCAGGCAGCAAAGGCAATACATTCACTATCTAATTTTTCAAAAAAACCATTCATTGCATTAAACTGTTCAGCACTAAATTATAATTTAGCCGAAAGTGAACTCTTTGGGCATGAGAAAGGGGCTTTCACAGGTGCGGCTTCTTTAAGAAGAGGGAGATTTGAACTTGCCGATGGAGGAACTCTTTTATTGGATGAAGTCGGTGATCTTCCTTATGAGATTCAACCAAAACTTTTAAGAGCAATTCAAGAAGGTACTTTTGAACGTCTCGGAAGTGAAAAAACTTATCACGCTGATGTAAGAATTATTGCTGCCACAAATGTTAATCTTGAAGAGAAAGTAAAAGAAAAAAAATTTAGAGAAGATTTATTCTATCGATTGAATGTATTTCCAATCACCCTCCCACCATTAAGAGAAAGAAACGGTGATATATTTTTATTGTCTAATTATTTCTTAGAAAAACTTTCAAAAAAATTTGATAAAAGATTATTCCTTTCAGATGGTGCGATAAGAGTGTTGGAGGGAAATTATTGGAGCGGAAATGTGAGAGAGCTTCAGAATACTCTCGAAAGAGGGGCAATACTTGCAAAAGATGGTTTTATTAAACCAATCCATTTAATTTTTGAAAAGAAAAATAGTGCAAAAATCATAGATGCAAATATGGAGTCGATAAAATCTTTTGAAGAGGAAACAAAAAAAATTATTCTCAAAGCATTAGAATTTACAGAAGGAAAAATTTATGGAAATGAGGGGGCGGCAGCATTACTAAAAATAAAACCTACTACTCTTCAGAGTAAAATAAAAAAATTGGGTATTTAGAATAAAGCGAATAGAAATTTAATTTTGTATATTTCCGAAATTCTTGAGGGTCTTCAAAATTGCTATCATTAGAATATTTATTATTGATTATAGGAGTGCTTCTTTTAGCAAGTATATTGCTTGCTAAAATATTAGATAATATCGGAGTGCCCACTTTATTGCTCTTTCTTGGAGTTGGAATGCTCGCAGGTTCGGAGGGTGTTGGTAATATTTATTTTGATGACCCGGCACTCGCTCAATCTATTGGTACTATTGCTCTTATATTTATTTTATTTTCCGGTGGATTAGAAACTAATTGGTCAACCGGGAAAAAAGCAATTATCCCATCTTTAACCTTAGCAACTTTAGGAGTATTTTTAACTGCATTAATTGTAGGCATTCTCATACATTTTATCTTGGATGTTTCGTTCCTATGGAGTTTTTTAATTGGAGCAATAATTTCATCTACTGATGCATCGGCAGTTTTTTCAATACTTAGGCAGAGGCGCATCGGCTTGAAAGGGAACATAAAACCACTACTTGAATTGGAATCAGGTAGTAATGACCCTATGGCGATTTTTCTTACTATCAGCACACTTGAATTAATTTTAATGCCTGATAAATCATTCTTATCAATTATCGGAATGTTTTTTATGCAGATGAGTATCGGGGCTGCATCCGGATTGATTATTGGTAAGGCAATGGTCTATTCAATCAACAAACTCAAATTTGCTTACGAAGGAATCTATCCCGTATTTGCAATTGCAGTATGCATAACACTTTATTCACTTACTGCATTAATTGGCGGAAGCGGATTTTTGGCATTGTATATAGGTGGAATAGTAATCGGTAATTCACAATTCATTCATAAAAAAAGTTCAATTAGATTCTTTGATGGATTGGCTGTGCTCGGTCAGTTAGCAATGTTTTTAACTCTCGGCTTATTAATTTATCCATCGAGCTTAATTGATGTAATGGGAATCGGATTAATAATTGGAGCAGCATTAATGTTTGTTGCTCGTCCGCTTAGTGTTTTTATTGCACTCATACCATTCAAATATAATTGGAAAGAAAAACTATTTGTTTCGTGGGTAGGATTAAGGGCAGCAGTACCAATTATCTTAGCTACATTTCCGCTACTTGCAGGGATCGAAAAAGCGGATCTGATTTTTGATGTGGTATTTTTTATAGTGGTGCTTTCTACTGTATTGCAGGGATGGACGATTAATCCCGTGGCAAAATTATTAAAACTTAGTCAAGAAGAAAAAAAGAAACCCGAACTTCCGATAGAGTTCAATGCTACTACAAGTCTTGATACCGATCTCTTGGAATTTATAATTCCTTATAACTCAAATATGAAAGGGAGACAAATAGTGGAACTCGATTTTCCGCATGATAGCAGGATAATACTTATTTGGCGAGATGAAGCGAGTATCATACCGATAGGGGAAACAATATTAGAAACAGGCGATACAGTGCTCGTTCTCGTAAATAAAAAGAATATTGAACAAATAAAAAATATCTTTTCGCATTAAGAAATCCCGTGCAGGAGGTGTGTTATTTCTTATTTGCAAGTCCTTCGGCTTTGATTAGTTCGGCATCGATAGAACCGATTAAAATTTTGGTCTGCACTTTTACAGGTATTCTATTTTCATCATCACTTAGCCATACAAGTATATTTCCCTCACTCTTGAATAATCCGCCTTCTACAATTAAAGGCTCCACGATTATGCAATTGAATGTACCGGCAGCTACTTCGATTTTTTCTTTACCTTTATAAACCACATCTAACGGATAGACTTTATCTTTATAAAAATTCTGTAACTTAAAAACTTCACCACGTTTCATTTTATCGAAATCAAAAGTACGTGCAAGATAGAATGCTGAAACTATATCATTCACATAAAGAGGAATATCATAAGTACCTTCGGAAGTTTTTGCTTTACCTTTACGATGATCGAAATAGGCGGAGAAATCGCGAGAAAATCCACCCTCGCGAATATGCTGTTCGAATCTCCAAGGAAACAGTCCCTCTTTATCGAGATATGTTTCGTAGCGATCGCGAACTTTATATAATGGATCGAATCCAGAAACTGAATTAACAGTAAATGTGATATTATAAACGTCGCGCCCGGAAAGTTTTGTCATTCTTGGAATTGCCATTTCGGCAATTCCGGCGGTAACGAATCCATACTTTACTTCAAAGGTAAGTTTTTCGCCCACTTTGAAAGCATTATTTTCAATTGTCCTAAAATCAGTTTTCTGTGCCGAAATCAATAATGGCAGCAATGCTAATACGATAAAAATTTTATTTATATATTTTCCCATTTTGAATTTATCTCCTCAAATACATGATTGATATCGATAGTCTCCATGCAGTTTAAACACTCGCCAACGGGAGTAAAAATCAGTTTCCGTTCAGTAAAAGGACCCCAACGGATAGGGGAGGTTGTTTGTCCCTTTGGATAGAAACCTACAACGAACTTTCCAAGTGCAGCTGCAATATGGATAGGTCCGGTAGAGTTTGCTATTATTAAAGAAGCTCTATCTATCAATGCCATTAAAGAACTAAGGTTAAAAAGACCCGCCGCATTATATACGTTGTTTTCTACAACAAAATATGAAGCAAGTTCCTTTTCAGCGGGTGAACCTGTTATTAATATCACACAATCCAATTTGTGTGCCAATTGATTCAATAATTCTTTAAGGTGCGATTTTGGTAAGTCAGAAGCACTTCCACCGCTTCCGGGATGTATAATTACAATTTTTTTTGAAGTCTTTATTCCGAGCGAAGAAAGAAATTCGTCAACAATCTGTTCACTTTTCTGGTCGGGTTGTAGATTAAATGATACGTTTCGAGGAGTTGGGATTTCTGTTATACCAAGGGGGCTTAATAATCCCGCATTATATTCGAGTTCATTTTTTAATCCATACTTTCGATGTTCGTAAATTCTTTTATTAAATAATAATGAATACCAGCGGTAGCCTGTGCCGATTCGCATCGGAATGCGAGAAAGAAATAATAACCAGGCTAAATCAAATGTTGGATAAGCACATATAACAACATCAAATTTTTTCGAAAGGGTG
>JBAYVI010000010.1:0-37453 GCA_041674625.1 Melioribacteraceae bacterium | reverse complement strand
GCCCTTTGGAACTGTTGTAACGAAATTAGAAGTTGGCGTATTTGAGAATTTTAGTTTTGGTATATCGTATGGCGGCGGTAATATTATTGGAAGTGGAAAAGTTGATATGTATGAATTACCTGGTGTAAATGTAAGAGGTAGATTATTAGACGAAACAGAATCAGCTCCGGCACTAACAATCGGTTTCGATTCTCAAGGGAAAGGATTTTATAGTAAGGATACAAAAAGATATGATTTGAAATCGCCCGGACTTTTTCTTGCCGCATCCAAAAATTTTGAATTTCTTGGGTATTTAAGTCTTCACGGTTTAATTAACTATTCGTTTGAAAGACAAGATGGCGATAAAGATTTAAATATGGGACTTGGAATAGAAAAAACCATTGGTTCACAAGTATCAATTATAGGTGAATATGATTTTGCAATTAATGATAATGGCTCAAAATCGATCGGAGATGGTTCCGGTTATCTGAATATGGGTGTAAGATGGACTATTGGTAATGGGCTTACAATTGGATTGAATTTAAGGGATATGCTTTCTAATAAAAAATTAATTGGTAATAAAGCTGATAGAGGACTCTATATTGAGTTCGTAAGAGGTATTTTTTAGTATTTGTACAAAATAATATACATATAAGTCTAAAATAATCTACAATCCCACCGAAAAAAGTCGAATTTGACCTACTTTATGCCTTTTTATAAGGCACAAATTTTGATATTATTATAATAGGAGTTTCAAAAAAGGGGAATAAAATGAAGACCTCATTAAAAATTTTTATAGTAATTCTTTCTTTATATGCTACCGGTTGTTATACACAGGTAGCAATGAGAGGGGAAAGACCGCCGCGTGACGATCAATATGTTTATGACAACAATAATGATCAAGATAGCGAATATACAGATCAGGAGTATTCAGATGAAGAATATTCGGATGAAGAATATTCGGATAGTTCTTATTATGATGATCAATATTACGATGATTATTCTACTAATCAAGACATATACATTGACTCATACGGAAATGTATCAATACTAAATTCCGGAACGCATAATTATCTGCCATATAGAAGATACCTTTATGGATATTATCCATCGGTTGGAGTTTCATATTCTTGGGGATTCGATCCTTGGTATTATAATTATTATGATAGTTATTGGGGATATTCATACTATATGAGTCCGGGATATTATTCGCCTTGGTATTATCCTTATTCATATTACTCACCATGGTATTATCCAAACAATAATCATTGGAATAATAATACAAATCAATCTCCATACAAATATCGTACAAATGATTTTGCACGTACACGAGGAAGAGACGGCGAAAGAAATTACACAGATAGCAGGAATAGAAACGGTGCTGATAGAACTAACGGAAGAACATCAAGCGGTTCATTTAGACCAAGCAACGGTAGAGATAACAATAACACTGTAGACCTAAATAGAAGCGGTGTTTCTCGAAGTGGAAGTTCATCATCTTCAACTGGTGCAGTAAGAGATAAAAATGGTACAGCATCGGTACCTAAAACAGGCACAACTGTCAAAAGAGAAAGACCAAATAGCAGAACAGATTCTCCGAATGTAAGAAGATCAACAGCACCTCGAACAAGAAGTAATGATGGTGCAAGTAGAAGGAGTTCAGGTAGTTCTTCACGATCAGGAAGTTCATCAAGTTCCGGTAGCTCATCTCGATCAAGTGCTCCAAGAAGTTATAGTCCACCACCTTCTTCGAGTTCAAGTCCGAGTTATAGTCCGCCGCCTTCATCTTCATCAAGCAGAGGAAGTGATTCTCCTTCAAGATCAAGTGGAAGCAGTAGTAGCGGAAGTAGCAGCAGTGGAAGCAGTAGAAGCGGGGATAGATCACGTAGATAAATAATCTGTAATAAGTGTAGTAAAAATCATGTGATATAATTAGACGACTTATGCAGGTAATTAAATTAAAGGTAAACTTATGAAAAAATTAATAGTTCTAATTTTGGTTTTGGCTTCTGTAGTAATAAATGCACAGAACTATAATGATGCATTGAGATTAACGGAACATGGAATTTTATCGGGGGCAAGGGCTCTTGGAATGGGAAATGCTTATACAGCAATTAGTAATGATTTTTCGGGTGTTGCATTTAACCCCGCAGGTTTAGGACTTGTAAAAAAATTGCAGCTTGATGCTTCACTTAATTATAATAGTTTATCTACTTCAACTGAATTTTTTAAGAACACTACTGATTACAGCAATGGCAATACAGGATTTAACCAATTTGGATTTGTATTCCCTTTTCCAACTTATCAGGGAAGTTTAGTTTTTGCTTTAGGATATAATAGGTACAAAGATTTTAATAGAGTAATGAAATTCGATGGATATAACAACAGCAATAACTCTATGATACAGGATATGGTTTCATACAATGATGATATAGCATATGAATTAGGTTTAAGTTACCCGACATATAATAATGACGGCGGTTATATTGCCGATGAGACAAGAATCAATGGTAAATTAAATCAAAGCGGAACTATTTTGCAGGAAGGAGATATTAGTGCTTGGAGTTTCGCAGGTGCTATCGAAGTTCAAAAAAACTTATTTGTAGGTGGATCACTAAATATTATTAGTGGAGAATACAGCAAAAATCGTGAATATAATGAAACTGATACAAAAGATGTTTATGGAAATAATTTAGCTTTAGACCCGGAAGATGATTTTACAAAAGGATTTAATAGCTTCTATTATAATGATAAGCTTAGTTGGGACCTTAGTGGTTATGATGCACAAATAGGTATTCTTTACAAAGCAAATGACCTAGTAAATATAGGTGCTTCCATAAAATTTCCAAGAACTTATACTATAAAAGAAGTGTATCGAGAGGATGCTGAAAGCTTTTTTACAAACTCTAATTATTATTTGGATCCTCCTTATGAAACAGCACTTGAATATAAAATCACTACACCTTATGAGTTTTATTTTGGTGCCGCAATTCATTATCAAGATTTGACTCTAAGCGGAGATGCAAAGATTATTGATTATACTCAGATGGAATTTACAGATGGATTAAGTGAAAGGGAAATGAACAATAATAATTTGGATATCAAGGATCTCTTTACAAGCGTAACCAATTTTAATCTTGGTGCAGAATATATTATCCCATATACAGGCATTGCTTTGAGAGGTGGTTTTATGTACTATCCATCTGCATTTAAGGGAGACCAAAATGATTTCGATAAAAAATATGTAACTGCCGGTATCGGAATTGCAGCAGATAAAAAACTATCCCTAAATATTGCTTATGCGCATGGATGGTGGAGTGATTTTGGAGATAACTATGGTACAAATGTTTCAAGGACTTTCCAGGAAATTTCTGTTAATAATCTTATCTTTTCAGTCTCATTCAAATTTTAATTCCTATATTGACAACACTCCTAAAGCGGCTTATTTTATGTAAGCCGCTTTTTTATTATATGGAGGAAGTATTAGAGGTTTAGTTTCAAGAGTAGAAAGCAAAGACTATTTTCTTTTCGATAATAATTACGAAATTATCCGCTGCTCTCTTCGTGGTAAATTCCAAAAAGATTTTAATCTTAAACGAGGAAAACTATTCAAATTAGATATTGCAATGGTGGGTGATTTTGTGGAGTATGAACTTAACCAAGATGGTACAGGTGTAATTAAAAGTATCGAAGAAAGAAAAAACTATATCTCTCGAAAAGCTCCAAGGATGAAAGGTGCTAGTTCTCGCGGCGAAAGACTCGAACAAGTTATTGCTACAAATATTGATCAGAACGTTATTATTACTTCATCTGATATGCCTAGATTTAATAACCGCACATTAGATAGATTTTTAGTCTCTGCTGAAAGCTCTCATATTACTCCACTTATTGTAATAAATAAAATTGATTTAACTGACTCTGAAGAGGTTGAACTCTGGAGGGAACTTTATTCTTCCATAGGATACAAAGTATTACTTACAAGTACAGTATTAAATTTAGGTCTTGAAAAATTAGCCGAAGAAATAAAAGGAAAGAAAAATTTATTTTGGGGAAACTCAGGAGTAGGAAAATCATCTATACTTAATATGTTATTCCCGGATTTAGATCTAAAGACCGGAGAAGTTAGTGATTATACTTCAAAGGGGAAACACACTACAGTAACAACTGTAATGCACAAAATGCAAGAGGAAACCTTTATAATAGATACACCCGGAATTAGAGAGATTGATCCTTATGGGTTAACAGAGGAAGACTTATCCCACTATTTTATAGAATTTCAAGAATATATTCATGAATGTAAATATAATAGATGCACACATAATCATGAGCCGGGATGTGCTATATTAGAAGCATTAGAAAAAGGGAATATATCAATTGATAGGTACGAAAGTTATTTAACTATCCTAAATACTATTGAAGAGGATATGAACTATTGATGTTTTTTAATAAAAGATTTCATTGCTAAAATAAATTTTTGAACTACATCATCAGGGACACCATCAAAATGATGTTTCTTCAATCTCATATCGCATTGGTCATTTACATAATCAATAAGTATAAATTCATTATCTTCAGTAAGGGCTATCTCAGTAGAGAAATAATCAAGATCAACAATTTTAGCAATTTTTATAACTATTTTTTGAAGTTTATCTAATTTCAGTTCTTTTACTTCATGCGGTTTGAAAGAGTGATAAATATGAGTGGTATCATCCCACCATACAGGAATAACTTTTCCAAATGCGTAAAAAACTCTAAACCACGCTCTTCGTCCATTAAAAATTCGGGGAAATATTTTTCTCTGAACTAAAAAATGGTCATCAGTATATTGAAGGCGTGCTTCATGCACTTGATGTAGAGTCTGAGCATCTACCACAACTCCATCACCACCGCCTGTATAAAAAGAGGGTTTAATAACGAATGGAATTCCGATCTTGGTTAAGTCTTGTTCGCTTAATGGAAGTAATGGATTTTGATCGAATGGTTTTAGAATTATTGTATCAGGTACAGAATGCCCCTGCTCTATTAATCTATCGTGCATCTCCGCTTTAACAATTGCTTTCTTAACTTTTGAATATGGATTTATTAGATAAGTTTTCTTTTTTTTAAGAATTTTTACCAATGGTTCAAAATCAGAATCAACATCGGAAGCTCTATCTAAATAAAAATCAAAAGAGATTTTTCTGTTACGGATATCTTCAGTAACTTCATTGATATTGTATTTACCAATAATGAAAGTAGTTAATCCATCTTGTTGGAAGATTCGTTCGGTCAATTCGATAAAATCGATATCGAATATCCATTGGAATGATATGGCTAAATTGTAATTTTTCATTTAAAATATTTTGGTTAATGTAAAGATATTGAAATAGTAAGTGTGGTTCAATCTTTTTGGCTTGTTATTGAAAATCAATAAAGGTATTTTTTTGCTTCAAAATAAAGGTTATAATGCGAAAATTAGTCCCGGTGATTTTACTTATAGTATTAAGTGCATGTTCAATGGAAAGGGAAACAGTAAGAAATGATGATGAACAGCAGGCAATACCAAAAGATTATAAGCAATATGCTTTAGAACGATTTATTCAGGGGAGTACTTATGAATTGCAGGATAGATACGATGAAGCAGTTCGGGAATATTCCGAAGCGGTTAAGTATGATCCTAAATCAGGTATTTATTACAGTTTAGCTAAATCATATTTCCGATTAAATCGATTGGACTTGGCTCTATATAATTCTAAAAAGGCAGTATCATTAGATTCACTTAATAAAGACTATTTATACTTATTGGGAGCTATATTTTCTACTAATAAACAAAACGATTCAGCAGCATTTTGCTTTGAAAAAGTAATCAAATTAGATTCTACCGATTCGGGTGGATATTTTAATCTCGCCGAACAGTTAGAAGCTACTAAACCTTCTGAATCATTGAAGCTTTACAGAAAAGTAATTGATATGATTGGACCTGAATGGGGTGTCTTAATAAAAATTGCTGATTTAAACGAGCGACTCGGGAATGTTAAGGAAACGATAAAGACTATTGAAGACTTATTAGATATAAATCCATCAAGTCTTGAACTTAAGAAAATGCTTATCGAGTCATATATTAAAAATGATAATAACGATAAAGCATTTGAGCAGATTGAAGAAGCAATGATTAGTAATCCGGAGGATGTCGATTTAATAAATTATAAAGGAGAGTTATTACTAAGTTCACTTAAATATAAAGAAGCGGCTGAACTCTATTATACATTAGCTGAAAGTGATCAAGTCCCTAATCAGAAAAAAATTGAAATAGGACAAAGATTTTTTGGTTTAGCAGATAAGGATAGCAGTAATTTGGATTATGCTTATAATATATTTTCAAAAATAAAAACTGATTCAGTTGATTGGGAACTACCGGCATATTTAGGAGAAATACTTCTTAAAGAGAAAAAAGATTCTTTGGCAATTGAGCAATTTAAGTTAGCTGCAAAATTGGCCGATTGGAATCCTCAATTATGGGTGAGATTAGGAGGACTTCTTTTTGATACAGGACATTATACTCAAGTAGTGGATTTGATGAAAGATGTTGCTGATAAATTTCCTAATGATTATGCTATAAATCTTATTTATGGATTAAGTTTATCTCAAGAAAATAATCCTGCTGATGCAAGCAAATATCTTTATAATGCTGTAAAAATTAATCCAAATGATTTAATGGCTCTTTCTGCTTATGGGTTTAATCTTAACCAGCTTAAAAAAGATGAAGAGGCAGTTACTTATTTAGAGAAGGCACTTATTATAGCTCCTGATGATATTCAAACTATTGGAGTACTTGCAATGATATATGAAAATCGCAAGCAGTATTCCATTTCTGATTCTTTATATCAAAAAGCATTATCTTTAGATGCTGAAAATATTCTTATAATGAATAATTATGCTTATTCGCTTTCTAATAGAGGAATTAAATTAGATGAATCTTTAGAGATGTCTCGTAAGACGGTTGAAAAAGAACCGGAGAATTCATCTTATCTCGATACATTAGGATGGATTTATTTCAAAGTTGGGAACTATAAAGAGGCTGAGTTTTATATTAAAAGGGCGATTGAAAAAGATAAAAATAACGCTACATTGTTAGATCATCTTGGTGATGTTTTATTTAAGAAAGGGGAAAAGAATAAAGCAATTGAATATTGGAAGAACGCTTTTGAATTAGACCCTGTTTTAGAGAATTTAAAATCAAAAATTGAAAAAGGAGAATTGTGAGAATCTTTTCAATAAAAAGAATTGTGCTTTATTTCGGAATATTAATATTTATGGTAGCGTGCGTTCCAGAGCAGCAGAGCTCGCCTGAAGCAAGTATGTCAACTGATAGATTAATGAGAAGATTGGAATCGAATAGAAGAAATATAAAAACATTTCGTGGTACCGGATCAATTACTGTTAGAACTGATGCACTAAATGCTACAAGCAATATTGAAGTATTAGTTAAAAAACCTGATTCCATTAAGGTATCATTATTTGGTCCTTTTGGAATTGATCTTGCTCAAATATTAATAGCTAATAATAATTTCCAATATTTTGATGTAATGAATAATCGGCTTTATTATGGGAAAGTTAAAAAGGGGATTATTAAAAAATTATTGAAAATAGATATTGACCTTGAAGATTTGGCAAATGGATTAGTTGGTTCAATTAATTTCTCAGATAAACTACAATTAACGCCGGATCGATTTGAAGTAACTGACGATATATTCACTTTTGTTTATGAAGACCCGATAACAAAGAAACAGGAACTTTATGTTGCAAATAAAGGGAACCTTGCAATCAGAGAATATCGAATTACGAATCAAAAAGGAGAAAATATTTTAGAAGGCAATTATAGTCTGTTTCGTGAATTTAGCTCTGTTCAACTTCCTTCTAAAATAGATTTAAACTACCCAATAAGTGATCAAAGATTGAAAGTAGAATATAGGACAATGACTGTAAATAATGAATTACCAGATTTAACTATAAAACTGCCCGATGATGTAGAACGAATTGAATGGAAATAATTAAAAAATTATTTTTAATAATAGTTTTAATCTCTGCTGCACTATTTGGGCAAAGTAAAGATAGTGTAGCAGTTAAAAACAAAGAGCTAAATCAACTCCGCAATGATATAGTTTCGTTAGAAAGAGAACTCCGATCAATTAGCAGTAAAGAAAAAGAATCTTTAACTGCACTTCAAAAAATCTCGCAACAGAATCTACTTCTCAATAAAGTTATAAATACTCTAATAAGTGAAGAAAAAATAAAGCTGAAAGAAATAAAAGAGATAGAAAATCAAATTGGAATTATTGAAAAAAAAATCTCTTTAATGCGTGAAAAATATTCTAACTATTTAGTATGGGTATATAAAAATATCGGTTCTTCTCCATTTAAATATCTTTTAAGTTCTTCGTCTCTTAATCAAGCAGTAATGCGAATTAGGTATCTCCAATACATTTCTGAAAGCAATGAAAAAACTATTGGCAACTTAGAAAGCAATAAGAAAGAATTGGCATCCTTAAAATCTCAACTGCATAATGAATTTGATGAAAAAGAATTTCTTGTAAATCAGAAAAAATTAGAACAAGGAATACTCGTAGAAAAAGAAAATGATAGAAGAGAATTAATCGATAAATTAAAAAAGAATCAAGTTACCATCTCCGAAGAGATTGATGAAAAAAGAAAAGCAGAAATCGAAATTAAGAATTTGATTTCAAAACTAATTGAAAAGGAACGAGAGAGAAAATCAAAATTATTAGAGAAAAAGGCTGAAGGAAAACCGGTTGTAGATTACAATTACAATTATGCAAATCTTGCTGAATTTGGGCAATTAAAAGGAAAACTTATCTGGCCCATTAGAGATGGAAAAATTGTTCGTAAATTTGGCGAAAATAGAAATGAAAGATTGAATACCGTTACGCTTAATTACGGAATCGATATAAACGTAAAGGGAAATGATAATATTTATAATGTCGGTGAAGGTATCGTATCAGTTATAGATTATATACCAGGTTTTGGTACGGTTCTTATCATTACTCATAAAAATGAATTTAGAACTGTTTATGGACATATTAAAGATATTAGGGTAAGGGAAGGGGATAAAGTAAAAGGAGGAGATATATTAGGTACTATCAGTGAAAGCTTAGAAGGGAAAATTCTTCATTTCGAAATTTGGAATGAAAGAAATTTTCAGAATCCGGAAGTGTGGTTAGTCAGAAGGTAATCAATTGTTTAATTACAGAATTATGTTCCGTAGTTTTACTTCGCTCTCATTTTTGCAAATTATAAATTATTTAGTACCCATTTTAACATTCCCATATCTTCTTCAAACGCTCGGACCAAATAATTATGGAGTAGTTGTTTTTTCCGGTGCAATAGCAAGCTATTTTGCTTACTTAATAGACCTTGGTTTTAACTATTCTGCGAATCAAAAAATTGCTCTAATAAATGATAAACAGGCAATTTCAACATTATTCTCTTCAGTGCTAATAATAAAATTAATTACTTCAGTAATTTCATTTCTGTTATTAGGTGGTATTCTTTTTTTCTTACAAATCTCATCATTTCAATATACAGTTATACTCTATTCAGTTTTTATAACTATCTGCAATTCGCTGTATCCCACTTGGTTCTTTCTGGGAAAAGAATTGACTCATTATTCTACTTTGATTATAGCTCCTATTAGAATAATTACATTAATACTAATTTTTAGTTTTGTAGTTGATAGAGATTCTGTTTTAATTCTAATGCAGCTATATTCTTCTGTTTCATTCCTAATTATGTTCATAAGTACATTATTTGCTATGCGCTGGTATCGAATTAGAATCATTATTCCCGAAATGAATATTCTAAAAAACGAATTTCTCGATAGTTTTAGAATTTTTAAAGGCATAGGTGCAATAAGTTTATATACAGCTTCTAATAATCTTATTCTTGGAATTATTACAAATAATGCAATGGTGGGAATATTTAACGCTGCAGATAAAATCCGAATAGCATTTCAAAGCGGTGTTACTATTGTAGGGCAATCATTATTTCCTCAAGTTGCTCGTAATATTAAAAAGAATAAAGAAAATGTAATTAATGAACTAATTGGATTTATGTTTTTAGGATCGATAGTGGTACTGATGTTCTCGTCATTAGCCTACATCCTATCAAGGGATATCATTCTATTAATTGCCGGAAAAGATTATTTTGGAGCAATAAAAATATTTAAAATACTATGTTTTATTCCTCTTTCTGTTTTTATCAGCAATATATTGGGAATACAGATAATGATTAATTTAGATCTTAAAAATGAATTTAATATAATAATATGGTGTGGTGGTTTATTAAATATTATGATGCTCATTTTACTTATACCATTATTTTCTGTATTGGGTGTAGCCTTTACAGTTTTAATTACCGAGTCTTTCATTTCTCTTACAATGCTAATATTTCTTTATAAAAGGGGAGAAATAGGAAATGTATGATTATTTAGTAGTGGGTGCTGGGATATCGGGAATTACTTTGGCTGAACGGTTGTCTAATGATACAGGTGCATCTGTAATGCTAATTGATAAAAGAAATCATATTGGTGGTAATTGTTTTGATTATATCGATTCGTTCGGTTTACTCGTTCATAAATATGGTCCGCATATTTTCCATACGAATAGTCTAGAAGTAAAAAGATATCTTTCGCTTTTCACTCTCTGGATTCCTTATAAGCATAAAGTCAAAATAAACTATAAAAACAAATTATATCCTTTCCCAATTAATAGAGATACTATTAATCAATTTTACAATCTTAATCTTAGAACTCGTAACGCTGTAAAAGAATTTTTGGATTCTTCGATTTGTAATTCAATGAATGAAAATAATTCGGAAAAATATTTGCTGAATCGAGTACCAAAAGATTTATACGAAGCATTCTATAAATATTATAGTTATAAACAATGGGGGAAATATCCTTCAGAATTACCGCTATCTATTTGCTCTCGCATTCCGGTAAAATTAAATACAAATGATTGCTATTTCTCTGATAAATATCAAATGATGCCTGCTGAAGGTTTTACGCAAATGTTTAAGAAAATGCTTTCTAATAAGAAGATCGAAATGGTATTGAATACAGATTATGCCAAAATATTAGATAGCGTAAAATTTAATAAACTGATTTATACAGGTAAAATTGATGAATATTTCGATTTTAAATTCGGAGTATTAGATTACCGTACTCTTAAGATAAAATTTAAAACATTTCCTATCGAACATTATCAAGATACCGCTGTAATAAATTATCCTGAACAAAAAAATAAATACACGCGTATTGCTGAATATAAATATCTTACCGGACAGAGGTCTGATTCGACTACCATTAGTTTTGAATACCCTTCTGAAAGAGGAGAAGCTTTTTATCCCCTGCGTGATGAAGAAAATTTAGAATTATTAAAAAAATATAATCGACTTGCTCAAAAAAATGAAAATATCTTATTCGCAGGACGATTAGGAGAATATAAATATTACAATATTGATCAAGCAGTTTTGAGTGCTCTTAAATTGTATAAAAAAATAGTTTCAAAAAAATGAAAATTGCCGCGGTTGTTGTTACGTATAATCGTCTCGAATATTTAAGGAGTTGTATTGAGTCATTGTGCGAACAAAGCTTTAAGCTTGATAAGATAATTGTAATTGATAATTCAAGTGATGACGGAACTTGGGAGTATTTGCAAAATTTGGAATTTGTTGATGCTACCCGACAGGAAAATATCGGAGGGGCTGGAGGATTTTATTCGGGAATAAAGAAAGCATATTTAGAAGGATATGATTTGATCTGGTGTATGGATGACGATAATGAACCGGATCACAATGCATTAAAATATTTATTGGAAAGCACTGGCATTGATATGAAAATTTATAATTCTTTATGCTTAGAAAAGATAACAAATGCCCCTTGTTTTGGTTTATATATAAATGGAAAATTATCTCTTGATATAAATGAAATAAAAAAATATAAGAGAATTGAATCTGCCAATTATTTTAATGGTACTTTGGTGCCTCGAAAAGTAATCAAAATGATCGGTTTTCCAAATCCATATTATTGGGAGCAGGGGGATAATTATGATTATTTTTTGGAGGCTATTGAAAAAGATATCCCTTCTATTACAATTACAAAATCAATAATCTATCACCCCAAACAAAATTATAGATTGTATAGTACATGTGGTTACAGTTACAAATATGCTATGATGAACCCATTCAAAAAGAAAATATTTATACGCAATATCTTATTCATATTTAAAACGCATCGAACTTTCACAATGAGAAACTTATTTCGTGTACTTATTTTTGAATTAATATGTATGGTTAAATATCAATTAGGGAATATTGGGCCTTTTGTGGCAGGCATTATAATTGGAAATTTAACAAGAAAGAAAACTATATTAATGAGAAAGGAATACCCTACGAAATGAGATATATAATTGCACATGTAGATTCAATGCAGAAATATCGATTCTTTGATAAGCTAAATAGGGCGATAAAAGCGTATTCGAACGAAATTATTTTTGTAACAATTCGTTTGTCTGTCTTTTTAATTGGTCGAATATTGGGTAGAAAAGTGTATCTGTTAAAGAAAAAGAAGAATGAGTTCATTGATGATAATTATGAAAATGAAGAATATTATGAAGTTAAGTCAGGATTAATAGATAAATATTCTGCATCAAGAATTTATTATGATTCCAAAAATTTATTCCATTTATTGAATGAAAAATATCTTTTCAAAATAGCTTATATTTTTAATGGACTGGGAGTTATTGATAAAGCATTGGAAGATTTTGTTTTAGAATTAGGAATTAATAGTAAATATTTCGAACTCTCTAATATTGAAGGAAAGATATTCGTTGATAATTTTGGTACTAATGCTAAATCATCACTCTATAATGATATTGAACAGCTTTCTCATTATGATATAAATATGTCTCACTATATTGAATGGCGTAAAAATTATCTAAATAAATTAAAGATTGACTCCTCAATGCAACAAGAAATAATAGCAAAGAAAATAAATTCTTGGTATGCGATTGATTTATTCGGCTTTTGGTTTTTGGGTGTTCATCAACTTTCAAATAAAAGCATAATGGAAAAAATCAAAACTAAATTATTTCTTTTTCGTCTTTCAAGAAAAGGCTTAAGTAATGCAGAAATAATAAAACCTTTTATTCTTATTCCTCTCCAAGTTTCTGATGATTCTCAACTACTTTTTCATTCCTCGTTTAATAATATTGACTTAATAAATACTGGACATAAAATTGCTAAAGAAAAAAGTATGAAATTAGTTGTAAAAATTCATCCTGCAGAAGAAAATATAAAATTTATACAACAAGTATATTTACTTAAGGATGAACTCGGTTTTACTTTAACGAACAAAAATATTTACCAACTAATTGAATCGTGTGAATTAGCTGTAACAATAAATTCCTCTGTTGGTTTATTAGCGAAAATATTGGAGAAAGAAGTTATTTTTATTGGAAATACTTTTTACGAAAAGCTTAACTCGGAAAACTTACCTACTTATGTAGATTGCTTTCTCCTCAACATTGATTTCTGGGATAATAAATATGAGTTAAGAGAGGATGAATTAATAAGATTACTAAATTAATTTTTTCATTAGATTTATAAAAATCTTTGGATTAGTTTTAATTGCTTTCAGAATTTTTACCGGCATCTCGGTATAAGAAGAATTAAGATATGCTGACAATAATTTTCGCTTTATTTCATATTCCTGTATATCAATCTCTTTAATCTCGACATCTGTATAGCATGGGATTGATAAGTAATCATTCCGCTTTGTAATATAATTATTAATTAATAGAGTATAATTTAGGTTGGAATATCCATTCAAAGTAATTCTAATATTTGTGAGCACCTTTGGAATATTTGAAAATCTATGTTTTACTCCATATCTAAGGAAGAAATTAAGATCCTCTGGATAAAAATACTCATCTAATTTTAATTCGCATATAGGGCTACTTCGATATACAATAGAAGGGGTATAAAGAGAAGGAGAAAGATTAAAAAGATTATGAATAATATCTTTGTGAATGATTGGAGGTATTATCGATTTTGGGAATATTCTATTATTCTCTCCAATATATCTTATTCCTGTACCAACGGCATCGATTGATTTATTTCTTTCTAGAAATGCAATTTGTTGATTGAATTTATATCCAAGGTAAATATCATCCGAATCAACTCTTGCCACAAAGGGAGTATCGACAAAATTCAAGCCATAATTATAAGTATCTATTATTCCGCTATGCTCTTTGTTAAGTAAAATAATTCTATTATTTTTAATCGACTGAATTAATTCGACTGAATTATCATTCGAACCATCGTTGATTAGGAAAAGATTAAAATTATCGTAAGATTGATTTAGAAGGGATTGAATAGATTTCTTTATAAATCGTTCTGAATTGTAAAATGGCATTATAAGTGAAAGAGTTTTTTTCTTATTGATATTACTCATAATTTATATAAAGTTTTGTGAAAATAGCCATTATTGGTTCTCACGGATTCAATGTCGTTTATGGAGGATTTGAAACCTTCGTAAGAGAACTTATTATTAATATGTCCCATCGAGATATTAATTTTATAGTTTATGAACGGCAGCACACCTTACCATTATCCGAATCATACTCGTCAGAAAATATTACAGTTGTAAATTTAAGCACAATCGAAAGAAAAAACCTCGCTCAATTTATTCATTCCATTAAATCATCATATTTATCACTCTTCATTGAATGCGAAATCGTCCTCTATGTTAATATTGCAAATGCCCCTTTCGCTTTTCTTCAGAAATTATTTACAAAGAGAAAAATCATAATTTGCGCAGATGGAATTGAATGGAAGAGAAAAAAATGGGGCTTAATTGGAAAGGGGTATTTTTATTTATGTGCTCGCTTTTCGAAGTATTGTGCTCATCATTTAATTGCTGATTCGAAAGAAATCGTATCACATTATAAAAATCATTTCAACACAGAAACCAGATATATTAGCTATGGAGCAAATATTCACATCTCAAATGAAGAGAAAATCGAGTTTGCACCTAATTCCTATTATTTAATAATTGGAAGAATTATTCCTGATAACAATATCTGTTTTTTAATAAAACATCTACTCACTACTAATTCAAGAAAACAGATTATTCTTGTAGGAGAATTAAAGAAGTCAAATAGCTATCAGAATGAAATAATAAATATAGTAGATGAAAGATTAATTAAGTTAGGTTTAATATCGAGTATAAGTAGGCTCAATCAATTATTAAAGAACTGTTTTTGTTATCTGCATGGTCATGAATATGGCGGTACAAACCCTGTACTTCTACAAGCACTTGGAAACGGGGCACTTACTCTTGCTCTAAACACTTCATTTAATAGAGAAGTAATTTCTGATAAATATGGATTATTATTCGATAAAAACTCATTTGAGCATCACTTAAAGAATATAGAAACCGGGAAAATAGATTACAACAAAATTAAAATCCTTGCAAAGGAATATATTAATGAAAAGTATAATTGGAAATCAGTTGTCGAGCAATATTACGAATTATTTACGAATTGCAATTAGAAGAAGTGTTTTCGCATTAATATTTATATTTATCAGTTGTAACATAGTTTTTGCACAATCGAAATGGTTTAATGAAAATTCAACTTATATTAAACTAAAAGTAGGAGCCGATGATATTTATAGAATATATGGAGAAGATTTTAAAAACCTTGGTATAAATCTATCGACTGTAAACTCTGCAACAATAAAAATATTTTATCATGGTGAACAAATTCCGATTTATGTAAAGGACAATGGCAATTCTTTTTTTGAGGAAAATGATTATATAGAATTTATTTGTTATCGGAATTATGGCGGTAAACATAGAGAAGTCGCACAATATAATCATCCGTATAATGAATTCTTAAATCGATATACAGATTCTACAACATACTTTATTAATTGGGGTGGGGAGCCGGGGTTGCATATCAACTCAGAATCCTATGAAACTAATAATAATATAATTGATTATTATTATTCTATAATTCATCTCGAACAAAATAATGTATTCGATTATTCGGTGGATAATTTAGTTAGGAAAGAATTGCCAGATTGGATTGAAAATGAAACATGGTCGCAAGGGCTTCTAAATGCTGGGGGAAAGATAAGCCATAATTTTTCTTGCTCTGATATAATAAAGGATAAACCCTTTTATTTTTATGCGAAACTTCAAAGCTTTGCCACTGACTTACAGACAAATTCTCATCTTGTTGCGCTTGGTATTAATAACCAAAATATGTATTATGACTCTACATATGTTAATAAAGCAAATCAAGCAGTACTAAATTCTTCAGATAATTCTAACATTTTAAAAGAGGGGACAAATTCTATACAAATATATTCCTTTCCCACAGGAGGATTATTAAACTCTACTTTATTTGATTGGTTCGAAATCGAATACCCACGAAAAATTAATTTAGTACATGATTCTCTAAGTTTTCGGTTAATAGGAATTAACGAACCAAAAACACTTTTAGTTAATAACATAACATCAAATAATTACTCGGTTTGGGTCATCACTGATAGTCTTAAGAAATTATTAGTTATACCGGAAGGTAATCAAATTCAATTCTCTATAAAACCGGCAGATAGCACAAAAGTTTTTATAAAATCAGAATCGAAAATAAATAAACCAAGAATTGTAGGGATAACTTCATTCAAAGATTATTTGCTTGAAAATTCTAAATCGTATCAATATTTAATTATAACAGCAAAACCATTCATTCAAAAATCACAAGAGTATTCTGATTTTATATTAGATAAATATAGAAAATCAGTAAGAGTAATTGATGTAGAGGATATTTATGATCAATTTTCTTATGGCGAATTTAACCCTGAATCTATAAGGAATTTCATTCTTTATGTCTCTAAAAATTGGGCATCACCGAAAATAGAATATTTATTACTAATTGGATCGGCAACACATGACTATTATGGTAACAGGCATTTTAACGGAGGATTCCCGGAAGTTATAAATTATGTCCCTTCTTTTGGAGCTCCTGTAAGTGATAGTTGGTTTGGTATTATTGATTCCATTTCACTTACTCCTGAAATTAAAATCGGAAGATTACCAATACAAAATATTGAAGAATATGAAAGATATTTTCAAAGACATAGGAATTATCTTAGTTCAGTGTACACAGATTGGAATAAAAGATTTTTATTCTTTTCGGGAGGGAAGGGGGATAGCCAAGTAGAATTGGATAAACTAAAAAATGCAAATGATTTTGTAATTGATAGCTTAGTTACACCTCCACCTATTGGTGCCGAATATTTTCACTTTTATAAAACAATTTTTCCATTAACAAATTTTGGCAATTACGCTCCTGAATATGTTTCTGAAAAAATTCAGGATGGAGGAATATTCATCTCATATATAGGTCATAGCGGAACTCGAACTTGGGATAACACAATTACTGAGCCGTCACAATTAAAAAACAGGTATGATAAAGCATCACTAATTACCGATTTTGGTTGTGTAACCGCGAAATTTGCAGAACCGGATGTTACTTCATTTGCAGAATTAATGACAATAGGAGAAAATAGCAGCGCAATTTCATATATCGGTAATTCATCAGCAGGATTTATTTCTACTGCCATTGAAGCTCCTAAACTATTTTATTCATTCCTACTCAATGATTCACTTCATAGCGTTTCATCAGCTCTAATTAAAACGAAATCAGAATTAATAAAGAATAGCGGATTTTCAGAAATCGCAAAACTTTTTTCTTTAACGAGTACAATTATTGGAGACCCAATCATTGGTTTACGAATTCCTGATAAACCAAATTTGAAAGTTGAAAGGATAGCTTCCGATATTGATTTAAATAATATTTCTGAATTTCAGGATTCGATTAAATTTGTTTTAGTTTATAAAAATATGGGATTGGCTATTAGCGACTCATTCCGGTTAAGCTTCACGTATAAATATATTTCTGAAATTACAAAAACATTTACACTTGCAATTCCCGCTTTAAGAGATTCTATAACTATTTTTATACCTATTAAGAATAATCCCGGAAAGTATAGTCTTAGTTTCAATTTAGATTCATCAAATAAAATAGATGAATTTAATGAAAATGATAATTCTTTCGAGTATCAGTTTATTGTTAATATGAGCAATTTTCTTCCAATTATGCCTTATAGTTATGAAAATTGCGTAAGTGATACCATATATTTTATAAATCCGCAAATTTCAACTAATGATAAACCCCTATATTATATAGCTCCTAATCCCAATTTTACGAATCATAAAATCTATAATTTTTACAAAGGATTACCTTTTACAAAGGTACCTTTAAATGATTTTACGAATGAGGAACGATATTGGATTAAAGTAGTTAATAGAGAATACACAAGCCCTGTTTATTCTTTCACCAAAACAGACAAATATGATTTCTTAGTTGGAGATTCAATAGGATTTGAAAAGCAGCAGCTTTCCAATCTGAGTTACAATAATAATCTACTTGTTCTGAAAAATAAAGAAATAAAATTAGTAGTAAAATCAGCCGGCTTTCATGATGGTAGAAGTTCACTAATCTTAAAGAACGATACAAATTATGTCCCTGAAAATTATAAAGTAGGACACCATCTTGCGATTTTTAATAAACAAGATTTACGGTTTATAAACTATTATTACTTTAATACCTATAGTGGTGGCATTGAAGTTATTAATAGTTACAAAAAATTATTAGATACAATTTCATCTTCGTATATAGTTGCATTTTCTATCTCAGATGATGGAAGAATTACAGACCAAGAATTAATTGCAAAAATAAAATCTTTTGGCAGCACTTACATTGACAAATTAAAATTCAGAGGTTCTTGGGCAATGATTGGTTGGAAAAATGCTGCCCAATCTGAAGTAAAGGAGAATTATTCTTCACCGGCTGAGGGAGCGATAGAAATTAGTTCTAATTATTTACGTAAATCACAAAATGGCACATTAAAAACTATCGATATAGGTCCGGCAGCAAGTTGGAAATCTTTTGAGATCAATTCTAATCTGAGCAATGAAAACAATACAAAAAATTATTTATTAGGAAAAAATAATAACAATCTCTATGATACACTTAAAACATTTTCCGCTGAATCGATTTTGGATTTATCATTAATAGATGCAAAAAAATATCCATTTATAAAATTTGTTTCTGAAATGAAAAGTGATGGCACTACTACAACACCGGAGATAAAATTTATCGCAGCTAATTATGAATCTGTGCCAGAATTAGCTTTCGATAACACTTTTATAGAATTTCTGATTGATTCTTTGACAATTATAAATGGCAACTCATATAGTGTCAGGATTTTCAATCATGGTGAATCAAAAGCGGAGAACGTATTAGTAAAATGTTCTGTTTTAGATGTAAATGGAAAAGTAGTTGGAATTTTCGATGATACAGTTCTATCGATACCTCCACATTCAGCACGTATGAGTGTTTTTTCTATTTATCTTCCTTCAATTCAGGCAGGAAACAAAACCCTATTTTTTGAAATTGATCCTAAAAATAAAATAACAGAATTATATGAAGATAATAATTCGCTTATGAAAGATGTCTATTTTTATTCAGAGCCATTAAAAATAAGATTAGATCTAAAAATAGACGAAAATGAAATTTATGATGGAGATTATGTAAGTAGTTCTCCAAATGTGAATTTGAAAATTTATGAACAATATAATGCAATTGCAGGGGATACGTCTTTAATTACACTTAAATTAAACAAGAAAAGAATCTACTTAAATGACTCTCGAATTAAGTATGAGTTCCTAACATTCCCTTCAATAGCTATTGACTTCAAACCAACATTAGATGATGGAGAGTATCTTTTAGAATTTACATTAAAAGAAGATCATTTAGTAAATTCAAAGGAATGGGTATTAATTAGAAATTTCAAAGTTACCAATTCATTAGAGATTCATAATGTATATAATTACCCGAACCCTTTTAGTGATGCCACCTATTTTACGTTTAAGCTAACACAAATACCGGATGAAATGTTAATAAATATTTTTACTCTTACAGGTAGAAAAATAAGGGAGATAAAATTATCAGGCAGCGACCTTCAAAACGATTTTAATAGAATTTATTGGGATGGAAAAGATGAAGATGGGGAAGTATTGGCAAATGGCGTATATTTGTACAAACTAATTTCGATTAAAGATAATAAATCGGTTACTTCCATTAATAAACTTGCTATTGTTAGGTAATATGAAAAAAATAGTTATTGTAATTCTTTTTTTATTTGTAGGAAATATTAAAGCGCAATATTTTTTAATGAATGGCGATAAAAGTTTTGTTGGCGGTGCTGCCGGCATGACATGGATTGATGGGAACCCAAATTATTCGCTTCGCTTCTTCCCTGAATTTCAATTTGCAAATTTTGGTTTCGGACTTGATTTAAATCTCGATTGGAACTCCAATGGCAATATAAGAACTGAAAATTTTAATGAAGCCTCCGATTATATAAGTATAATTCGCTTTGTGAGATACGGACATAAAGGGGACAATGTTTATGCTCGTCTTGGTGCTCTCGACTATGCAACCATTGGACATGGTACAATAGTCGGATTATATAATAACAACACAAGTTTTGATTCGAAGAAAATTGGACTCGAGTTTGATATGGATTTTAATAGTTTCGGATTTGAAACCATATATGGTAATTTCGCACGTGCCGGTTTATTTGCCGCTAGGGGTTATACGAGACCACTTCAATTTACTGAACTAAAGGAAACACCAATACTTGGTATGTTGGAAGCAGGAGTGTCTATTGCGACTGACATGAACGAAAATGCAGGAATTTTATCTGCAACTTATTATCCCGAAATCGATCTACTAAGACCTACGAATGATAAAGGAAGTTTAACTTTTTTGGGATTAGATTTAGGACTTCCACTTCTCCGCAATGATGTAATTGATTTAGATTTATATACAGATTTTAATAAGATTATTAATTTTGGGTCCGGCGTAGCAATCGGATTTATGGCCAATTTTAATGGTCTCGGTATATTTGATATTAAAGCGAAAATTGAAAGACAATTTAATGGGGATAAATATATACCATCTTATTTTAATGCTCTTTATGAGGTAGAACGCTTTAATCTAAATAAGAGCACCGGAGTAATAAATAGCAAAGCCCAGAAGTTGGAGTCAGCAACCGATCAAAGTAATGGTTATTATGGTGAATTATATGGTAGTGCACTTGGTCTATTCAAAGTTTTAGGAAGTTTTCAGAAATTAGACAGAATTAGTAATAGTGGAATATTACATCTTCGTGGTCAATTTGCTCCAGCAAGTATGATGTTTGTTTTCAATGTCGGTTATGATAAAATTAACATTGGAAGTTTTAGTGATCTATTTACAACCGATGAACACTCATATCTATTTACAGAATTAGGGTATAAAATTAATCCCTTTCTACTTGCATCAATAGTTTACCATTGGAATTTTTCTCCAATTAGAGATGATTTAGATAACATTATTGGTTACAAACCGCAAAAAAGAATAGAACCGCGAATCTCGCTAATTTATCCTATTAGTTTCTGACCAACAACTTTTGAGGCTATTGAATATTTTCTAAAATGAATTTGTTTAATTCTTCTACGGTGTGAAAAGAATAGTCAGGTTTATATTCCTTAAAATCATGATTAGCATATTCATCATAAAGAACGGCTGCAGATTTAACTCCTGCCGATTGTGCGGCTGCAATATCCACCCATGCATCACCAATCATTAATACTCTTTCCTTTTGGAGATTATATTTTTCTAAAAATAGAAAAATGCCATCAGGAGCTGGTTTGTGGTTTTCTACTTCATCACCGGTAATAATTATATCGAAGTAATCTAAGATTCCAATTTTATTTAATGTTATCAACGAAGAGTCTCTTCCTTTACCGGTATTTGTAGCAAGTATAATATTATGATCTTTAATATTTTTTAATATTTCAGACATACCCGGGAAGATGTCGGCCATTTCACTATGTTTATTGTCATAGAATTTATAATAATCATCTCTTGCACTATTATATCTATCTTTAAACCATTTTTTTAATATTACATTTTCTGTTGGTCCAAATTCTTTTTGTATCTCTTCATTACTAAAAGTTTTTCCAAAATATTTTTCTGTTACATGATTAAAAGAAGCAAAAATTAAATCAAATGTAGAAGTTAAAGTTCCATCGATATCAAATATAATTCCGTCAAAATTTTTCACACTATTCCTTAAGGTTCATTTATTATTGTTATACGTCCGTTTAAGTCGGAGATCATAATTTTGTTATTAAATAATTCCAAATAATTAATTACACCATTCTCATTTGAGAATATTTTTATTACTTTATATTTCTTATCAATTGAATACAGACTTTCACCCGATGCAAAATAGATTGCATTTTCATTTTGCAAAATATCTGAGGGGAAATTATCCAGATTAAAATTCAATTTAATCTCCTTAATTATTGTTCCCTTATCGCAATTAATTACTAAGAATTTATTCCCTTCTGATTTGGCATAGAGATATTTTTTATCAAATGATAATGCAACCTTATCAATAATATTGCGTTTGGTGAGTTTCCACTCAGTTTTACCCAGTAATAAATCAATAGCTGATAAAGTCCCATCTTTCGATACAACGAAAATATTTTTATTATCAGAAATAGGCGAACAATCGGTTACATTGTTACTATTACTTTCTCTCCATTTCCAAATCATTAATCCATTTCGTGCATCTATCGAATAGAGAAAACCATCTCTGCTTGTAAAGAAAATCTTATTATCGGTGTTTAAAGGTTTATTTAGAATTAACCCTTTTGCAGAATTGTTTACCCAATATTCTTGAAGTGTTTCCAAATCATAGCAAGAAAGTTTACCTGAAATTGAACCAAAGACTATAGCAGCATTTGATCTCGACAATTTTGGAATCATTAATTCTTTAGTTCCATTATATTCAATAGTCAATAAATCAGTTATTATCGGTTCGGAAAAACCAATAGTTTGAATTTGTTCTCCTCCTAATTGGCTAATGCTTGAGAGGTCTCCATTAAGATTAGCGCATGTCACAATACCATTATCAATTACAGGTGAAGAAAGCGAATTACCATAAGAATCAAAATCCCATTTTTGTCTTCCGGTGGTATCATAACAACTAATAATACCTTCTTCTGAATAAGAAATAAATTTTTCTTTAGTTCTAATCGGGCGAGAATATGTCGAGGTATTTGTTTCTATTTTTAATAATCCTTTTGAAAAACCGCTTTCCGATGGAGCAAGATTTAATTCAGGATTAGATATATCTACCGACAGATCATAAGTTTCTATTTTTTCTTCTTCCCCATCAATTATAATTTTTGAAAAAGAAACTGAACTTCCATTTAGCGACATCAAGTGATAATAAGGATTTCCATTTTTATCAATAAAACCATCCTGAAGTGATATAACCCTTATTCCATCAATTATTTCGCTAGAATTTTTTTCTTTTGTCGGTTGGATAATTACGCCGGTTCTATTGCTTTTTAAAATTGATAAATATCCATTCTCATTTGATATTTGTTCGGATAGAGCAAAAGGAAGAATAGAAATTATCGTGCGATTTTTCCCATACTCTTTTAATGTACTTCCTAACCAAGTTAGATTCTCCATAGAAAAATGTTTATAATCTGAATAAGGAAGAAATCCATTTATACCTGTAATAAGATATTCATCAGCTTCAATTAATAAATTATCTCCCTCAATATGGTCGAAAAAATCAGACCAATCATAAGGATAGTTTACATTTTCATTCTTGCCGGGTAAGATGGAGTAGGAAACTTTAAGAGAGTTTAATAATTCATTTAAAAGTTTATAATCATTATCGTCTTTTGTATATGAAAGGTCTCCGGTTATTATTATGTTATCAATATTCTTACAATTATTCAATGAATCTATAAGAATACTTAGTTTTTGCAGATTATCATTATTTCCTGATTCAATATTGGAAATAAATGCAATATTTTTACTCTGACCAAATGCAAAAAAAGATGATAAAAACAGAATTAATAATAGATTTTTCATTTATTAGTCAATTTAATTATTCAATTAACTAAAATACGAAAAATGAGTATCAAGTTAAATTGAATTTAGCAAGTTCTATGCCTATATTACTCGGTTAAATTTAAGATGGAATATGGAATTAATTAGAAACTTTTGCATTATTGCACACATAGACCACGGGAAATCAACTATTGCTGATGGTTTACTCGAATTCACAAAAACCGTTAGCGAGCGTGAATCAAAGCAGCAGCTTTTAGATAGTATGGATTTGGAGAGGGAAAGAGGTATAACAATCAAATCCCACGCAATCCAGATGAAATATAAAGCGAATGACGGAAACTCATATATACTAAATCTTATTGATACTCCGGGACACGTTGATTTTACTTATGAAGTATCTCGTTCCTTAGCTGCATGCGAAGGAGCGATCTTAGTAGTAGATGCAGCTCAGGGCGTAGAAGCTCAGACAATTAGTAATCTTTATATGGCGATTGATGCCGGGTTAGAAATAATTCCGGTAATTAATAAAATTGATCTTCCGAGTGCTATGGTAGATGTAGTAAAAAAGCAGATCATTGAGCTAATCGGTTGTAAAGATGAAGATATAATTTTAGCAAGTGCTAAAACAAGAGCGGGTATAGGGCTGATTTTGGAGGATATTATTACTAAGGTTCCTCAACCAACTGGAGATGAAAATGCTCCTCTTCAAGCTTTAGTATTCGATTCAGTTTTCGATTCATATCGAGGTGCCGTTTCTTATGTCCGTATATTTAATGGCAAGCTCAAAGAGAAAGATCAAATCCGTTATTTCGTAAATGGCAATCAATATTTAGCTGAAGAAGTAGGCACTTTACGGTTGGGAAGAATCAGAACCGGAGAACTCCAAGCTGGAAACGTTGGTTATTTAATTTCCGGTATTAAAGACCTTGCAGATTCTAAAGTAGGGGATACTGTTACACATGCTCGAAACGGTGCAGAAAATCCTCTGCCAGGTTATAAAGATATTAAGCCAATGGTTTATAGTGGACTTTACCCTACCAATACTGAAGATTATGAAAACCTTCGTGACGCATTAGAAAAATTCAAATTGAATGACTCGGCACTTTCATATTCACCGGAGACTTCTGTTGCTCTTGGTTTTGGATTTAGATGCGGTTTCTTGGGTATGCTCCATATGGAAATTGTCCAAGAGCGATTAGAAAGAGAATTTGATCAATCTATCGTTACTACACTACCGAACGTTGAGTATTGGGTGATTAATAAAAAAGGTGAAAAAGTAATTGTAGATAATCCTGCTGATATGCCGGTACTTGGAGATATTGACCACGTTGAAGAACCATACGTAAAAGCACAAATTGTAACACCAAGCGAATATGTTGGGAACTTAATGCAGCTTGCGATTGAAAAAAGAGGTATATATATAAATACTTCTTATATCGATCCCACTCGTGCGGATCTGCAATTTGAATTTCCTTTATCAGAAATCATTTTTGATTTCTATGATAAATTAAAATCAATATCTCGCGGCTATGCTTCTTTCGATTATGAGTATATAGGATATAGAGTTTCGGATTTAGTAAAATTAGATATTATGCTAAATGGCGAAAAAGTTGATGCTCTTTCTATGATTGTGCATGAAAAGAAAGCTTATGATTGGGGTAGAAAAGTTACAACTAAATTGAAAGACTTGATACCTAAGCAGATGTTTGAAATAGCTATTCAGGCATCAATTGGTGCTAAAGTAATATCGAGAACTAATATTAAAGCAATGCGAAAAAACGTTCTTGCTAAATGTTATGGCGGGGATATTTCAAGAAAAAGAAAATTATTAGAGAAACAGAAAGAAGGCAAAAAAAGGATGAAGCAAGTGGGTAATGTTGAAATCCCACAGGAAGCATTCTTAGCTGTATTACAAATTGATGACTAAAGGAACTTGGTATTTCTATGACTAAAAATGATACTACAAAAACTCAATTGAAAAAATTTCTTGAGTTTTTAAAAAATTTATTCTTTGCTGCAATTGCGGCATTAATATTAAAGACGTTTATAATAGAGACTTCGAGAGTGCCAACTCCTTCGATGGAAAAAACTATTATGGTAGGGGATTTCCTATTTGTAAATAAATTTATTTATGGTTCATCCTCACCAAGAAGTATTCCATTTACAAATATAGCGCTTCCATATTTCCAATTGCCGGCTGTAAGAGAACCAAAAAGAGGGGATATTGTTGTTTTTGAATTTCCCGGCGATAAAGATGAGATGAAGCCCGTTAATATTGATAACTATGTTAAGCGATTAATAGGTGAACCGGGAGATACTGTAGTAGTCAAAGAAAAAGTTGTTTTTATTAATGGAAAAGAAGCCGATATTCCTACTCATATTCAATATTTGAATGAAAATGCAATGCCAGCTGCTGTTACAAACCCGAGAATTTTCCCTGCCGGCGCAGAGTTTAATGAAGATAATTACGGACCAGTAATTGTCCCTAAGAAAGGGGATGTGATTTCATTAGATAGAAGTAATGTAGAGCAGTGGCGCACAATTATTGATAGAGAGTATGATAGAAGAGTAGTTACTATCGAAGGTGATCAAATTTTAATCGATAAACAACCGGTTACAAGCTATACGATCAAAAAAGACTATTTCTTTATGATGGGTGATAATAGAGATAATAGTTTAGATAGCCGTTTCTGGGGATTTGTTTCACGTGATAAAGTTGTCGGTCAAGCATTTTTTATTTATTGGTCATGGAATCCGGCAATTCCATTTTCTGATTTCTTTCAACTTTTAGGCTCGGTGAGATTAAACCGTCTGGCAAAATTAGTGCATTGATTATCATTAATTGTTTCTTTATAATTACGAATTAACCAATTAAAGGACAGCCTCTCTTATGAGAAAAATTATTCTTTTTATATTCTTTTTTGTTTTTATTAGTATCACTGCTCAAACTAAATATCTGATATATTTCAAGGATAAGGGAATAAATCATAGTGATAGATTAAGTAAAACTTCTGAATACTATAAAGAAGCCGAGAAAGAACTAACACCAAAAGCTATTGAAAGAAGAAAAAAAGTTCTTGGCAATGATTATATCGATTATACAGATATAAAAATAAATGATTCTTATCTTGATCAGATTAATGAAAAAGGGATTGGAATTATTCATAAATTAAAATGGTTTAATGCAGTTTCTGCATTTTTAACTGATCAAGAATACGATCTACTCCTAACATTGCCATTCGTAGAAAAGATAGAAATTATTAAATCATTAAAGAGTGAATCAACTTCGGTGGAATATCAACAGTTTTTTACCGGAGAGAACGAAAAAGCCTCTCCAAACTTTTCTTATAATTATGGTCAGTCTCTAAATCAAAATATTTTGTCAGATGTCCCCTTTGTACATGATATGGGAATTACTGGCGAAGGTGTGTTTATTGGGTTGTTAGATACCGGTTTTAAATGGAGGTCCAATCCTCCTCTTAATGGAAGAAATGTAACGGAAGAACATGATTTTGTTCAAAATGATAATATTACAGAAAATCAGGATGGTGACCGTTATGATCAAGATAACCATGGAACAGCTGTTTTTTCTTTAATTGGTGGTTTTGAAAATGGGGAAATGATTGGTCCTGCTTTTAATTCCCAATTTGCATTAGCGAAAACAGAATACGTTCCAACAGAAACAAATATCGAAGAAGATAATTATGTAGCTGCAATGGAGTGGCTAGAATCAATTGGAGTAGATTTAACAAGCAGTTCATTAGGATATTCCACATTTGATAAAGACCAGCGTTCTTATTCTTATGCAGATATGAATGGGAGTACTTCTTTAGTAGCAAAAGCAGTAGATATAGCTTTTAATAAAGGAATTGTTACATTTACATCTGCGGGAAATGAAAGAGCAAAGTCATGGGGATATATAACGACTCCGGCAGATGCTTTTAATATTCTTTCGGTGGCTTCCGTTACTGGATCAGGCTCTATTTCTTCTTTTAGTAGTTTTGGCCCATCCTCAGATGGTAGAATTAAGCCCGAAATTGCTGCTCAAGGAACTAATACCTTAAAGGTTACTACATCCGGTTTATATAGTTTTGGAAGTGGAACATCTTTCTCCTGCCCAATTGCAGCAGGTGTTACAGCACTCCTAATGTCAGCCTATCCTTATCTAAAGAATACACAAGTTAGAGCTATAATGATGGAATCAGCAAGCAATTCAGATTCTCCCAATAATGATATTGGATGGGGAATTGTTTCTGCACTTAAAGCCATTACCTACCCTAACATAAAAGAATCGAATGGTAATTTGATTTTAACGAAAGCTTTCCACAATCCAAATCAAATGAATGTACAGACTCTTAAATTACATTATAGAGGTAATAGTGGAATTGAGCAAGTAATCGCAATGAGTTATCAAGGTGGTTATATTTTTAATACTACTCTCCCTCAATTTATCTATAATGAAGCGGTAACTTTTTATTTCACTTATGAATCTAATACCGGAGTAAATAATAGAGAACCTGCGGTTGCAGATAAATCTTATAAACTATTTGGCGGAAATCTGAATATTGTTACTTCAGCAAAAGATAAAGAAGAAATAATTTTGCCCGATGATTATACATTAATTCAAAATTATCCTAACCCATTCAATGGCTCTACTTTGATTACTTTTCTTTCAAAAGATAATAGTTATGCCGAAGTAGAAGTATTTAATGTACTTGGTGAAAAGATAAAAACCCTATATTCTGGAATAGCATCTATTGGAAAAAATAACATTTACTGGAACGGGACTAATGATTTAGGTGAATCGATAGCTTCCGGTTCTTATATTTATTCATTAAAAATTAATGGTACGGTTCTAAATAAAAAGTTATTATACCTGAAATAAAAAGAGTAGTTATGTCAGGAATATTACATAAGTCTCAAATAAAATATTTAGAGAGTTTACGAAAAGAAAAAAGTGAATTAATTTTAAAGATGGAAAAGTATGCTGAAGAGAACCGTATTCCAATTCTTGATTGGAAATCAGCTGAATTTTTAGAGACTTTAATACAATCCCTTCGACCCAAAAAAGTATTAGAAATTGGTACTGCAATTGCTTATTCATCAATTCGTATGGCACGTTCGATTAGGAAAAAAGGATTTATTGATACAATCGAAAAAAGCAAAGACAATATAGTTTTAGCGTTAGAATTTATCGAAATGTCTGGTTTCGGAGAAAAAATAAATATTATTAAAGGGGATGCTTTGGAAATAATCCCGAAATTAGAATGTAAATACGACCTAATTTTTTTGGATGCAGATAAAGAAGACTATGAAAAATTATTCGATTTTTCGATGAAAAAATTAAAAAAGAAAGGTGTAATTATTATCGATAATCTTTTATGGAAAGGTTATGCAGGTTCTTCCGAAGTACCTGATAAATATAAAAACTCCACCGAATCGGTAAGAAATTTCAATATATATTTTTTAGCTAATGAAAAATTATTTTCGACAATTTTACCAATAGGTGATGGAATTGGTATTGGAGTAAAATTGTAAAAAGAGATAGCTATATAAATAAAGCGCACTATAAATACATTTCTTGCACTTATTCATGGATATAGGAATTAAGAAAAAAGCGGCATAAGCCGCTTTTTTTATTTAGCTTTTCTTAAAGTCTCGGAATATTTTTCAGCAACTTCTTGAACAGATTTGCTCGAAATGAGGTTGTAAATTCTATTTCTTAATTCTGCCCATTCATCATGAAGAGGACAAGGGCTTTCATCGGAGCATTCCTTTAGACCAGTAACGCATTTTAAATTAATAACAGGTCCTTCAACGCGTTCAACAATTTCAAGTATAGAACTTTTCTTTGCTAATTCAGTAATCTTAAATCCGCCGCCTCTCCCTTTATAAGAATCGACATAACCATATTTAGCCATTCTTTGAAGAATTTTTGCTAAATAGTGAGCGGGAATATCTTCGCTTTTGGCTATTTCAGAAGACATAATTAAACTGTCTTTTGGTTGACGAGCCAAAAACAAGATCGCTCTAATAGCATATTCACCGGTTTTAGTATAAATCATTTTCTTCTCAATTTAATTATTTATTAAACATTAACTAAGACTTTCGGGAGATTAATATCTTAATATAGAAATTAAGTAAATAGCACCTATTTGTCAAGAATTACTTATTAAAAACAAACCTTATAGGTATTTTATTTCATTTGTAAGATTTGTTGATATTAAACCGCCCGAAAAATCGATAAGTTCCTCCACAAATCTACCTATTTTTGAAATTAATACCAAACATACTATTTTTAATTCGGGTTCATAAAGAGTCTTTTCTATAATAGCATCATTCTGGTTTATTAAATAATGCACCTTACTTATTTGTTCGTAAGTATAAAAAATTTCAATTCTTTGGTATGCAGTTTTTATTGAAATAGGTGAATTAGAAAGTAACTGTTCTGCCGAAAAATAGTAAGCTTTACCAAGTGGACCAACACCAAGTTTAACACCGCCGAAATATCGGACAACAGTAACAATTACATTAGTTAACTCAAAGTGGTTTATGGCGTTAAAGATTCTAATACCCGCAGTACCATTTGGTTCGCCATCATCCGAATATTTACTTTTCTCATATCCAATAGAATAAGCGTAACAATGATGAACAGCATCATAAAATTTTTTCTTAATTGCGGAGAGTTTCTCGATTGCTTCTTCTTCAGATTCAATATAGAATGAGTGAGCAATAAATTCGCTCCCTTTTTCTTTAAAACTAAATTCTTGTTCCTTTGATATAATCTTTATTGTTTCTTTTATCTCGTTCATAGTCTTATAATGCAAATAAAATTGATTTTAGGTCTGTTATTAAGTAAACTACTAGATTGAACTTTTACAAATGTATCTAAATGGAATTACAAAATAAAATTATAATTAAAGGCGCACGGGAACATAATCTTAAGAATATATCTCTCGAAATCCCGCGCGATACATTAGTTGTTATCACCGGATTATCCGGTTCTGGTAAATCTTCCTTAGCATTCGATACTATTTATGCCGAAGGGCAGAGAAGATATATCGAGTCCCTCTCTGCTTATGCACGTCAATTCTTAAATATTCTCGAAAAGCCGGATGTTGATTTAATTGAAGGACTTAGTCCTGCGATATCTATCGAACAAAAATCAACAGGAGGAAATCCTCGTTCAACTGTTGGAACTGTAACCGAAATATACGACTATCTTAGACTTCTTTATGCACGGGTTGGTATTCCGCATTGTTATAGCTGCGGCAGACCCGTACAAAAACAATCTACAAATCAAATCATTGATACTATTCTAACAAATTACAATGATCAAAGAATTTCAATTCTTGCGCCAATAGTAAGAGGAAGAAAAGGGCATTATAAAGAATTATTTGATGAAATATCAAAAGATGGATTTGTTCGTGTAAGAGTCGATGGGGAAGTATTAGAACTTGTAGAAGGGCTAAAAGTTGATAGATACAAAACTCATGATATCGAAATTGTTGTTGATAGACTAAAGAGTAATGAACAGGCAAGAAGCCGAATTAGTGAATCAGTTGAGGCAGCCCTTAATTTCGGTAATGGGAATCTAATTGTTAATGATGGAAAAGCGGATAATTTTTTTAGCAGAGAATTTGCTTGTCTTCATTGCGGAATTGGATTTCAGGAACTTGCACCAAATTCGTTTTCGTTTAATTCACCTTATGGTTTTTGCCCTGATTGCGATGGACTTGGTGAAAGAAGAGAATTAGATATCGATTTAATTATTCCCGATTGGGAAAAAAGTATTAAAGAAGAAGGGATTTCTGCTTTAGGCAAACCGCGCAAAACTTGGTTCTTTAATCAGGTTGAAGGTATCGCTGAAAAATATGGTTTTGATTTTAATACTCCGCTCAAAGATTTAAATGATGAACAGAGGAAGATTCTGCTTTATGGCTCGGAAGATAAATTACCTTTTTCTTATAAGATGGGTAGTGGTCGCTCTGTTACTTACTATAATAAATTCCGTGGTGTTTATAATTATGTTCAACATTATTATGATAATACATCTTCGAACCATATCCGTAACTGGGCTGAAGCCTTTATGAATACAAAAGTCTGCTCTACATGTAACGGAGGCAGACTAAAAAAAGAATCTTTAGCAGTAAAATTTAATGGACTTAACATTTCGGAACTAACAACTAAATCGATTGAGGATACAAAAAAATTCTTTGAAAATATAACGCTTACTGAAAGAGAGAAACTAATTTCTAAACAGATATTAAAAGAAATTACTTCTCGAATAGAATTTTTATTAAATGTGGGATTGGATTATTTAACGTTGGATAGAAGTGCGAGAACACTATCAGGCGGTGAATCTCAAAGAATACGACTTGCAACTCAAATAGGAACGCAGCTAGCTGGAGTTCTATACGTACTTGATGAACCAAGCATTGGACTTCATCAAAGTGATAATGAAAAATTAATAAATTCTTTGAAACGCCTTCGTGATTTAGGGAATACCGTAATTGTTGTAGAACACGATAGAGAAACTATTGAAAGCTCGGATTTTATTATCGATCTTGGTCCACGTGCAGGCGAACATGGAGGTGAACTTTGTGTAATCGGCAACACAGATAAAATTGTTAATAATAAAAATGATTACCATTCTTTGACAATCGATTACTTAAAGGATGATAAGAGAATTGAATTACCAATTGAAAGAAGAAAAGGTAGTGGTAATTATATTTCAATAATCGAAGCCAGCGGCAATAATCTAAAGAATGTCGATTTATCAATTCCATTAGGAACGTTTACAACTATCACTGGAGTTAGTGGTTCGGGGAAATCATCATTAATAAATGAAACATTGGTACGAATATTAATGCATAAGTTTTATCAGTCAAAATTAATTCCACTGCCATATAAAAAGGTAACGGGATCAGAAGAGCTTGATAAAATAATAGAGATCGACCAAGCACCAATCGGTAGAACGCCTCGTTCAAATCCTGCTACCTATACAGGTTTATTCACGCATATCAGGGACCTATTTGCACAGTTGCCCGAATCAAAAATGCGTGGATATGGACCAGGTAGATTTAGTTTTAATGTATCGGGTGGAAGATGTGAAGAGTGTCATGGTGATGGTCTTAAGAAAATTGAAATGAATTTTCTACCTGATGTATATGTGCTTTGCGAAGTATGCAATGGGAAAAGATATAATAGAGAAACTTTAGAAATACTTTATAAAACAAAAAGTATTTCAGAAGTCCTAGAAATGACTGTTGATGATGCATTAGAATTTTTTGATGATTTGCCAAGGATAAAAAGAAAAATTCAATCCATACATGATGTTGGACTGGGATATATAAAATTGGGGCAGCAAGCAACAACTCTTTCAGGCGGAGAAGCACAAAGAGTAAAACTTGCTACGGAATTGAGCAAAATAAGTACAGGCAAAACTCTTTATATTCTCGATGAACCAACTACCGGTCTTCATTTTGAAGATGTAAAAATCTTATTAGATGTTTTAATGAAATTAGTGGAGAAGGGAAATACTGTCGTAGTGGTTGAACATAATCTCGATGTGATAAAAGTTGCTGACCACGTAATAGATTTAGGACCCGGGGGGGGCAAACACGGGGGTGAAATTATTGCAACAGGTACACCGGAAGAAATTTCTAAAGTTAAGAGTAGTATTACCGGTACTTATTTAAAAAAAGAACTTAATAGAAAAAAATAGGAATAAATATGAAAACTACTTTAAGCGAATTTAAAACATACCGCTCTGAGATGAATGATAAAATATTAAACTCAGGTTTCAGAGATTTTAATAAATTTTTTGCTCTTGATAATAAAGCCTACGTAAAGGGTGCTCTTGATTCTAAAACTAAAGAGCTAATGGGTTTAGTTGCTTCAATGGTTTTAAGATGCAACGATTGTATCCTTTATCATATTGATAGAGCAGTTCAAGAAGGCGCCACTCGAGAAGAATTGCATGAATCTTTCAATATTGCATTAATTGTAGGAGGTTCAATTGTAATCCCTCATTTAAGATTTGGAATGGAAAAACTTGATGAATGTTTGAATGAGAAAGAGAGTAATAAATAATATGAAATTAATCTTTGCATCGCAGAATAAGGGTAAGACTAAAGAAATAAAAGCTTTATTTAAGGGAACGGGCATTGAAGTTTTTTCACTTGCTGAACTTGGGAACAATATTGATATACCTGAAACCGGAGTAACATTTGAAGAAAATGCTTTTATTAAAGCGAAGGCTATTTATGATATTTATAAAGAGCCAGTTATCGCTGATGATTCCGGTTTGGCGATTGAACAATTAGATGGACGACCGGGTGTTTATTCTGCTCGTTATTCAGGCGAAAATTGCACTTATGAAGATAATAATAAAAAAGTAATTTCAGAACTTGAAATTCTTCCTGAACCGCATCTGGCTAAATTTATTAGTCATGCAGTTTTTTATGATGGTAATAAAAAAATTGATTGTATTGGTGAATTGTCGGGAAAAATAATTTTAGAAATTAGAGGAACGGCAGGTTTCGGTTATGATCCGATTTTTATTCCTGATGATTATAATAAAACTATTGCAGAATTATCCTTTGAAGAAAAAAATAAAATAAGCCATAGAAAAATCTCATTTACAGAATTGAAAGAAAAAATAATAGAATATCTAAATAGTTTATAATTATTTATAAGCTATTGTTACTTGACAAACTCCAAAAGTAAGCGAATATTTTTCCACTTTTGTAAAACTAGCTTTCTTGAATAAATCAACAAGATTAATATTTTTATCAAAATCATTTACTGATTCGGGAAGATAAGTATAAGCTTCATTGTCCTTTGAAATTAATCGACCAATTGCAGGTAAGATTTTATGGAAATAAAACAAATAAAGACTTTTTATAATCCCATTTTCAGGTAATCGAAATTCTAAAACTGTCACTTTTCCTTTATCTGATAATACTCTATTAAACTCGATAAATGCAGATTGAATATCAAAAAAATTTCTTACTCCAAAAGCGACTGTTATATTTGTAAATGAATTGCTTTTGAAAGGGAGTATTTCAGCAATGGTTTGTACAATCCTTCCTTTGCTCCATTCCGATTTTTGATGAAATACTTTTAGCATATTGAAAGATAAGTCAGCGCCAATAATTTCTTTAACGCCGAATTTTTTAGCCTCTAAAGCAAAATCTCCTGTCCCACATGCTAAATCTAATAATTTGCTTTCACTACCTATTTTTGTCAAACGGAGTGCTTTTCTCCGCCAATATATATCTATCCCGGCACTTAGGAAATGATTTAGAAAATCATATCTGCCTGAAATAGAATCGAAAATTCTTTGTACTTGATTTTTTTTATTTAAGGTCATTATTAATCCGCTTGCGAAATGATTATCATATTACTAACTTTTTTAAACCAAAAAATGGATATAACTTTAATGGATAAATATCAAAAAGCGATAAGAGAAAATGTCTGTGCAATTTGTGCCGATTCAAATGAACTCGGAGGTTGTACATTAACAAATAAAGAAACATGTGCAGTTCAACTTTATCTTCCTGAAATTGTAGATTTAGTTCATAAATATGACGGAAAGAATTTAGATGAATTAAAGCTTTTGCTTCGTGATAAAATTTGTTCACATTGCCGTACTTCGGGTGAAGAGGGCGATTGTTATTTAAGAGAAGATGCAAATTGTTCATTAGACCGTTACTTTATGCTTATTGTTGAAGTAATTAATCGTGTTGATAATGGGCTTAACTAACAATTAGAAAATGTGAAACAATTGATAGGTAAACTGTTAAACTAAATATATCATTCATAGTTGTAACAAATGGACCAGTTGCAATAGCCGGATCAGCACCGAATCGTTTAAGCACAACCGGTACCATTGCGCCTACGATTGTAGCAAATACCATTATTATCAATAAGGTTGATGATAGTACGACTGAAAATAATACTTCAGCCCGGAAAAGATAATGAGTAGCAGCCAAAAGCAATATTCCGCAGACTAATCCATTTATTAAAGCGACAACAAATTCTTTACCTATTTTCTTGAATGCTTCATTAATAAATATTTCTTGATTACCGAGGCGGCGAACCATAACGATAGCTGCCTGCGTACCTGAGCTTCCACCCATTGCCATAACAATAGGAATAAAAAAACTCGCAATTAAAATCTTCTCTATCGATGCTTGAAAATTAGAAAGTACCATTGCACTTACAAGTTCACCTACTAACGCAACTAAAAGCCATGGTAGTCTATTACGTGATATTTTAAATGAGCTATGGCTCATTTCCTCTTCTTCAGATAAACCCGCAAACTTCTGAATATCTTCAGCCGCCTCTTCATGAATAACGTCAACTACGTCATCAATTGTAATTCTTCCTAGCATTATTCCTTTAGGATTAATTACAGGAATAGTTACAAGGTCATATTTTTCCATCAGATTAGCCACTTCTTCCTGATCCATTTCCGGATTAACAGTCAATAGCTCATCTTCCATGATACTTTTTACTTTTGTATCTAATGTGTGCAGTAAAAGCGATTTTAATAGAACAAAACCAATTAATTTCTCTTCAGTATCAATTACGTATATATGATAAATATGCTCAAATTCATCAGCATTTTGCCTAACTTGTTCGATGGCATCTTTAACGGTAGCATCAGAAATGACAGAAATAAAATCAGTGGACATAATACCGCCGGCACTATCCTCGCGGTATTTTAATAATTCTTTTACATCTTCGGAATATTCTTTATCAATATTTTCGAGGACGTGAACAGCAACGTCATCAGGCAAATCACTTACAATATCAACCGCATCATCAGAATCGAGTTCATCTACGATATCGGCGATTTTACCCGGTTCAATTTCTCTTAAAATCTTTTCTCTTAAATCTTCATCAAGCTCAATTACAACTTCGCCAGCGACCTCGGTTGTTAAAAGGTTAAAGGCATAAATTGCTTCATCAAGTTTAATATGGTTTATTATTACAGCTATATCGGCAGGGTGTAGGCTTGCGAAAATATTTTTTACAGATTCGCCGGCTTCTTCTTCTAATAGAACAGAAATATTGTCTAATATTTCCTGATCAATTTGAATTAGATTCTTAACATTCGTGGTGTTGTTATTCTCCGCCATGTAGTTTTCCGAAAATGAATTTTGTTAAGGTAATGTATTCTGTGTAGCTAAGGGTCTCCGCTCTTCTTGATAAATCAATAGGCGAGCCTCCGAAATTAATTCCTGTAAATATACTATTACTTAACGAATTTTTTAAAGTTTTTCTTCTATTTCCGAAAGATGCTTTCACTACTTTTGAATAAATTTCTTCAAATTCTTTATTTCTTT
>JBAYVI010000009.1:0-39163 GCA_041674625.1 Melioribacteraceae bacterium | reverse complement strand
TTAAATCATCGAATATCTGTAAGCATAATTCTCGTGTCGGACTTAATATCAAGAATTGTATTTTATTTTTACTCGAATCTGTATTTTGAATAATTGGAAGACCAAAAGCCGCCGTCTTCCCCGTTCCAGTCTGTGCCAGACCAATAATATCGGGTCTATCTTCACCGATTAAATGTGGTATTACTTCTTCTTGTATAGGCATTGGATTTTCAAATCCAAGTTCCTTAATAGCGCTAAGTAATTCACTATCAAGACCTATCTCTTCAAACGATTTCATCTTTTTCCTATTTTATTGACTTACAAAGATAAACTTTTTAAAGGGATATTTTTTATTTTTATTTCGATTTGACTTATTAATGACTTGATTTCTTCTATTTCAAAGCATATTTCCTCAATTACTTCAAATTATTCAGAATTATATCTTGCATAATTATGCAAGATAATGTATAATTATGCTTTATTTTTTGGAAGACAATGTATCAGATAGGAATTGTAGGGGCAGCGGGATATTCGGGTATCGAACTAATTAAGCTTTTATCAAACCACGAGAAAGTTGAAATAGTTAAACTATTCGGTCATTCCACAGTCGGCTCTAACATAGAAGATGTTCACCCATCTCTAAAAAACATTATCTCAATGGAGATTGAGAATTTCTCAGTGGCAACAATAAAGGGACTTGACCTAATATTCGTTGCGCTACCTTCTGGTCAGGCATTTGAAGTTGTTAAAACAGCTTTCGAAAATGGAGTAAAAGTAATCGATCTCGGTGGTGATTTTAGACTCTCTGATAAAAACGAATATAAACTTTACTACAAGCACGAGCATCAAGCAGAGCAACTGTTAGAAAATTCTGTCTATGGTTTAAGTGAATGGAACGAAAATGAAATTGCATCAGCAGATATAATTGCTAATCCCGGATGCTACCCTACAAGCGTTTTATTACCTCTACTCCCTATCATAAAAAATATTTTAATCGACAAATCTTTCATTAGTATAATTTCATATAGCGGAACTTCGGGAGCCGGTAAATCGGTTTCGCAAAATATGATCTTTTCTGAAGTCAATGAAAGTGTACGCGCTTATAAAATTGGAGAACATCAACATATACCTGAAATCAAAAAATATCTCGAAAAATTTGCCTCTGTTAAAACCAATTTTTCTTTCGTGCCGCATCTACTTCCCGTTACACGCGGTATCTACTCTACGATTCAGGCGAAAATCAAAATTGGGGTTTCTGAAAAAGATATCCTAAATGCTTACAAAGAATATTATACAGATAAATCATTTATTCGTTTTATTGGAACCAAAATTCCTGAAATGAAAGATGTAACATATACAAACTTTTGTGATATCGGTTTTTATTTGTCTTCCGATGGAGTATTGACAATTTTTTCAACAATAGATAATTTATTAAAAGGTGCGGCAGGGCAGGCGGTTCAGAATATGAATATAATGTTCGGCTTCGATCAGTCAGAAGGAATAATGAAATGTTCAAAGAAATTATCAGCACACAAATAATAGAAGCAAACGCAAAGACTCTTGAAACCAAAACGCAGGCAGTAAAAATCCCGCTTGGATTCAAAGGTGCGGGAGTGTTTTGCGGAATTAAGAAACGGAAAAAAGATTTAGCCTTGATATTATCGGATCGTCCAGCATCAGCAGCAGGTGTTTTTACAACAAATGTTGTTCAAGCGGCTCCGGTATTAATCTGCAAAGAACATCTAATTGAGCAAGATAATTTCAGAGCCTTAATTGTAAATAGTGGTAACGCTAATGCCTGTACCGGTCAGCAAGGTTATATTGATGCTTCCGAAATGGCATCACTAACTGCATTAGAATTAGGTATAGAAAAAAATGAAGTACTCGTTTCTTCGACAGGGGTGATTGGCGAAATCCTCCCAATGACGGTAATTTCTCAAGGAATAAAAATTATTTCTGATGAAATTTTTTCTACCGATCAAGAAGAAGAAACAAAAATGCAAAATGCAGCCGAAGCAATTATGACTACCGATACATTTTCAAAAACTGCATCGTCAACTTTTTTAATTAATGGAAAAGAAGTTACTATTTACGGAATGGCTAAGGGTTCAGGGATGATTCACCCCAATATGGCTACAATGCTTGGATTTATTCTTACCGATGCCGCAATTGAAAAAAATCTGCTTCATTCAATGTTAAAAAAAACAGCCGATAAAACGTTTAATAGAATTATTGTAGATGGAGATACAAGCACAAACGATATGGTTCTTGCCTTTGCTAATGGGGCAAGCGGTGAAGAGATAATTTCCGAAAGCCGTGAGCACTACATTTTTGAAGATGAACTTTTTGCGTTACTTAAAAAACTCTCTCTCGATATTGTTCGAGATGGAGAAGGGGCAACTAAGCTAATAGAAATTACTGTTGATGGAGCGAATTCTATCGAAGATGCTGAAAACGTGGGGAGAACGATTGCCTTGTCGCCATTAGTTAAAACGGCTATCCATGGCGAAGATGCAAATTGGGGTAGAATAATTGCCGCCGCCGGTTATTCCGGAATCATATTCGACCCTGCACAGTTTGAAATATTTGTTAATAGTACAAAAATTCTCGGAGCAAATTATTCGGTTCAATTATCGATCGAAGAAGCCAATAAAACATTAGAGCCCGACTATATTTATCTAACAATAAAAATCGGTAACGGAAAATATTCCGCTACCTGCTGGACTTGTGATTTTTCGGAAGAGTATGTTAAGATTAATGGGAGCTACCGATCGTGACAGATGCAATTTTCAAAAAAGAAGATGTGCTAATTGAGGCACTTCCATACATTCAGCAGTTTGAGGGAAAAACTTTTGTTGTAAAATATGGCGGAGCTGTAATGCAAGATGAACAGCTCAAAATGATGATTGCTCAAGATGTAGTTCTACTTCGCAAAATCGGTATTGATATTGTCGTAGTTCATGGTGGTGGCAAAGAGATTACATCCATTGCCGAAAAGCTTGGTATCGAAACGAAATTTGTAAACGGACAAAGATATACGGATGAGAAAATGCGTGATGTGGTTCAGATGGTTCTTGCAGGTTCAATTAATAAAGACATAGTACGTCGAATTAATATTCATGGTGGTAGGGGTGTCGGATTAAGCGGTATTGATGCAAATCTTATAAAAGTAAAAAAAACTTCAGATGAATTAGGGTTCGTTGGGGATGTAACCGAAGCAAATAATAGCATTCTTAAAAGCATATTAATTGATGGATACTTACCAGTCATTGCCCCGATTGGATTCGACGATGAAGGTATAATTTATAATGTAAATGCTGATGTAGCCGCCGGACCAATTGCTGCATCATTGAATGCAGAAAAATTAGTTTATGTTACTGATATAGAAGGAGTAAAAGCTGACGGAGAACTTCTTTCTCATCTTACCAAATCGCAGGCAGAAGATTATATACAAAACAAAGTTATCACCGGGGGAATGATTCCAAAAGTAGAATCTGCACTTTCTGCTTTACAATCGGGAGTAAAAAAAGTTCACATAGTTGATGGCAGAGTGCCTCATGCACTCCTGCTTGAAATATTTACTAAAGAAGGAATCGGCACAGAGATAGTTGCTGATTAATTATAAAATATAATGAGGGATTTATGAGCAATAAAAATCAAGAAATTCAAAGCCGACATGTATTAATAAAAGAATTAGTATCGAAGCAAGAAATTTCAAATCAAGCTCAATTCCAAAAATTATTAAAACAAAATGGAATTAAAGTAACGCAGGCAACTTTATCCCGCGATTTAAATGAACTTGGTATTATTCGAGTACCTGCTCCGAATGGATTTTTTTATAAAATAAATACCATAGGAGATCAATCGGTTTTACGTTCACGTTTAAGCGAAGAGATAATTTCAATCGACCACAATGAAACTTTGATCGTAATAAAAACATTTCCAGGAAGAGCACAGGGCGTAGCAATTGTATTAGACCAAAGCAATTCCCCTGAGCTTCTTGGTACAGTCGCAGGTGATGATACTATAATCGTCATCCCACGCTCAAATAAAAACATCAATAAAAGTTTAGAATATATTAAAATAATATTAGGAATGAATTAATGACAAAGAACAAAATTGTAGTTGCATATTCGGGAGGGTTGGATACATCCGTTATGGTCAAATGGCTCAAAGATAATTACGATGCGGAGATAATTACCTTTACTGGAAATCTCGGGCAGACCAAAGAACTAATCGGACTTGAAGAAAAGGCAATAAATTCAGGTGCTTCTAAATCATACGTAATAGATCTCACCGATGAATTTATTAATGATTATGTATTTCCTGCTCTTCGAGCCGGCGCAATGTATGAAGACAGTTATCCGATGGCATGCTCCATCGGAAGACCACTTCTTGCAAAAACATTAGTAGATATTGCTCGAAAAGAAGGTGCTAATATGGTCGCACATGGTTGTACGGGAAAAGGCAATGACCAAGTTCGTTTTGAAGTAGCTGTTGGTGCGCTTGCTCCCGATCTTGAAAATATCGCTCCGCTTAGGACCTGGGAATTTAAGAGCCGGGAAGAAGAGATCGATTATGCTAAACTTCACAATATACCTGTTGCTGCTACAAAGGAGAACCCTTATTCTATTGATGAAAATGTTTATGGAACTGCGATTGAATGTGGAGTTCTTGAAGACCCAATGGTTGAGCCGCCGGCAGATGCTTTTCAACATACAGTTTCTCCCGAAGATGCACCAGATGAAGCAGAATATATGATTGTAGAATTTGAGAAAGGTGTTCCTTTTGCATTAAATGGGAAAACAATGGATGGCGTCACTCTTATAAAAGAATTAAATAAAATCGGCGGAAGAAACGGCGTTGGCAGAATAGATATGATCGAAAATCGATTAGTTGGAATTAAATCTCGCGAAGTATATGAAGCACCGGCAGGAATGATTTTAAATACAGCTCATAAGGAATTAGAAAGAATCACTTTAGAAAAATCGGTAGCTCATTACAAAGCACTTGTTACTCAAGAATATTCCAATCTTATCTATAATGGACTTTGGTTTTCTCCACTTCGTGAAGCACTTCAAGCATTCATAGATAAAACACAAGAGAACGTAACGGGTTTAGTTAAGCTAAAACTTTATAAAGGCAATATTATTGTTTCGGGTAGAACATCCCCATTTTCATTATACGATCCCCTTCTTGCCACTTATACCAATGCTGATCAATTTGATCATTCTGCTTCGGAAGGTTTTATTAAGATTTATGGACTTCCTTATAAAACTATAAATCGCGTAGCTCAAAAAGCAGAAGACGAAAAAAAAGGAGTTTTAGTTTAGCGTTTTTCAAGTTAGATTAGATTTGTTTTTCTCATTATTATTGTAATGAAATAATTTTTGAATATTGTGGACTTAGTTTTATATGGCAATTTGGAACAGTAGGTTTAAGAAATCCTTAGACGAAACTGCATTGAAGTTTTCTTCATCTATCGATATTGATGGTAAATTATATGCCGAAGATATCGAGGGAAGTAAAGCGCACGTAAAAATGCTAATGAAGCAAAAAACCGTTTCGATGAATGATGGGAAGTCTATCATTAAAGCGTTAGATGAAATATTTACTGAGATCGAAAGTGGAGAATTAAAATTCGATTGGAAGAAAGAAGATATTCATTCTTTAATTGAAGAAAGATTAGTAGAAAAGATTGGTGAAAAAGGTAAGCGGCTTCATACAGCAAGAAGCCGCAATGATCAGGTCGCATTAGATGAACGGCTCTATATGCGAAAAGAAACTACAAATCTTATAAAGTTTGTTACAGCATTTCAAAAGGCATTATTAAAAAAAGCCGATGCAAATAAAGAAACCATCATTCCGGGTTATACTCATCTCCAAAGAGCACAACCGATTTTATTTGCTCATCATCTTTTGGCTTATGTTTCTATGTTGGAGCGCGATAAAGAAAGACTTTTTGACTCTATAAAAAGAATAAACATTTCACCGCTTGGTGCTGCTGCTCTATCGGGTACTACTCTTAACATCGATCGAAATTATTCTGCAAAAGAATTAAAAATGAGCAGCATTATAGAAAATTCTCTTGATGCGGTTTCTGATAGAGATGTTGTCATTGAAGTAATAAGTGCATGTTCAATAATAATGATGCACTTAAGCCGATTTTCTGAAGAAATAATTCTCTGGAACTCACATGAATTTTCATTTGCTCTTATTGATGATTCATATTCTACCGGAAGCTCGCTTATGCCTCAGAAAAAAAATCCCGATATAGCAGAGCTCATTCGTGGCAAAGTGGGTAGGGTTTATGGTGCCTTAATGGGTGTATTAACTATTATGAAATCGCTTCCTCTTGCATATAACCGCGATATGCAGGAAGATAAGTTTCATTTAATCGAAGCTATTGATACAACAAAAGACTGCCTTCAACAATCTGCTCAACTTCTTATACATACAAAATTTAATAAAGATCGTTTTGAAGATGAGCTTACGGGTGATTTATTATTATCAACTGATATTGTTGATTATCTTGTAAATAAAAACATTCCGTTCCGCGAAGCTCATCATATCGTAGGAGCAGTTGTGGCGTATTGCGTTTCAAAGAAGAAAAAGCTTAATCAAATTACTCTTGATGAATATAAAACATTCTCACAAAAATTTGATAAAAATGTTTTTGAACTTTTGACTCCTATGGCGAGCATCCGTAGCAAAAAATCAGCCGGCAGCACCTCACCTAAGGAAGTAGAGAAACAAATTCTGAAATGGAGAAAATTACTTTAATAACAATTCAACTAAATTTCTTATTTAGTGAAATCCCTAAACTAACTTAAACCTTAGGCGCATTACACCATTATCACAGCTTGTAGAGATGATCTTAAATTCAGCTCCCACTTCCGAAGTATTTTCTATATGCACACCACTACATAAACATTGGTCATAATCACCTACTTTAATTACACGGAGATTATTTCCCGCATCATCAGGAAGACGGGAAAGATTAAAATACTTTCCCGCTTCTTCAAGATTCATAAATTCTTCTTTTACATCGAGATTCTGTTTAATTACTTCATTAACTTTATTTTCGATTGTTTTAATTTCATCTTCAGTTAAATTCCTTTCAAATCGGTAATCGCATTTAGATTTTTTCTTTTCAATATGAGCACTAAACGCCCTTCCGCAACCGAACATCTTATCCATTGTGCTGTTTAAGATATGCTCGGTTGTATGCATTCGCGGATCGTAATTTTTGTTATTCTCTTTGTAATCCATTTCTTCCCTTAATTTATTCCACACATAATTTCTTAATCAACTGCTGGATCGAATTTTTTGCCTAAGAAATTATTAAACCAAAATTCAATAGTCTCTCTAACATGGTGAGAACGCTGAGGCATTCCATATCCATGTCTCTGATTTGGATAAACCATCATTTCGAATTCTTTATCCTGCTTCTGCAATTCAGTTACTAATTGAAGTGTGTTTTGCATGTGTACGTTATCATCAAGCGTACCGTGAGTAATCAAGAACTTACCCTTGAAACGATCAACATATTTCATTACTGAACTTAATTTATAACCTTCGGGATTTTCTTCAGGCGTATCCATATAACGTTCGGTGTAGTGCGAATCATATAGATGCCAATCGGTTACTGAGAAATCAGCAAGAGAATGAGTGAAATAATCAGCTCCAAAAGTTATTCCCATACAAGCTACATAACCACCGTAACTTCCACCTGTAATACCAATTTTTGTAGTATCCACGAATCCCTGCTTCTTCATCCAATCTATAACTGTAAATAAATCTTGCATTTCATATTTACCAAGATTGCGATGCATTTGAGAAGCACCAATTTTTCCATTGAATCCCGATCCTCTATTATCTGCATTCACATAAATTATACCTTTGCCTGCGAGATAAGCTCCTTCAAACCAGTATGGAAAAGCATTCCTTACTCCCGGAGCTTGTGGACCACCGTAAATGCTGAATAAAACCGGATATTTTTTTGTTTTATCAAAATTGGATGGAAGCACCCATGAAACCGGAAGTTCAAATCCACCATCGGTTTTAATTGTAAAAAGTTCTGCCTTACCAAGATCATAATCGTCCATTATGGTAGTTTTAGCATCACCAAGATTTTTTACCAACTTCCCTTTTTTATCCAATAAATCAAGTTTATATGGACTCGTAACATTGTTGTATCTATCGATAAAATATTCTCCTTCGGGAGCAACGGTACAGGTATGCATTCCTTCACCCGAAGTTAATTGCTTCTGATTTTTTCCATCTAAATCAACAACGTACAGCTGTTTATCCCACTGCTTACCGGTAGAGCCATGAAAATATATTTTCTCATTTTCTTCATCTACATAAGCTACATCAGCTACATTCCAATTTCCTTTTGTAAGTTGTGCTTTTAATTTCCCATCGTAACCATAGTAATATAAATGTGTCCACCCGTCAATATTCGATTTAAGAATCAGCCCTGAATTATTTTCAAAGAAATATAAATCTTCGAACCATTCTACCCACGAATTTTGTTTCTCGTTATATAATTCTGATTTCTTTCCGGTTGCCTGGTCAACATTATAAATAATTATATTATCTTGACCACGATTCATCCATTGAACTGTAAGAGTATTATCGTTTTTCCAAAGTGGAAAAGAAACATATTGATCAGCTTTTTCATCAAAATCAGCCCAGACAATTTTTTTACTTGCTATATCTGCGATTCCAATTTTTACATAAGGATTATTTTCACCCGCTTTTGGATAACGAGTTTTTTCGTATGTTCCATCCTGTCCATCAGCACGATACAAAATAAATTCAGGAACTGGAGTATCATCGAAATGCATAAAAGATATTTTATCACTCTTAGGCGACCACCAGAATGCAGCATAGCGGGAAGCACGACCAAGTATCTCCTCATAATAAATCCATGAAGCATAACCATTATATATCAACCCGCCGCCATCTTCCGTTAATTTTGTTTCTATTTCTTTCTCAATATCATATACATATAGATTAAGGTCTTTTGTATAAGCTACAAATTTTCCATTTGGAGAAAATTTCGGATTTACTTCCGAAGCTTCATCTTTAGTTAATTGCTTAAATTCTTTTCCTGTAACTGAATAGTAATAGAGATTATTTTTTTTATTAAAAATAAATGCAGAGTAATCGGGCATTTTAAGATCGGCTCTCTCTACAGAATAGCCTTCGGGCAACTGAACATTAAGTGAAGGATAATCTACATATACCACAGATTTACCGGTTTTAGCTTCCACTTTCCACAAAACGGGTTTAGATCCAGGTACAGTTGGATCTGCTTTCGCTTCGAGATAATTATCTTCATCAAGCCATGAATCGATGCGGGGCACTTGTCCCGTTAATCTTGGTTCTGCAAAATTATAAACCTGTTTGTAGGTTAATTTTTTCTTCTGTGCATTTATAGCATTTGTTTGAATCAATGATGCCGTAAAAATTATAGCAAGGATTAAAATCAGTTTCTTGTTGTTCATTTATTTCTCCACATAAATAAGTGCTTAATTAATAGAATTACCAAGCATACGCTTCAGGAGCTTGATTACCGGGTCCGGGCCATATCTCATCTAATTTTCTCATTGTATCTTCGCTTAATTTAATATCTACTACTTTAGCGTTTTCTTCCAACTGTTCAACTGTACGCGGTCCAACAATCGGAGATGTTATTATAGGATTATGCAACACCCACGCAAGAGCAACATCTGCCGGCTTCAAATTAATTTCTTTGCATAGGTCTTCATATTTTTCGATTTGCGGTTTAAGTTTTTCCACCGATTTCTGTAAAGCTTCGCGTGTTCTTCTTCCTTCTGTTGCTTTTTCTAATACACCGCAAAGCAATCCACCTGCAAGCGGACTCCATGGAATCACGCCCACTCCGAATGCCTTACATGCGGGTAAAACTTCTAATTCAATATGGCGATTACGAAGACTGTAAATACTCTGTTCGGAAACAATACCGAGCGAATGCCTTTCTTTCGCTTTATATACTGCTTCTGTTATATTCCATGCTGCAAAATTAGAACTACCAATATAGATTACTTTCCCTTCTTGAATCAATTGATCCATCGCTTGATAAATTTCATCCCACGGCGCATCTCTATCAACATGATGCATCTGATATAGATCAATATGATCTGTCTTTAATCTCTTTAGACTATCTTCGCACGCTTTCTTAATATGGTATGCAGAAAGCTTTTTCTCATTAATCCCTTCGCCCATTTTCCCGAATACCTTGCTTGCGAGCACGACTTTATCTCTTCTTGATTTATCTTCATCAAACCAGCGCCCGAGAATCTCTTCAGTTACGCCGACACCTTTTTCAGCACCATAAACATTTGCTGTATCAATGAAGTTAACATCAAGTTCGAGTGCCCTGTTCATTATTGCTTTGCTATCTTCTTCCGATGTAAATGGTCCGAAATTCATTGTACCCAAACATATTGAAGAGACTTTTAATCCTGTTCTGCCAAGAAATTTATATTCCATTTGTTCCTCCGATTAATTAATTACTAAAAATAATAAAATAGCTGATAAAATTATTCTTTTACATTATATTTATGCAGAACAAAAATGGAGCTGTAAAATGGATGACTTTACCGATATCAATTTAGAAAACGACAATCAGCCAAATTCCAATACTTCATTCCGACCTCCTTCAATGTTTCAAATGACATTCAATGAAATGACTAAAGATATGCGCTTCGTCGGTATATTTATTATTATCTATGGGGCGATTCAATGTCTATCTATTATTGGGGCAATTGTTGGTATTCCTCTTATCTTAATTGGTCTAAGAATGAGAGAATCTGCCGATCAATTCGATAACTTTAAGTTGACTAATAATGCGCACGCAATGAGAACGGGATTTGAATTACAGGCAAAGTATTTTCGTCTTACTAAAATTATTATTATAATCTCTCTTGTTATTATGGTAATTGCGATAATTCTTTTCTTTGCTATTTTAATTCCTCTTATTACTTCAATATATCATACACAGAGTTATAATCAATATGGTTGAGATTTTGTCTGGGTGTGATTAAAAAGAAATTATTTAAAACAAAAAAACCGTCCCGATTAAAATTGGGACGGTTTTCTTTTTATTACTAATTACTTTTTACAATATACTGAAAGCTACTGTAAGACCTGCAAAAACGATAGCAACCATACTCATTAATTTAATAAGAATATTTAAGCTTGGTCCTGAAGTATCTTTAAAAGGATCGCCTACTGTATCGCCAATAACTGTTGCTTTATGAGCATCAGATCCTTTACCGCCGAGGTTACCTTCTTCAACATATTTTTTGGCATTATCCCAAGCACCACCTGCATTAGCCATAAAAATTGCCAATACAAATCCGGTTCCAAGTCCGCCAACTAATAATCCCATTACACCGGTAACACCGAAAACAACACCGGTTAAAATAGGAGTAAGAATTGCTAATAAAGAAGGAATAATCATTTCTCGTTGTGCACCTTTTGTAGAGATAGCAACACATGTAGCATAATCAGGTTCTTGAGTTCCCTTTAAGATTCCCGGGAAAGCTTTGAATTGTCTTCTTACTTCATCGACCATCTTACCTGCTGCTCTTCCTACTGCATTCATTGTTAATCCGCAGAATACAAATGCCATCATTGAACCAATGAAAACTCCGATTAATACTTTTGGATTCATTAAGTTTACTTGGTAGTAATTCATGAAGTCATTAAGATTAGCTTTGGCAGTTGCTTTTTCTAATCCATCTGCAAATGTTAAAGTAATTTGACCGGCTCTAATTAAAGCAATTTTAATCTCTTCTACATAAGAAGCTAAAAGAGCAAGTGCTGTAAGAGCAGCTGAACCGATTGCAAATCCTTTCCCTGTTGCTGCGGTTGTATTACCGAGTGAATCAAGTGCATCTGTTTTTCTTCTTACTTCCTCTCCAAGTCCGCTCATTTCAGCATTACCACCAGCATTATCTGCAATTGGTCCATAAGCATCTGTTGCAAGTGTAATACCAAGTGTAGAAAGCATACCTACTGCCGCAATACCAACTCCATAAAGACCCATACCTGAATTAGCGAAATCAAATCCTGAGGCAAATAAAAATGCGAATATTGTACCCGTAGCGACTGCCAAAACCGGAATTGCGGTTGAAAGCATTCCTAATCCTAAACCGGAGATAATTACTGTCGCAGCGCCGGTTCCCGAACTTTCGGCAACTGTGCGTGTAGGTTTGTATGATTGTGATGTATAGTATTCAGTTGCTTTACCGATAACGATACCGGTAATAAGACCTGAAACTATCGATCCCCATATTCCCCAAGCATTATCGAAGCCTAATAGATTAACTATAAGAGCTGAGAAAACTACAATAAGAACAGAACTAAAGTTAATTCCATTTCCTAATGAATTTAATAAATCTTTCTGTGTAGCATCTTCTTTTGTTCTGACAATAAAAATTCCCATAATAGAAAGAATGATGCCGATAGCTGCAATTAACATTGGAGCGATAACAGCTTTGAATTGAAGATCGGGAGTTTCCATGAATGCTGCTGCGCCAAGTGCTGCGGTAGCTAATATCGAACCGCAATATGATTCATATAAATCTGCACCCATGCCTGCAACATCGCCTACGTTATCGCCAACGTTATCGGCAATTGTAGCCGGATTACGAGGATCATCTTCCGGTATTCCGCTTTCTACTTTACCTACTAGATCGGCACCCACATCAGCAGCTTTTGTAAAGATACCGCCGCCAACTCTTGCGAACAATGCCTGTGTAGAAGCACCCATTCCGAAGGTTAACATTGTTGTTGTAATAACTACTAATTTATGTCCATCACCCGTTTCTTGAATGAAATAATTTAGTACAAGATACCAAATAGAGATATCAAGAAGACCAAGACCTACAACTACAAGGCCCATTACAGCACCGCTACGGAATGCAACTTTAAGACCCTTATTAAGAGAATCTTGAGCAGCAAAAGCGGTACGTGCAGATGCCTGTGTAGCTGTTTTCATTCCGAAAAATCCTGCTAATCCCGAAAAGAAACCGCCTGTGATAAACGCAAATGGCACCCATGGATTTTGCATTTGGAATCCATAAGCCATTATTGCGAAAACCATTGTAATGCCGGCAAAAAACATACCGACTACTTTGTACTGCTGTTTTAAATATGCCATTGCACCAACTCTTACGTGGGATGCAATTTCTGCCATCTTTGCTGATCCTTCACTCTGTTTCATCATCTCTTTATAGAATAGAAATGCGAATAAGAGAGCTATAACAGACGAGGCTGGCACAAGCCAGAATAAACCACTAACCATATTGTAACTCCATTTTACATTTATTTAACATGACAACTAATAGTAACATTTTGCAGAAAAATAAATTCTTAAAAATCTATCAAAATTAACAATAAAAAAAGAGAAATACATCTTTTATTTGAACAAATTATAAGTTTAGGTAAAAGGATTACGCTTATATAGGGTTTAGTTTTAAATAAATAAAATACTATTTGGAATAAAAAAATGTACTTAATAATTTTGAAAAATGGAAGTTCGCTCTTCAACGTTGAGGCGGTTAAATGCAAATTAGGAATGTAACTTATATAATTAGTGAACGCTTGGCTCGGACAAACCAAACGTTCACATAAGATTACAGCATATATTAAGGATGTATTTTATTTGGCTTGATAGACAATCTTACGGATGGTATCAAATTGCAGATACGGATAATCGCTCCTCACCGAATCGATTGCATCAGTAGAATTAAAGTTTCTATCTCTTAGGGTTTTGAATTTCTTCCGTATGATATAATCGCGCACCGATTTAATATCAATTAACCCTCTTGAGACTAAAAGCTCATAGATCTCATCATTAATAAGATCAGGTATCGGATTGTTTTTTGTGGTTTCCATACTTCCCTCCAGTTTTTAAGTACCGCTCCCCTCCAATGTAAGTGCCGGTACAAATAATTGTTATTTAATCTACTTGCTAAATAACTTTTAAAAAGGGGGGTAACAACTGCATGATTATGTAAAAAAGAAGGAAATTATTGTTCTGACCTGCATGTTCATGCAGGTTTTTGCTAAATAATTCCTTTTCGGATGGCTTTTGCTACTGCTTCGGACTGCGAATGCACATGCAGTTTTTTATATATATTTCTTATATGATGACGAACTGTATCAACACTTATCAATAACCGTTCGGCTATCTCTTGATAATTATTTCCTTCGGATAAATTTGTTACAACTTCCTTTTCACGTGTAGAAAGCTCTGCATCCGTATCATATTCATTCTGCTTTTGCTGAAAAACTGTTATCACTTGCCGTGCAATTAAAGAACTCATCGGCGAGCCTCCTTCATGAGCATCTTTTAATGCTTCCAATAAACGTGTAGGAGGTGTTTTTTTCACTAAATATCCACAAGCTCCCGCACATAATGCATTGAATACCGATTGATTGTCTTCATAAATTGTCAGCATAAGTATATTTAGGCTCGGTTTGATTTTCTTTGCCTTCGCCACTCCCTCAATACCATTCATCCCGGGAAGTCCGATATCCATTAAAACAACATCAACATCCAAAGACCCTAATTTTTCCAAAAACGATTCGCAATCGCCATAAGTCCCTACACAACTATAACCTTCTGTAGAATTAATAAGCATTGCAATCCCTTCGCGTATAGTATTGTTATCTTCTATTATTACTGTCTTTATCATAATTATTTCTTAATTATTCTTTTTATCAATTTATTTGTTGACCTAACTTTAGTTGTAAGAGTAATCTTCGTACCATTACCGGGAAATGATTCAAAAACAATTTTCCCGTCTAAATCCTTAGCTCGCTTTTTCATATTACCCAATCCATTTCCCGATTTAATATTTTCAATATCCATTCCTCTGCCGTTATCAACCAATTCTATCTCTAAAATATTATTAATCTGCTTGACTTCAAGAATTATCTTTGAGCAATTACTATGCTTAATAGCGTTATTAATTCCCTCTTTGAATATTAAGTAAATATTCTGCTTGAAATCTACACCTAATTTTAGCCCCCCAATACTTTCCGGATAGATCACTCGAAATGAAATTGCCAATCCGGAAAGGAAATCGCTATATGAATCCTTTAGCCTCAAAATCAGATCGCTTAATGAATCTCTACTCGGATTTATCATCCAAACTATCTCGCTCATACTATCTATTAACATCCGCGATTTATCACTTATAGTGGCTAATTTCTCAGATACATCATCAAGGCTTCTTAATAGACTGTTTGTGGCAATCTCACTTAGGATAGATATTTCCGTTAATCCGCTTCCAATGTTGTCATGTAAATCTGCAGCAAGTTTTCCTTTTAGTTTTTCTATCGCAAGTAGATTCCTGAATCGCATTGTACTCAAATAATAAATAATAAACCCTATTGACAAAATTGAAATAGTGATAAACCACCACGTATAATAAAATGGTGGAAGAATTTCGATAAAAAGTAAAGCACCATTATTATTCCAAATACCATCGTTATTTGAACCAATAACTTTAAACACATATTTGCCCGGTTGCAGATTAGTATAACTAGCCATTCTGTTTTTGGAAGTAGTATAATTCCAATCACTATCAAAGCCCTCTAACATATACGCATATTGATTATCAATAGGATTAGTATAATCTAATGCTGCAAATTCAACTGTAAAAAAATTCTCGCCGTAACTAAGCACAAGATTATCCGGCTCTCTATTTATCGGTTGATTGAAAACAGTTATGGAGCTAATTACAACCGGAGGAATCGATTTATTATCTTTAATCTGCTCCGGATAAAAATAATTAAGCCCATTAATTCCACCAAAGAATATCTCACCGGAACTTGATTTTCCATAAGCTCCGCCGCTAAATTCAAGACTCTGCAATCCGTCATTAAGCACGTATTGTGTGAAAAATCCGGTAAGCAAATTCATTTTGAAAATTCCATTATCGGTACTCATCCATAAATTCTTTTCGTTGTCTTCAATTATTCCATAGACAACAGAACTATTTACTTGATTTTTAATATTCATTCGAGTGAATTTTTCTGTTACCTTATCGAACTTTTGAAGTCCACCTCCATAAGTTCCAATCCACAATGTTCTGTGGGAATCTTCAAAAACCGATACTACTCTATTATCTGCTATACTCGATTCATCACCGAGAATATTTTTATACGATATAAATCTTTCATTTTTTCTATCGAATTTTACTAATCCACCACCAAATGTTCCGACCCAAAAATCTCTATCACGGTCTTCGTAAATTGTATAAATTCTATTATCGCTAATAGAAAAAGGATCATTCAAGTCATTGAGATATTTATGGAATTTGAGATTTCCCTTTTTTGTATGAAAACTATCGGCATAATTAAGTCCACCGCCGAATGTTCCCACCCATAAAGTCCCGCTTCGGTCTATCAATATAGATTGAACTTGATTAGCTCCGAGACTTTGAGAATCAGCAGGATTATTCTTATAGTTAATTATTGTTCCGCTTGTTTTACTTAGCAAATCCAACCCATTTGAATAAGTGCCAATAAGAAGATTACCATTTCCCGCTTCTACAATTGCACGTATATGGTTATCGCTTATATTTCCCAATTCCTTTCTAAAATAAATAAAACGATTATTTTTACGATCGAATTTATTTAGTCCTCCTTTATAAGTTCCAATCCAAAGGACAGAATCTTTATCCGGATATAAAGCCCAGACAACATCGTCATCAATCCAATTAATTCTATTGGGTGATTTAGAAATCTGATTAAATTTTTTATTCGCTTTTTCAATTTTATTTAATCCTCTTCCGAGATGAGTGCCTGCCCACACATTCCCATTTCGATCTTCAAAAAGCTTTAGTATATCATTACGAGTAAGTGAATTAACATTAAGGGGATCATTTTTGAAATTATATCTTGATGAGAAATCAGGTGAAATAATATCTACACCCGCACCAAACGTACCGACAAAATAATACCCATCTCTATTTTGTATTAATGCAGTTACATTATCACTTGAGAGAACAGAATGAGGTAGTCCTGCCTTTTGAATAATAAATTTTGCGTACTTCACGTTCTTTTTTTGTTCGCTTTGAGGAAGAATTGCAATTCCGCCACCGAATGTACTTAAAACGATTCTACTCTCACGGTCAATAATAATATCTGTTACTTTATTATCAGGAAGTGAATTTTTATCTGACGGGTTGTTTTGATAAAGTGCTACAGAAAAATCATCAAGCGATTTCCCAAAGGTCAATTTCATTATTCCACCGCCCAAAGTGGCAGCCCATAAAACATTATCCTTTATTAATATCTTCTTAATTGTATTTACAGGAATGCGATGTTGAGTAGTGTTAAATTTATTGAACCATATCTTTTTGCCTGTTTTTTTTGCTAAACATATTATTCCACTGTCCCAAGTACCAATCCAAAGATTACCTTGACTATCTTCTTCGATTGAAGTAATCGTTTTCATATTATTCCGAGAGTAAGGTAACGGAAATTCAAAAAGTTGTTTTTCTACTTCCCTCTTGAATGGTTGATCGGAGAAAATATCGTAACGGTAAAACCGGCCCTCTTTGCTATTATATTTATTAAGAACACCCTCTATCGTTCCAATCCATAAACTTCCATCCTTGCTTTCAAATAAAGATAAAATTCCATTATCTGAAATTGAGTTTGAATCCATTGGATCGTGGCTAAAGATTTTAAATGAATAACCATCATACCTGTTTAATCCGTTAGCAGTACCTATCCACAGAAATCCTTTCCTATCTTGAATAATAGAAAGTATAGTGCTTTGAGAAAGCCCTTCTTCCAAGCGGATTTGTCGGACGAGAAATTCACTCCCACCTGCATTGCCTTGCAATAAATACGGTATAAAGAGTAAAAAGAATAATATTTGTTCTTTAATTCGATTCAAATTATAATATATTTTTTATCTTTTAATAATTTTATATTTGCTACTAAATCTATAATGGTATTAAAATAAATGAAAAAAATCATTTTAACAGTATCAATAATTTTACTCCTTTTGATAAATGGCTGTGATAAAGGAATTGAACCTGCTGACGAAATCACTACTCCTACCGGTTTCAAGGGTAAAGTTACTTTTTCCGAAAATTGGAACAACAACATCAAAAGAACTCATTTGGTTGTTTTCAAAAAACCGATAAATAAAGATGAAGATTTCTTCCCTCCTAATTTAACGTTTGTTATCGATTCAATTCCAAAAGGGACTTCTCAATTTAACTATAATTCGCTTGAAAATAATTATATCGAAAGTTTTTCAATTGGACAGGGTGAATATTCTTATGTGGTAGTTGCTCAGTCAAATTCACCCGAACTTTCTTTACTTAGAAAAGATTGGGTTGTTATAGGTGTCTATTGTGAAAATGGTGACCAAACAAAACCTAAAAAATTAATTATTGATGCAGGTAAAATATCTGAGAATATAAACATAGATGTGAATTTCAATAATCCACCACCTCAACCACCTGGAGGTATGTAAATGAAAAAATTATTGTTACTATTATTACTTTCTGCTTCTGTTATTTATTCACAAAACTCCACCGGAACTATTAAAGGTCGTGTAGTTGCTGCTGATAATTCCCCTTTGGAAGGAGTGAATGTATTTATTCCGGGTACTAATTACGGTTCTGCATCCGATTTACGTGGATTCTTTCAAATAAAAAACATTCCATTCGGCGTTTATGACGTTGAGTTCTCTTTAATCGGTTATAAAAAAGAAATAAAAGAAAAAATAGATCTGCGGCAATCAGCAATAAATATTACCGTAATTTTATACGAGGCGGCAATCGAAACAAAACAGGTTATTGTAAGTGCGGGTAAATATGAGCAAAATAAAGATGACCTCTCGGTAAGCACGACTGTATTAAAGCCGGAAATTATATCTCAAAAAAACATTCATTCATTCGATGATTTATTACGTTATGTTCCCGGAGTTCAAATGACAATGGATCAAGTGAGTATTCGCGGTTCGAGCGGTTACAGTAAGGGAGCGGGCACGCGCGTATTAACTGCCATCGATGGTGTTCCTTTTTATTCGGGTGATATGGGGGATATAGTTTGGGAAATGATACCATTACAAGATATTGAGCGAGTAGAAATAATTAAAGGTCCGGCCAGCTCTCTTTATGGCTCTACTGCTATCGGTGGTGTAATAAATATTATTACTAAAACAGCTTCAAAAAATCTATTCACAAATTTTAAAAGCTATATAGGTACTTACGATAAACCATCTTATGATATTTGGAATTGGGACGATAGATTTAGAACTTTCTATGGTCTTTCTCTTACTCATAGTAATCATTATAAAAATCTCGGTTATACTTTTTCGGTAAGAAAATTCGATGATATGAGTTACAGGCAAAATGATTATTACAAAAGATATACTGCATACACAAAACTAAATTACTTATTCAGTGATTCAAGTAATTTATCTTTATTAGCCAATTACCTTTATTCAATTCGGGGCAATTATCTTTATTGGAAAGATTCACGTAATGCACTTCTTCCAAAAGAAGGAGAGGAAAAGAACAAAGTAAAATCAAATCGTTTATTCCTTTCTCTCATCTATGATAAAAAATTTTCCGATTCATTTACTGCTCAATTAAAAAGCAGTTATTATAGAACTAAATTTGATGGAATTGCAATTGAGTTTACTACATCAACAGCAAATTTATTCCGCAATGAATTGATCGGTACATTTAATTTCTCTGATAAACTCCGTTTAATAAGTGGATTAGAATTTTCTTATACAAAAGTAAAATCAAATATTTTCAAAAGTCCCGATTATATCGGAACAGGGCTATATGCTCAAATGGAATATAATCTAACAGAAAATTTAATATTGAATGCCGGGGCGCGTTATGATTATCTTAAGTTAGATACACTCAAAGGTGCAAATGCTATTACTCCACGAGCGGGACTAAATTATAAACTTACGAATGACTTAATTCTTCGCTCATCAATAGGTACGGGTTTCAGAGTACCAACTCCTTCGGAAGTATTCACTTCGGCGGGTGTTGGCGGAGGCATTGATGTAATCGAAAATCCGAATCTCACTTATGAAACAAGTCTATCCTTTGAAACTGGTTTGCTTTATAATTATTCCAAATCCCTTCGTTTAGATGCGGCATTTTATCAAACAGAGTATAACGATTTCATAGAGCCGAATTTAACTTATACTGGAGATATTCAGTTCATTAATCTACCCAAAGCACGTATTCAAGGATTAGAAGCTATTATCGATTGGGATTTTGTACCTCAGATGTTCAAGCTAAATATCAGTTATAATTATATGTGGAGTAGAGATATCGAGCGTGAGAAAGAAATGAAATACCGCCCAAGAAATGTGCTTTATACAAATATTTCTTATAATCATTATCCATTTGAAGCCGGAATCGATTTTAGATATTGGAGTAAAGTTGAAGAGATTGATGATGCTCTCGTAGAGCCGCCATTGAATTATGTAAAGGATGGGAATAGGCGTGTGCCTGTTTATGTGACAGATATAAATGCGGGTTTCAATTTTTTTATCGGTTCTCTACCCGCTAAAACTTTTGTATCACTAAAAAATATATTCAATTATAATTATGTGGAATTTCTTGGAAATATCGCGCCCCCAAGAAACATCACTCTTAGTTTTGAATTATTTTATTAAGTAGTATCTAAAACTATATCCGTCTACTGCAGAATTAAGTTTTGTTCCTGATATGGTAATTGATTTATTTGTCATTAAATCTTTTGCGATTTTTGCTTTGTAAAAATCGGGAAGACTTAATTCTACATTTACTTTATCGGGAGTCTTATTTAATATAACTAAAACTCTCTCATTCATATCTGAACGGATATACGCATATATATTATTATCTGCTTCGAGAGTATTAAAATCGCCATAGCGCAATGCCGAATGGTTTTTTCTGATATTAATAATTTTAGCAACCACATCAAGCATCTTAGATTCATCTTTCGATAAATCTTTTCCGAAACGCATCATTCTTCTATTATCGGGATCTGAAGCACCCGTCATTCCAAACTCACTGCCATAATAAACAACCGGGAGACCCGGAATCGAATGCATATAAGCATAGTACAATTCAGCTTTTTTATATGAAGAAGCATGATCAACTTTTGGAGGGTTATTCCATCCCTCTTCAATCGCACTCCAAGCACTTAAATCTAAATCTCCATCGGCAAATGACATGAAACGATTTTTGTCATGGCTATCCATAATGTTACCCATTAAATGATTTTCGCCATAGACACTAAATGATTTTTTCATCTCGGCATCAAGAACTGTGAAAGAACTTTTTGGATCAAGTATGGTTGGCAAAGCTGTATCATACAGATTAAAATTGAACTGCGCATTAAGCTGCCCGTTATTTACATACGAACTAATCAAATCATAACTTCCGAATGTTTCGCCAATTTGATATACGGTGCGATGTTCCGGAATTTCAATCTCTTTTTTAATTCTGCGTGTAAGTTCTCTCCAAAATTCATTAGGAACATGCTTAACTGCATCATGTCTATAACCTGCAGCACCTGTTTCTTTAAGCCACCAGATAGCATTTGATACTTGAAAATCTAAAGCTTCCTGTGATTTTGTAAAATCAAACGAAGGAAGATACGGCTCGAACCATGTTGTTAGTCTATACTCATCCCATAGACGTAAATTCAATCTTCCATCAGGTAGTTGTAATGTTCCGAACCAATCAGGGTGTTCTTTAAAAAGAGGATGCTCTTTATGAACATGATGCGAAACGAAATCGAGAAGAATTTTTATATCTTGTTTCTTTGCTTCCGCAACAATTGTTTTTAATTCTTCCATCGTACCAAACTGCTCTTCGGTTTTCTCGGAAGAGATAGGCCAGTAGCCATGATATCCAGTATAAAAACGATGTGGTTCGGGATATTCTCTATATGCTCCATTTGGATTATCATAAACAGGCGATATCCAAATAGTATTGATGCCGAGTTTTTTGAAATAACCTTCTTTAATTTTTTTAATTATACCTGAGAAATCACCCCCATTATAATTTGCTTTCTCTGAGAGCGAATCGTGCTTAATCTGGTTATTTAATTTCTTATCACCATCAAAAAAACGATCAATCATTAATGAATAGATAGATGCATCATGCCAATTAAAATCACTGCCGTTGCTGATAGGCTTTCCATCTTGTAAAAATATCGATTGTAAATTGGTATTATCGCCTTTTTGTGATACAGCAAGACGAACTAAGTTATCACCCTTTAATTCATATTCTTTTAATGTAATCGTTATCTGATTTTTATTAATGTTAATATTTTCTTCTGCAATTTTTTTGTTATTCAGAAGAGGAATTAAATTATCATAATTAATCGGTTGGTTTTGATTTCCATTTTCATATACGAATGAAAAACAGATATTATTGTCATTCTTTTTGTAGTTGTCAATATGAAGAAAAATTGGTTTTTTTATTTCTTCTTTTACAAAAAAGAGAGAATTGAAATCGCCCATTCCGTTTGGTTTCTTATCCGGATTAATGGGATCAACTATCTCTGTTCCGTCTCCGAAAAATTTATATTCATATCTTCCCGGCTCTAAAGACACTTCTGCTTCATAAACTCCATCGCCATTATTATCAGTCAATGGAAGATTACCTCTATCCCAACCATTGAAACTTCCGAATAGGGTTAGTTTATTGTATTTTTTATCGGGCTTGTAACTGAATTTGTATTTCTTTTCTACTCTCGATTTATAAGGAAGTGAATAAGTTGCGCCGCTAAGTTCAAAATCAACTAAACCAATGTCGGAATTATCTAAGTTAGGTGTAAAGTAAAGGTAACCATTCGCTTTATCGTACTTTGTTTTTATCTTTTTATTCTCTTTTAAATTTATATCGTAACTTTCTGAATAAAAGGAATCATTTATTTTTATTGAGTCGGTTTTACCTGCGGTAAGATTTAATGGTTTAATTATATCTTTAATTTCTTTTTGTGCGTTGGTTGTAATTGCAAACAATAGCAGAAATAAAATAACACTGCCAAAAATCCTATTCAAATTTTTCAATATATTCCTCTAAATCGTTAAGTGATTCTAAATATTTTACTTTCGGAAAACGTTTAAAGAGTTCCTCTTTACCTTCCGCAAGAGCTTGTCCACCAACTATAATATCTAATTCAGGAAATTCTTTTTGAAGTTCATCAATTAGTTTTAATAGACGAAGAAAATTAATATAAAAATTGTTAGAAATACCTAAAACATTCGGTTTGCGTTTTTTAACGATGGAAACTACTTCGCTACGAGGTGTGTTTGAACCAAGAAAATTTGTATTCCAGCCGTTGATTTGAAAGAAATTTGCGACCATACGTGCACCCAACTCGTGATATTCTTTATCGATACAAGTTATTAAAGCACTTCTACCATCTTGAGAAGCGGACTCCGCTTTGGAAGCAACTATCTCAACTAACCCCTCTGTTATTTTAGTCGCAATATGCTCATCGGCAATAGAGCATCGATCTTTTTCCCATAATTCCCCTATTCGATATAATGATCGCTGGAATAGATTTAAATAAATATCTTTTACAGGAATATTTTTATCGAGGAGGGCATTAACTATTTGTGTGCATTGCTCTTTATCACCATCTAAAAGGGAGCTTAAATAGTGTAGGTAAACGCTTTCTGAAATCATATAAAAATATCCGTTTCTTTCGTAAACAATCTTATCTTGAAAATAATTCCATTATTTACGACTTTTTATAAAATCATATATATTTAAGGAAATTCGGTAACTCGCATAAGCAATAAATGGAGCTACCACTACATCTATCGTATAATGCACATGCTGAATTAAAACACATATTGCTATTAAAAATGTTGCCGCTAAAAATACAACTTTTAATCCTTTCTTTTGCGCAGTTAAGAAAAAGACAAACATTGTGGAAGTATGCCCGGAAAAGAAGAGATCCTTCAAAAAAGTTTTACCTCCAAAAAATTCCACGAATGGATCTTTCAAGGGTATAATACCTTCAGGTGGATTTAATGGCAGGAGATACATAGTTATAAGACGAATTAAAAGCATTAATGAATACGCTTGAAGTGCAAGCATAAATCTTTCCGGATAAAACGTAAGGGAAAATAATGCTACTATCAATCCACTGTAAATTAAAGCAAATGAAACCCACGTTACATCCATAGGCGCAAATAAACTTAATATAGGATCTCTAAAAGCAAAACCCTCTCTTGCTTCATTAAATATCAAAAATTTTGTTATCCAATACAAGACAAATCCCAGCACTACAATCGTTACGGCAAAAATAAAGGCTAAGTTTCTATCGCTTAGAAACCTCCTCCATTCATATTTGATCCTTTGATATAATTGCATATCTCAACTAAAAATAAATATAATCAAGTAAGATAATAAGACCGATTAAAATAGACAACAAGTGTTATAGTTTTCTTGCGGATACAAATGGAATAGTAAAACTTTTTTTGCTGTAATTAAATATTCCCGTTGTTTCTATATACATTAGATATATCCCCATTTTAATTGCATTGCCTTCGCCATCTTTACCATCATAAACTAATGAACCATTTTTCGCAATAGAATAATTATTTACCAATTCTTTTACCAAAATACCGCGGCTATTATAAATGTAAATATTAATTCCTGAAACAGGTTCAGATAAACTGAATTGTATATTTATATTATCTTCAAATCCATCTCCATCGGGAGAAAATGGATTAGGTGAAAGGGATATTTCAGGTGGCGCAAATTTTTCTTCCGAAGGATCTACGTAAGTAAAAATTGAATTGATCTTTCCCGGAGTACTGCCGGAAATATCTAACGAACAGCTCCAATTGTCCCTTGCATTGGAATTATTATCAGGATCGATTCTTTCTAATGATTTACTTTTCAATTGATTTTTATCTTCATAATACACCGAGTCAATCGTTTTCCCTGTTGCATCATATAGTATTAACCCATCTTTATCATTGTTCAGAGATGAAAAATTCGATATAATTATATTCCCTGATAACTCATTATGATAATTTAGGAAAGATGAATCCTTAGCTATTACAAAATATTCTTTTGGACAAATATATAAACTGTTTTGAATAATCTTTTTCTTTACCGGTTTGGAAAGTATATCGGATACTTCCCAACAGCTGATATTTATCGAGTCACTGCTTCTATTATAAACTTCAAACCACTCAGCTTCATTAAGGGAGGGATTATACATTATCTCATTTACGACTAATGAATTATAAGGATAACTTATGGGCGATGTATTTCCATAATTAGGTAATCCAGGAGTACCATTAATCTGACTACTATTTTTCCATTGCGAATAGTCATCGCAAAACATTCTTTCATCTGAATACCCTGCACTATTATCGGCAGAATAATTACATGAATCAATTATTACATTATTATCGAGCAAATAGACCATTCTATCGGTTGTGTTTGCCATTCCATTTGAGCCAAATGAATTATCTGTTATTTTCAGAATTATTGCATTGTCCGGAATCATTTGCAAGTAGAGTCCATTAACTAAATCATAATCCCCTTCTAAAATAATGGCTATTTCTTTCGGAGAGAGTAATATTCCTCCTCTTACAATTACTAATTTTTCCTGATTAGATGTGTGATACTTTACTGATATATTTGACAAGTCGATTGTAATGCTATCGGATGGATTAAAAATTTCAATAAATTCCCCGTTTACCTCGGAAGGATAAAACATAATTTCGGAGAGAAGCAGTCTATTCCCCTGCGCTGAAACCACCGAAATAGTGATAAGGAATAAAACTAAAAATCTACGCATAGTTAATTTTAAGAATTTATTTTTCTTAAATCAATTAATATTATCTAACTACTTATAAATATTTATTAGCTGCCTGTTTGCTCGATTTAGATAAATAGAGCATAGCAATCGTTCTGCCGATGGTATAAGCTATTATTGCCGCTGAAACACCAATAAAATCCGCATAATAGATTAATCCAAGCATTACGGTTGTTATACCGGTAACTTCTAATATACTTGCCATTGAAACAGGATTTGTGTTTTTTGTAGCAACCAAGAGCGCACGCTGGAAACTAATTGCAACGGTTGTTGCAGGAAATATTGTGTAAAGTATTAAAGGCGTACGCGAAAACTGGGCAAGCGAATCGGATAGTCCGGCAACTGTTTGAAGCCATATATCGGCAATCGGTGTAAGCGAGACAATCCCTAATGTTGAAACAGTAATTACGCCAATGCCTATTGCAAAATTTCTGAGTTTTATATAATCAGCCTTATTATCTAATAACGCAATTGCCGCCTCTTGAAATGAGAGCCCGAAACTTCTAAATATAAAAACCAATCCATTAAGAACAGGAAGCACTGCGAGAGATTCTACCGCCATTCTGCTCTGACCAATAAAAAATGTTACTATCGGATGAACACCTAAAGAAATAAATGCTGTAAGTGCGAGGGGTGTATAAAATTTTGTTATCTCTTTTTGAGTCATTGGAATTTCAACCGCCGGAGTAGCCAAAACCTTTTTAATTACTTTCTTTGCCATAAATCGTGTGGCAATTGCCTCACTGCAAACAGCAACAGTAAGTGATGCCGCTCCAAGTATAATTCCATGAACATTCACTACATTATAAAAGAATAATGCAGCAGTAGCCATAGAGATCATTCTTATTGCAGTACCATAAGCTACTTTACGCGTTTGATTATTTCGAATCAAAACTCCGTGATAAAATCGTCTTATACCGATTGCTCCGGGCCACGGTATTAATAGTACCACTCCAAGATGTGTAAGATGAGATACTCTTTCGGGCAGTTTAATTAAATCCATAGTTAAAAAATCGAATATGGGAGGGATAACTACTACCGTTAAAAAAAATGTCGCCGCAAGCGAGATTAAAATTATAAAAGTTCTTAAACGTACATAGGATTCTGCATCTTTAGCTAATGCAGTGGATGCACTCATCATATTTATCACAGGGGATTCTAATATAAGTGCGATTGCAAATGCAACTCCATAAGCCGCAAGATTATATACAGGTTCGGGCAAACGGGCAATTAATGCCGTTAGAAATGGTCCTTCCACTGACATCATTATCCATGTAGCCGAAAGCGGAAGCCAAAAATTTAATATTTTTTTATTGGTTAGCATAAAATAAAAATGGCACTTAGAAAAAATCCAAGTGCCATTTTACGAAAATTCTGGACTACTTTATAATGATTTATAAGTAAACCACCAATCGTAACCTTCGCTATTCTTTTTTCTTTCTTCTGCACTAACCATATCTTTTGGTGGCGGATTAATTACTTTATCGCCGAGTAATTCATTATTAGGCCAGTTCTCAGGCATAGCAACTTTATTCTTATCAGAGATCTGCAATGCTTTTAATGCGCGCAATACTTCATCAACCTGTCTGCCGATTTCCTGTGGATAATAGATCATTAAACGAATCTTTCCTTCAGGATCCATAACAAATACAGCACGAACCGTGTTAGTGCCTTTTCCTGGATGAATCATTCCGAGTGTTTCCGCTACTCTTCCCATATCATCTGCAATTATTGGGAAAGGAATTTTAACCTTGAGTTTTTCATCAATCCATTCTACCCATTTGATATGAGAGAATACCTGGTCGATCGAAAGCCCTACTAATTCTGCATTAAGTTTCTTGAATTCTTCATTTCTGTTTGCGAATGCAACAAATTCTGTTGTACAAACCGGTGTGAAATCTCCCGGATGAGAAAATAATACTATCCATTTTCCTTTGTAATCGTCTGGAATTTTTTTCATTCCATGTGTGGTTTGAACTTCGATTGAAGGCATTGCTTCGCCGAGTAATGGAATACCGCTTCTTACTTCATTTTGCATCTTAAATCCTCCATTAAATTAATTAAACTGTGAGTTAGATGAAAAATTTCTGAATCAGATTCTTAGCTTAATTTAAGGATTAATCTATCCTATTTCAATTAAATCGCCCTTCCGATTTCACTTACATAACCATAATAAAAATCTTATTTTAGAAGTTTATATTTAGATTAAGTTAAGGTTCAAAAATGATTAAAAAAGAATTGCTCGATATAATCTGCTGTCCCGAATCGAAAGCAGATCTATTGCTTGATGGCGATACTTTAGTTTCGATGGATAAAGCGACACGCCGCAGATATAAAATTATAAATGATATTCCCGTTCTTCTTATTGATGATTCCGAAGTGCTTGAAATCTCTGAATGGGAAGCGATTTTGAAAAAACATAATAAGCTATAATTGATTTATGATTATTAAAGAAAATGCGGATGAGATAGAAAATTATCTCTCCGATGCATCAAACTATAAAGGTTTTTGCGACAAAGTTATTATTCCTGAAAATGAAGATGATATTATCTCTATCATAAAGGAATGTAATAGTAATAAAATACGGATAACTGTATCTGGAAACGGAACCGGCTTAACAGGTGCAAAAGTACCCGAAGGTGGAATCCTTATCTCCACTGAAAAACTGAATAAAATTATTTCGATTGATTCTTTCGGGAAAAAAGGAGTTGTTCAAGGCGGTGTTTTGCTTGCAAATTTTCAAAATGAAACCGAAAAATTAAATCTTCTTTATCCTCCCGACCCGACAGAAAGAAATTGCTTTATTGGTTCTACAATTGCCACTAATTCATCCGGTGCTCGTACTTATAAATATGGTCCGACACGTGATTATGTCAATCGGTTACGAATTGTCCTTCCCGATGGAGAAGTCTTGTCCCTCAAACGTGGTGAATGTATCGTTGACGAATATGAAATAAGTCTCACTTCAGAAAACGGAAAAAGTTATTCTTTGAAAATCCCTGAGATTGAAATGCCCGCTACTAAAAATGCTGCGGGATATTACTGCAAGCCCAATATGGATGCGATAGATCTATTTATTGGCTCCGAAGGTACTCTTGGAATTATTACAGAAGCAGAATTAAAATTAATTGATCTTCCGGGTGAGATACTTTCCGCTGTATTGTTTTTCAATTCGGAAGATGATGCTTTTAATTTCTTAGATGCCGCAAGAAATAATAAAAACGTTCAGCCGCGTAGTTTGGAATTTTTCGACAAGTTCGCACTTCAATTCCTTAAAAAATCATTCAATAAAATTCCTGATTCAGCACAAGCCGCAATCTGGTTCGAGCAGGAGATTAACAACTCCTCTGATGGTATTGAAGCTGAGTGGTTCAATTTCTTAGACCAAAGTAATGCCGATATTGATAACTCCTGGTTTGCTTTCGATGAAAAAAACTTAGAAGAATTCAAGGATTTCCGACACGCAATCTCTTGGAAAGTAAATGAATTTATTACTCAGCATGGATTTAGAAAAGTCGGTACCGATACAGCCGTACCCTATAAAAATTTCCACGAATTTTATTCTTTCGCAAAAAATATTGTTGAAAAAGAGAATATTAATTATGTCGCTTATGGTCATTTTGGAAATTCTCATCTTCACCTAAATATGCTACCCGAAAATGACGATCAGTTTATTAAAGCAAAAGAGTTATATTACAAAATTTGCAAAGAAGCAGTTCTGCTCGGTGGAACTGTATCGGCTGAACATGGAATTGGAAAAATGAAACGAGATTATTTTATGCTGATGTATAGTCAAGATAAAATCCTCCAAATGGCACGACTAAAAAAAGCACTCGATCCAAACTTAATCCTCGGCATTGGGAACATTATTGATGAAAATATCTTTAAGATGATATGAGATTCTTTTATTATATATTGATTTTCCTTTTCGTCTCTTCGCAATTGTTCTCACAGAACGATTTGAATCAAGAGAATAAATACCGTCTTGCCGAAAGCTTCGAGAATGCAGGACAGTTGGATAAAGCCGAAGTATTATATTTTGAACTCGTAAGCGCTAATCCCGGTAATCCACTCTATTTTGATTCATACAATAAAATTTTAGTTCGTCAGAAAAAATATGAACCAGCAATAAAAGCAATAAGAGAGCGATTAAATAAAACTCCGCAAGACATTAATATGTACGGAATGCTCGGCTCAATCTATTATTATATGGATAGCACTTCACGCGGTAATGAAATATGGGAAGAAGCGATAAAGAAAAATCACAACTCGCTCGTTGCATATCGAGTGATTGCTAATTACGCAATTGAGAATAGAAATTTTGATAAAGCAATTGAACTGCTTAAAAACGGCAAAGAGGTTTCCGATGATCCACTAATCTTTTCTATCGATCTGGCAAATATCTATGCGGTTAATATGAATTATAAAGAAGCGGCAGCTGAATATTGCGAACTTGTAAGTAAGAAACCGGAGCAGATTGGTCTTGCAAAATCAAGAATGCAATCATATTTAACTAAACCCGGAGCAATTAAAGAAACCGTTGAAGTTGTAAAAAAATATACCGATAGAAATCCGACTTATCAATTGCTTGATCTACTTGCCTTTTTGTATATGCAGAATGATAACTATAAAGATGCTTTTGATATAAACAAAAAACTTGATAAAATTGCAGGCAGTACAGGAAATATGATTTTTAATTTTGCCCAAGATGCTTTTAATAATTCTGATTACGAAATTGCATCCACAGCATACGAATACCTTGTAACCAATTTTCCGCAAAGTCCTGTTTATCAACTTGCATTAATAGGTAAAGCAAGAACCGAAGAACAAGCAGCTAATCTTAAATACAAAAACAACTCCGAAGATTGGAAACCATACGGTACACCCAACCCCGCTCCTTCAGAAATTTATAAAGAGATAATTAATTCTTATGTGAAACTCACGGAGAATAAGAAAAACATTAATATTCCCGCAGAAGCATTATACAGAAGCGGTTATATCTATCAATATAAACTGATCGATTTTGATAAAGCAGAATCACTTTATAAAGATGCCATAAAAAATTATGCTCTTACAAATTATGGTGTGCTATCAGCTTTAGAGCTTTCAAAAATTTACATAAAAGAGAATCGGCTTGAGGACGCACTTAATTTTATTGAAAACTTAATTGTTGCCCCGCGTGGTGATATAGAAGTTCGTAACGATGCCCTCTTTTTAAAAGGTAAAATATTGTTTTGGAAAGGTGAATTTTCCGAAGCTACTATACAGTTAAAGAAAGTAACTTCCAATCTTGGTATCAATCAGGCGAATGATGCACTCGAACTTGCTATATTAATTAATACCGGAACTAAAGACTCTCTAAATCTGTTAAGTTATGCAAAAGCTGATTTATTGAGTGAGCAGGAGAAGTATGAAGAAGCCGCTTCGATATATAAAACTTTATCTGAAAATAAAAATGCAATTACATTAAATAAAATTTCAAAATTTAAATATGCACAGATGTTAATTGCCTTGAATAAATACGATGAGGCAATAAAAGCATTGGAAGAGCTAAGTGATAATAAAATAAAGGGGTTATATTCAGATACTTCACTATTTTTATTAAGTCAAGTCTATCAAAATGGCTTAAATAACAAAGTTAAGTCAGAAGAAAATCTAAAAAAATTACTTGAATTTTATCCTAACTCATTATATTTTGACAAGGTAAGAGAAATTTTAAATTCTACTAAATAAAAAGATGGCAAAAATTTATGAATGACAGTAAAAATCCGAGCGTTAAATGTTCTTTTTGCGGAAGAGACGGCTCAGAAGTTTCGAGTATGGTAGCCGGTCCGGATGTTTATATTTGCGATATATGTATTAAAACAAGCGTTGATATACTAAAAACTAATTTAACGGGCGGAGTTCAGAAAAAAGAGAATTATAACTCTACACTCACACCGGATATGATTAAGAAATCGCTTGATGAATATGTAATTGAGCAAGATCGCGCAAAAAAGAACCTCGCCGTAGCAGTTTACAATCATTATAAACGAATCAATGCCGCCACATCAATGTTCGATGTTGATGATGTTGAGATTGAAAAGAGCAATATTTTATTAATGGGTTCTACCGGAACAGGTAAAACTTTATTAGCGCAGACACTCGCACGAATTTTGGACGTACCATTTGCAATTGCAGATGCTACTACACTTACCGAAGCCGGTTATGTAGGTGATGATGTTGAAACTGTATTAGTACGCCTTCTTCAGGCGGCTGACTATAATCTCGAACGTGCTCAAAAAGGTATCGTTTATATCGACGAAATAGATAAAGTCGCACGTAAAAGCGAAAGCGTATCGATTACGCGTGATGTATCTGGAGAAGGGGTTCAGCAAGCATTACTAAAAATTCTTGAAGGAACGGTTGCCGGAGTGCCTCCACGTGGGGGAAGGAAACATCCCGAACAAAATCTAATAAACGTCAATACAAAAAATATTTTGTTTATTTGCGGTGGTGCTTTTGATGGTATTGAACCGATAATCGCTTCACGTATTAATAAAAGTGTAATTGGTTTTGATGCTAAATATGATCCGAAAGATGATATAGATAAAGAAAATTTAATTCTTAATGTCCTTCCCGAAGATTTAATAAAGTTTGGTATGATTCCCGAATTAGTCGGTAGAATACCGATTACTGCGCCTCTTAATTCACTAAATGCGGATGCATTAAAAAATATTCTAACCGAACCAAAGAATGCTATCATCAAGCAGTACAAAAAACTATTTATGATGGAGGGTGTGGAATTAGAGTTCGATAAACTTGCATTAGATGAAATCGTAAAGATTGCAATAGCTCGCAAGACCGGTGCTCGTGCGCTCCGTTCTATTGTAGAGAATATTCTTCTCGATATTATGTACGAAATTCCAACTATGGAAAATGTGGATAAATGTCTTATTACTAGGGACGTTGTGCTTAAAGGAGAGACACCGATTTATATGTCCTCCGACCGCAAAATAGCGTAACGCGCTAAGAAAATTAATAGCCCGCTATGAGCAAAATGGCGGGCATATTTATTTCTTATAAAGACATTATGATTATGGATTAAACATTTTTATTGACCTTTCTTATTAGCTCATTCCTGTTTAAATTCCTTTAATGAAAAAATTATTACTTATATATTTCCTCATTGCCGGAATTATCTCCGCACAACCAAAAATCCTTATATATATGGATTTAACGCAGACCGACCATTTAAAAGCATATGGGATCACTTTTAATGCTTTAGTAGATGGAGGTAAAGCCGATTGGCTGCTTAATTATCGGGGCGGATCTTTCATGCTCGATTATTCCGATCAGCTTGCTATGAAATGCCGCATCAAAGGTGTGGCTTTTGAAACTCTTTCGCAGCAGCAAGCGGCGCAAATTTATGCCGAAGTCCAGAGTGAAGAGAATAATATGGATGTTGCTCGTCTCGAAATAGCTCCGAAAATCGCTGTCTTCGTTCCACCCGGATTCCAGCCATGGGATGATGCCGTTACTCTCGCTCTCCAATATGCCGAAGTGAAATACGATAAAATTTGGATTGAAGATATTCTCCGCGGCGACCTCAAAAAATTTGACTGGCTTCATCTTCATCACGAAGATTTCACAGGTCAATTCGGTAAGTTCTATGCCGCTTTCTCTAATGCTCAATGGTATATCGAACAGCAGACACTATTGGAAAATGAAGCAAAGAAACTTGGATTTAAGAAAGTCTCCGAAATGGAAAAGGGTGTAGTTATATCGATAAAAGATTTCGTAGCAAATGGTGGTTTTCTATTTGCAATGTGTTCAGCTACCGATTCTTATGATATTGCCCTGTCGGCTTTGGACGTTGATATTGTTGATAGAATGTATGATGGCGATCCACCCGATCCCGATGCTCAAAAAAAAATCAATTATGATAATACATTCGCTTTCCATGATTTCAAGCTCGAAATGAATCCCCTCATTTATGAATATAGCGATATCGATATTAACCCGCTTGAAATCGGCGCCGAGAGTAATGATTATTTTACTCTTTTCGATTTCTCTGCTAAGTACGATCCCGTGCCTACTATGCTTACTCAAGACCACGTAAATGTAATTCATGGTTTTATGGGGCAGACTACAATGTTTCGCAAAAAACTTATAAAAAATTCTGTTTATATTTTGGGAGAACGGGCAGGAAGCGATCAAGTAAAATATATTCATGGTAATTTCGGAAGAGGTACTTTTACTTTTTATGGCGGGCACGATCCGGAAGATTATCAACATGCAGTAGGCGATCCCCCTACTGAACTTTCGCTATTCAAAAATTCACCGGGTTACCGATTGATATTAAATAATATCCTTTTCCCCGCAGCGAAAAAGAAAGAACAAAAAACTTAAAATTCACTGAATCTTTTTAATTATTAAGGCATCTTAACCAGTATGGAATATGTAAAATTTAAAAACGGCGAAGAACAGCTTCCTATCGGAAAAATTATCGGAGTAGGAAGAAATTATGCGGCACATGCAAAAGAACTCGGCAATGAAGTGCCCGACGAATTCCCATTAATATTTATGAAAAATGTTTCGGGACTTCTTCATTCAGGCGGCGAAATAGTTCATCCAAATTATTCGACTGAACTCCATCACGAAGTGGAGCTCGTACTCGTAATAGGTAAAGAGATTAAAGATGCCGATGACGAAAGTGCCGAAGAAGCAATCTATGGTTATGGAGTTGGGTTTGATATGACTTTAAGAGACCTCCAATTCTCACTTAAAAAGAAAGGTGAGCCATGGACTTTAGCAAAATGTTTTGATGGAGCGGCTGTGATTTCCGAATTTGTTACCAAAAGTGAATATAAATTTAAAGGTAACGAGGCAATCTCTCTAAAAGTGAATGGCGAAATAAGGCAAAACTCCACACTCGATAAAATGCTTTTTGATTCGATTAGTATTATAAAATTCTTATCGAGCAAAATGAAACTTGAGAAAGGAGACCTTATCTTTACCGGCACACCCGAAGGAGTAGGCAAAGTAGTAAAAGGTGATCTGCTCGAAGGTGAAATAGAAAATATCGCTTCACTAAAAGCAACAATAGGATAGCCGAATGATTTATCCATGCAGAAAATGTTTAACGGAGTATCAAATGAATAAAAAAATAAATAAGATAGAAACAGATAAAATAGAGATCGAGCAAAAAGGATGTCCTCCTTATGCCCGTTTCGTTGCAATTGGATTGGCAATACTTGCTTTAGTATTGTTATTTACAATGACTTGATGGATTCGAAGCTAAAATCGTTCTCTCTGGTAAAGTAAAATACTAAACCTGATTTTTTACTAAATCCGACACGAGGTTAATTTCAAAAATCTTCATAAAGTGTAAACTTTAGTTTTTTTTTCGCAACTAAAGTTTACACTTTTTTTATATCCCCTCTTAATTTTACTCAAAAACGCACTTAAATAATTGGCATCCAACTTGCATAATATATAGTACTCACACATTCGCGAAATAAAAATAAATTTTAAGTTAAGAGGGTGTTATGAAAAAATTATTAATACTTTTATTCGTTTCTCAAATAGTTTTCGGAGGAAGTTGGAGGATATCTTTAGATCCTACTCATCGTCCCGATTTTGCTAATCTACAATTAGCTAATGATGCCGCACAAGTCCAAAATGGCGATACACTTTATATTGCAGGTAATCCGGCTCATTATCCCGAAGCAACAATTAATAAAAAATTAGTGATTATCGGTACAGGATACTTTTTTAATGATAATAATATTTATAACGGAACTACTAATGTTTCCGCCTTTTTAGATAAGATTACATTTGCTGATGGTTCAGAAGGATCAGTTATAACAAGCTGTGAAATTGATCAACTATGGATTGAAGAGGTAGAAATACTTATTAAGCGAAATTGGATTTATAATTTATCGTTAAATCCGGGCACGGGCAATTTAATAATACTTCAAAATTATATTTCAGGAATATCTAAATCACAGTCATTTATTTTAAATAGTACTGTAATAAAAAATAATCATATAGCATCCTTACAACTTTCTGAAACAAACAATACACTTGTAACAAACAATACATTACACAGCTACGTTACTGGAAAATATTTAGTTTTCTATAATAATATACTTTACTATAGTAACGCGTACTATAATTTAACCGATTGCGATGTTCGGAATAATTTAATCCCACAAACTGACCCGGCTTTTGATCCTGCTCTCGGTAATCAAGAAAACGTAGATATGAATGAAGTATTCGTATCACTCACCGAAGGAAGTGAGGATGCCCGCTATATGTTAAAAAGCGGTTCACCCGCTATCGGTGCAGGTGTAAATGGTGTGGATTGCGGTATGTTCGGTGGTGATTCCCCTTATATACTTTCGGGTCTGCCGGCTATTCCTATAATTTATGAACTTACTATTCCCGCAGTCGGCACTATCGATAATGGTTTAAATGTAATTATAAAAGCAAGAACAAATAATTGATATCGTAATGAAAAATTTCATAAAATATTTAATTATTATAATCACTTTCCCTATAATCCTTTATTCACAATCGGGAAACGCCACTCTCCTTTACGCGGAATACTCGATCGATTCCGATCCCGGATTTGGTAAAGGTATTAGAGTAGCCGCCTTCGGACTTACTGAAGAGGCATTCGATTTTAATATCGATCTTTCATCAATATCCGCAGGACTTCATACTCTATTTATGCGGACTTACGATAGCAATGGAAAATTCAGCGATACTCATTACCGCATGATCTATGTCGAAAAAATTCTTAATACTACTCCCGATTTCGATAAACTTTATTACGCAATCGATGAAGAAATTACAACCGGAACTCTTCATTCAATTCCTATTTCTATCGACAATAAGTTAGAAATCAATTACACAATCGATCTCTTTTCTCTTTCTCCGGGTCTTCACACTCTTTTTATTGTTTCTAAGGATATCAACGGTAAGCTTAGCCATCGTGAATCGAGAATTTTTTATTGCGAAGACTTCTATAATTTGAGCAATCTAAAAATAAAGGCTATCGAATATTATTTTGATAATGATCCGGGATTTGGTATGGGAAATCCGATACCAATAACTGCCGATGAAAACATTATTAAAAATTACCTTGTTTCATTAGACGGAATGACAGAAGGGCTTCATCTTATTCATTTTCGTGCACTCGATACTTTCGGAAGGTGGAGCGGATTATCCTCACGAATAGTCTATCTTCAACAGTCCCCAATTCAACAAAACCTTGAAATAAAAAAGATGTACTATGTAATTAATGGCGTGGGCTATTTTGGTGAATTAAAGAAAGTTACATCATTAGCAGGTGTAAATCCTGAGGAAATATCTTTTCAAATTGACTGTTCTGAATTGACTGTTGATTCCACTTATACAATTAGTTTCTTTATAGAAGCCAATAACGGAATGCAATCAGCTATTTATGAAAAACAGTTCAAAGTAAAATTCGGTAATCAGGCATTTACAATAAAATATGAATCAGGTTGGAACTTACTCTCTCTGCCCGTAGAAAACCCCTATATGCTATATACGAATGTTTTCCCTAATACAATTGCTTCAGTATATGGTTATGAGGGCGAATATAAAATCTTACAGAATATTCCGTATTCGGTTGGTTTTTGGGCTCGGTTCGCAGAAAACGACAGTGTAATAATTCAAGGCAATCGACCCGAAGAATTTATCGAAGTAAAAAAAGGATGGAATATTATTGGCGGATTTGCTGAAACTACTTTGGTTCAAGGACTTGTAACCGAACCGGCAAATATTATTACTACTCAAATTTTCGGATTCTCTTCCACTGTCGGATATTCATCTTTATCTGCTTTATTGCCGAGTTATGGCTACTGGGTGAGAACTAATTCTGACGGTAAAATTAAATTTACTGCCAATCCATCTGCTCCATTAAAGAAAATAGAAATACCGACTGACTGGAACAAAATAATTGTATCTGATGGAATAAACAATTCAAAAACGGTCTATCTTTCAAATAAAAAAGAAGAGACTGAATATTACGAACTTCCGCCACTTCCACCGGGGAATATGTTCGATGTTCGATTTGCAAATAATTCCTCTGTGGAATCCAAAAACGGACTACTCAAAATTCAATCACCAACAAATTTGATTACTATATCCTCAGTGGGAAGTGCGATAACATTTATAGATCCAACTTCGGGAAAGGAGATTTCATTAAGTAAAGGTGAAAAATATACATTCAATCTGAATGAGCTTTCGTTATCGATTTCAAATCTAACTATTCCGGTAGAGTATCAATTATTTCAAAACTACCCCAATCCATTTAATCCCGAAACGATAATAAAATTCGGTCTGCCGGAGATGGCTAAAGTCCGTATAGAGATTTATAACATACTTGGTGAAAGAGTTGCCGAATTAATTAATAGCGAATTGGATGCAGGATATCATCAAGTGAAATGGAATGCAAATCATTACGCAAGTGGCATATATATCTATTCAATTAGAACAAACTCATTTTCTGATTTCAAGAAGATGATTTTAATAAAATAAATCCGTGTTATGTAGATAGTGAATATAAAATTAACTTGGTATGTGTTGGTTGTAGATTAAATAAATCCGTGTTAAGCGGATGGTGAGGGCGCGGGGCCGGGGATTTTATCTTAAAATTCCCGACCCTTTTTTTCTTCTTTCAGTTTTCACTTTATTGAGAAGATGAAATTGTGAATGAAAATGAAATTCAATCTCAAGCTCTGCTCATAAATCAAACTTCATTCACTCACAAAGATTTAATCGAACAATCTAAATTAGTTGATATAGAATTATTCCGAATAAAGTTTTAGAAAAACTTTTCTTTATAAATTACGCTTTCTCAAAATACTTAACAAAGAATTTACCTCTTTGAATTAATCATATCAAGAAAATGCGGGATAAAATTAAGGTAAAATTTTTTACACTATTTTTTCAATTAACTTTTTGCTATTATATTTTCAGATAAAAAAACGAAATGGGATATTTTTATGAAAAAGAAAACTTTATTCCGATCAGTAATATTTTATTTATTATTTATAACCAAAAAGACATTACTCTCCTATCATCTATTATGAAATCAAAACAAAAATTATAAATATTTGTATTTAAAAATATTTTCTTCTTCTGATTAACATAAATTACAGCGATGGGTTATGAAAAAAATAAGTTACATATCAATTCTTCTTTCAATTATACTTCTTTTTACTTCAACTACAATTAAATCGCAATGGGAGGTGCAGAATAGCGGTACTACCAAAAATTT